>NZ_JBHZGO010000030.1:0-179883 GCF_042747725.1 Coleofasciculus sp. H7-2
GCCCATCGTCCTCTTGAGCAAGGTTTCTTGCTCAGGAGTCGGATAGATGCGGTACTTGAAGGCTTTCTGCGTCATGTCTCACAGTGTACCAGATATTTTGTGAGACGCTTAAGAGATTGGCGCTACCACGCCGTCGCTATCCCTCCCTGTGCTAAAGCAGCAGGGTTTCCCGCGAGGTTTCGATGATAATTCACCAGAGGCTATTTGCGATAGCCAAGATTTGTGAAAGCGATCGCCTTCTTCGCAGCGCTCACTCTTAACAGCTTCCTCGCTTCTTTAAAACTTAGTCGCTGTGAGAACATCTCCCCCTGTGATGATATTTAATTCAGCACAGAGAAGGGGACGCTACAACAAACCAGCTAGTTATGCTTTGAGAGTACACCTGAATCGGAAGGAAACAGCACCTATGAACAAGGCACTACTGACGATTCTATTATTCGCGTTCATCGTCTTATTCATTACCTCTCCCTTTGCTGGGCTGGCGATGTTGATGTTTGTTGTCTTAGGAGCGGCATTTATTTCGGCGTTTTGGAATTTGGTGCAAGCGCTGATCGGCAATGCTCCTAAAGAGCCGCTATAAAATTAGAAATGCCAAATTAAAAATTAACAAAGGGTAATTTTTAATTCCTTTTTAGAGTCGAGTCACTACTTGATTCACACGGGGTTTGCCGAAGCGTTCCCAAGCATTGCCGCCTCGCAAAAATAACTCCATCCAACGGATAGGCTTTCCATCATGTGCGGCATTCCAGCCGGAACTTCCCGGTGAAAACGCCAAAGTTCCTTGCGGTACGCGGAAACTGCCATCACAGTAGACGGCATCGCTCACGACATCCCCGACACGAATGACTACTTTTTCTTCCGGTTTTAGGTTGAGGGTATCGGCAGGGATTGTAGTTTTGATGTTACCGTAGCCATCGATCCAGGCAACGCGATCGCTCGGTGCATCGGGGATTTGACTGGCGTTCAAGACTTCCCCCAAATAGTTAGTGTCTCCCTGAGCGATCGCTGCCGCTGCATTAGGAAACACATCCCGCGAACGGAACTGCGATCCGCCTCTAGAAACTTTTACCGTTTGCAAAACTTGAGCATGATCTTTGATAAAAGAGAGGGTGTAACCAGCAAATACACCCACCACTTTGACGCCGTTAGGCAGCAGCGCATAAGTTAATCCCTCGCCTTCATTGTTTTGCCGTGCTTCCGGGTCGTCTTGGCGAGGAGCGCAGTTGTGATAAATGAGACGCTCTTGGGGACCGGGGTTGAGTCCGAGTTGAGCTATCCAGAAACCAGTCGCCAAGGTACTGAAGGGAGGAACCGAGAGGCAGTAAATCTGGGAGGAAGGTAGAGCCATCAAAAGACGTTGCGTGACCTCTGCAAAAGCTGGATCGCCGGTTCCGTAGTCTGCAATCAGGCTGATGAACATAGCGCCTCTCTATCGGGGTTTGCTACAGCAATGGTACCCTGTAGCTGGCTTTATTGTTGAACACAAAAGCGATCGCTTTTGTGGATGCTACTTTTAACCAATTTCTCCTTACCAGACCATCAAGCGATCGCTTTTGTTATCGGATACACTCATGACACTGGGAACAAAAGGCTGAGTAAATGTCCGATATTTATGTCACGATTCGCAATCAGGAGAATCATGCCCTGACTTCAATTGATGGCATTGCCTTTATTACTTTACTTGGGCAAGATGGGCAAGCGATCGCTCAAGAGACAGTTGACCTGATTCATGCAGATGCGGGCTTTGATGACCTGCCAATTGGGCAATACACTGTAGTTGTGAAGCATGAACGGGTTGTACCGCCAGCAGTCACTTATGATGTAACAATCAGTACTAACGACAAAGTAATCATACTGATATTTGTCTATCTAGAGCCAGCACGGGTACTTCTGGGCATTCAAGCTTCTGTAGAAAAGAGATTGTAACCATGACTGTTAAAGCCATCCCGTCATACTCCATTAAAATGTTCCGCTATCGAGTGCATTGTCTGTCGCGGGATCTTTGGCAAGCAAAAGATCCCGTATGTCGGGTGAATCTGGCTTTACAGCTAGCGGACGCTGCTACATCCCTGGCTAGGCTAGAAGTGCTGGAAGCGCAAAAATTGCAGCAAGTCTCTCCGATTCATCCGGTTTCCAGTTCTACTGAGCCATAACTGAGCCATAAGTGAGATAGGCTACCAGTTTAAGGGGGGACGGTGGAACCTTTGACTTTATATAGCAATCCTCTTTGATTTGTAAGACTTTTTTTGACGAACCGCCAAGGACGCCAAGGACGCCAAGAAAGAGAAAGCAGAGGATTTTATGAAGCACTTGTACAAGCTAGATTTTGCCCATGAGTACAGTTGCATGGACTGGAGACGCGATCGCGCTAAACGATCTTGCACAATTTTTAGATCGATTCTTTGCCGTTCATCGCTTTGGTGATGACCAAGGTGGCATTTATCAGCCCTCCTTGCGCCCTATCCGTCGGATTGGATTAGCGCTGGAACCTTGGGCGGGATTGCCTGAATGGGCGACATCTCAACACTTAGATGCCCTATTTTTCCATCGTCCCTGGAAGCTGGAGGCGGGACAACTAGCACCCGATGTCGGCGTGGTGGCGTATCATCTGGCTTTTGACGAACGTATGACACTGGGTTTTAATCCTCGACTTGCCGATGTGCTGGGGATGTCTGCATTGGAGGTGTTGGGTGAAAAGGAAGGACGACCGATTGGTACGATCGGGGAAATATCTGCACAGAGTTTTGTGAGTTACTGCGATAGCGTTCGTGAAATCTTTGGCGGATACGATAAAACACTTGCTAGTAGTGGAAGCGACATCCAGCGAGTGGCTGTCGTTGGGGCAATGACCGATGCGCTAATCCGCGAGGCGGCAATGCGGGGTGCCGATCTATACATTACTGGACAGTTGAGACAACCAGCGGCAGCTGCTGTGGAAGCAACAGGAATTCGCGTTATCGCCGTCGGTCATCGTCGCAGTGAAGAATGGGGATTGCGATCGCTTACGGGAGTGTTGCGCGATCGCTACTTCGATCTAGAAGTTGTTTTACCGCCTGTAGGGGCGATTGCATTTGCTCCTTCCGATGCCTAGACGACGTTATAAATAGATTATGAGTCGTCACCAGAAATTTAATGTCTTCAGGCTGATCGGGCACCGCTTACGCCAATCTCTAGCAGTTTTCCGATACAGCGATCGCGCGATTAGTTTAGTCTGGACTACTAGCCGCATCCTCACGATCGTTCTTGCCACTTTAACCTTATTTGCGGGTTTGCTACCAGCGGCTGTTGCCTATGTCAGCAAGTTAATCGTCGATGGGGTGGTTTTGGCTTCTCAAACCGGCTTGCAAAGCGATCGCCCGTCAGCGTTAGGTTATGTAGGATTGGAAGCGATCGCTGTCCTGTTGCTGGCAGGTAGTCAAAGGGGTCTATCCGTTTGTCAGTCCTTGCTGCGAGTGTTGTTAGGTCAGCGGGTGAATGTCTTAATTTTAGAAAAGGCACTCACACTCAACCTCACCCACTTTGAAGATTCCGAGTTTTACGACAAGATGAATCGGGCGCGACAAGAAGCATCCAGTCGTCCCTTATCGCTAGTCAGCCGTACTTTCAGCTTAATTCAGGGTGGTCTGTCGCTTGTCACCTACGGCAGTTTGCTGCTGCAATTCTCCATTTGGGCAGTCGTGGTACTGGTTGTAGCCGCCTTGCCTGCTTTTATCGCCGAAACGCGCTTTTCTGGAGAAGCTTTTCGCTTGTTCCGCTGGCGATCGCCTGAAACCCGCCAACAACACTACCTGGAAACACTGATTGCGCGGGAAGATTACGCCAAAGAGGTGAAATTGTATCAGTTGGGACCGATGTTACTGCAACGCTACCAAGACATCTTCTCTCGACTGTACGGCGAAGACCGGGATTTAACGTTACGGCGAGGATTCTGGGGTTACTTGCTGGGGAGTTTGAGTACCGCCGCCTTCTATCTCGCCTACGCCTGGATTGTCCTAGAAGCGATCGCGGGTCGGATTTCCCTTGGCGACATGACAATGTACCTGATGGTGTTTCGGCAAGGACAGTCTACCTTCTCCGCCGCCCTCACTTCCATTGGGGGAATGTACGAAGACAACCTGTATTTATCCAACCTTTACGAGTTTTTAGAACAAGACATCCCCAAATCCTGGGGAATGGCAACTAAGGGTGTACTTCCGAATGATGGGGTGCGTTTTGAGAATGTCTACTTCACCTACCCAGGAAGTCCTCAACCTGCCTTAAATGGAGTCTCGCTACACCTGAAACCGGGAGAAAAACTGGCGATTGTCGGTGAGAACGGTTCTGGAAAAACCACGCTAATTAAACTTTTAACTCGATTGTACGCACCCGATTCTGGGCGCATCTTACTCGATGGCTTGGATTTGCCGGAATGGGATATTGAAGTGCTGCATCGACGGATTGGCGTGATTTTCCAGAACTTCGTCCGCTACCAGTTCACGGTAGGAGAGAATGTGGGCGTTGGGGATGTCAACTACTTAGAAGACGAAAAACACTGGGAAATTGCCTCAGAAAAAGGCATGGCGAAACCTTTTATCGAAACGATGTCAGACGGGTTTCAGACTCAGTTAGGACGATGGTTTAGAGGAGGAACGGAACTTTCTGGCGGTCAGTGGCAAAAAATCGCCCTTTCCCGCGCTTTTATGCGAACTAAAGCAGATATCTTGGTATTGGATGAACCAACGGCGGCGATGGACGCAGAGGCGGAAGTGATGATTTTCGACCGCTTTCGGACAGTTACAAAAAACCAGATGGTTCTCCTAATTTCCCACCGCTTCTCGACGGTGCGAATGGCTGACAAGATTGTAGTTTTGGAAGCCGGAAAGGTGATAGAACAGGGAAGTCACGAGGAATTATTGAAAGCTGGGGGACGCTATGCTCGATTGTTCACGTTGCAAGCAGCGGGATACCAGTAGAAATAACTAATCCTCTTGGGGAATTCCGATCGAATTAGCAACTATCGCTGGCGATCGCTAGTCGAGGAGAACGGGCACAACCGATATTTGCCTTTCCCTTGAATTTTTCAGGTATCGCGTCATCATGAATTTTACTAATAAAGCGATCGCTATTTTAGGAATTATCACAGCACTGGGTGGATTGGTTGTTGCTGCCCGCGTCACCCTTCACTCATCAGGCAATGCCCAGCCATCACAGACACAAATTCCCGCAGGTCAACGCTACAGCATCGTCAATCTTGACACCCTCAATAGCCGTGCCAGCGTTGCCAAAAAAATTAATAATAACGATCAAGTGGTTGGATTTTTTAACCCTAACGACAGTACCCAAAAAGCCTTCATCTATAGCAATGGCAAAATGAGTGAAATTAACAGTCTTAAGAGCCGCTACAACGCCGCTACGAGTATCAATGAGAACGGGGAGATAGTCGGTGTAATGACTGCCAATGAAAATTATCACGCCTTCTTTTACAAAAATGGCAAAACAACCGACCTCGGCACCCTTGGCGGTAAAAGCAGCGATGCCAGAAGTATTAATAGTAAAGGTCAGATAGTCGGATTTGCCGACACTAGCAACGATAAGGCGCACGCCTTCCTGTACAGTAACGGCAAGAAGATTGACCTCGGCACCTTCGGGGGTTTGAACAGCTACGCGAACGACATCAATGAAAACGGGCAAGTAGTCGGTTTTGCAGAGAATCGCGATCGCATTCCCAAAGCTTTCCTCTACAGCGGCGGTCAAAAAACTGACCTCGGTACTTTAGGCGGACAAAGCAGCACCGCTAATGCTATCAACAACCAAGGTCAGGTGGTTGGGGTGGCAGACACTGCGAATCATCAACCTCAAGCCTTCCTCTACAGGAATGGCAAAATGATGGATCTCGGCACTTTAGGCGGACAAAGCAGCATCGCTAACAGTATCAACAATCGTGGGCAAGTGGTCGGTGAAGCGGAAAATGCCAGCCGCATTCCTCGCGCCTTCCTTTACAGTGGCGATCGGATGATTGATCTCAATCGCGTCATTCCGGCTAATTCGGGTTGGAATTTAACCAGTGCTACCGACATTAGCGATCGCGGAGTCATTGTCGGCATCGGTACTTATAACGGCAAAACTCAAGCTTTCCAGCTAACACCCTTTGCACGCTAATACCGTTTCCTCACATCTTCAGGACTTACGCAAAGCTTATACATATAGCGTTCTTGTCGGTTCAATCCCTCTGTGGTTGCCCTCAGATGTGGTGCTGTTGCGTAAGCCCCGATCTTGCACCAAGCCTCAGAATGGAATTCTAGGGCGATTGCATTCCCAGTCCCAAAAGCGCGGACTAACCGAAAATTAAGGGTTTTGTAACCTGTCGGGAGCAGGTTTCGTTTGTGTAGCTGCGGTTTCAACTGCTAGGATGCTTTTCTTGATGCGAACAGGCCATACGCCAAAGGCAATTAACCGCGCCGGAATGTCGCGCAAAATGGGTAAACGAAGGAAGAATGGCGGCTTAAATGCCTGGGTCGAGTCAATCGCCCTCGCAATAACCTGCTGCTGAACCAAAGACTGAAATGCTTGGATAATCCGCGTCGGTAACTCCCGTTGGCGCTGTACTTTCGCCAAGTCGCTTTCTTGCAATCCTTTTTTCAGCGGCTCACCCAGCACATTTGCAGCGACCACTGCATCCTGAATCGCGTAGTTAATGCCAACTCCACCAACTGGCGACATGACGTGAGCCGCATCGCCAATCAGCAGCAAACCAGGGCGATACCAACGCTTGACGCGGCTTGACTCAACTGTGAGCAGCGCCACTTGAGTCCAATCATGCAATTCTTGCATCCGGTCTGCAAACAGGGGTGCTATCTCAGCAACAGACTGACGCAAAGTTTCTAAACCTGCTTCCCGCAGCTGTTGATAGCTACCCTTGGGAATTACATAGCCAACCTGCCAATAATCAAAGCGGTTGAGCAGAACCAAAAGGCGACCGCCAGCAACGCGCCCCATTGTATCTTCGGGATCGTCGGCTTGGCGAGGTAAGCGAAACCAAAGCACATCCATTGGCGGCGAAGTCTTGATCGGCTCCATCCCGACTAATTGCCGAATGCGAGAGAAGCGTCCGTCTGCACCGACAGTCAGTTGACTTCGCACTTCATGCCAGCCGCCGTGTCCCCGGTAGCGTACACCCTGGATGACCCCGTTTTCCTCAATCAACTCCTGCACGTTCGCCCCCATCACCATCTGAAAATTTGGATAATGTTTCGCCTCTTCTGTGATGAATTGCAGGAAATGCACCTGGGGGAGCATGGTGATATAGGGGTACTTCGTCTTCAAATGACTGAAGTCAACAAATCGAAGCGGCCCCTCGGTCGTCATCAGGGTAAGGTTGGGAACCTTTGTGTGACGCATCTGCAACAAGCGATCGGCCAAACCGATTTGATCCATGATTTCCATCACCGATGGATGAATGGTGTCTCCCCGAAAATCGCGGTCAAAATCCTTGTGTACCTCCAGCAACATCACTGGGATGCCTTGACGGGCTAGGAGAAGCGCTAGGACAGCCCCCGCAGGTCCTCCACCGACAATGCAGCAGTGTGTTTGCTGTACATCAAGAATGTCGTGGGTTGTGGCGGGTGTCTCGGTCTGCAAAGAAGTTGGAATTGCGTTCATCTTGAACACCTCTTGAAATGAGTTCAACTAGAGGCGATCGCTTCTGTTTCTAAAATCGGCTGGGAAAGAACAGAGGCTTGCATTCCCATCGTTGCAACTAATTCTTTGGGTGCATTCACCCGACTGGGCGATTCTAAATATTCTCCAGTCACAATTGGCGACACCGGCTTCATTCGATGGGTAATATTGAGGCGAAAAGCACAAGGTCGCATCGGTAAAGATTGTGTTTAAGAAAGGGCAGTTTCGGCTCTGGGTGTAGAGGTTCCAGCGATCGCGTCTTTTAACCTCTGGGTTGGCAGGGCAAACAGCGATATACCTACCAAAGCAGTAAACTCATTGAGAGTCGATTATTTCATCTGAAAAACTTGTAAACGATAGCTGCTGTTCTAAATGCCAGCAGTTCATCAGATGTTTCCAGCTAGAGGTTAAGTTTCAGCGTCACCAAATCCAGCCCTAACAACCTAGACTGAGACTGGATTGGAGTTCGCTGTACAGGAAGACGCGGCATAAATTTATGGTCTTTTTACCTAAATTTGCTCTGATTTGGCACAGAAACCCGTCTAGTACTCGTTAAGACAAACATCAACAGCAAAAGCTGGACTTGCCAAGGTAAAAAGAGCAAACATAGAATCAAGCTGACAGATGCTGCTGATGCAGCAAGCAAGGCAACTTCATCGTGAGAATTCTCAAAGATGACGAAGGCCGATGCTATCGAGATTGCTAAAGGGATTAGAAACAGCAAGGACATATCCAAAACCTCTTGAAATCGAATATGTAGGCTACTTGGTTGTCAAGTTGCCTGGTTTAGGGTCACTACATCAAGCTATTACCATGTTTCCCTCCTCACCTCCTTTCCACATCACCCTAATGGGTAAACTTTTATTAGCAAAAATACAGGGAATCACCTGAGGGATTAGTATAGATCGGATTTAGAATTTACGCCCTAGGTAGTCGCCAATTTGTAGAAACAAATTTAAATAAGAACGATAACGGCTATCAAATATAGCATTGCTACGACCGAAACTGCTGATACTATTTTGGGCGAATTCCCTTTGGATAACAGCGACGCTGGAAAAATTCAACTAACTAAATGACAGGGATAGGAAGGCATTCACCGATTGGATGAAGGCGGTGCAGTTAGAAAGCCTGAAAGACTATCCTAATCTCGGTTGTGTCGGCTCCCTTTGAGATCGCGTTCCCCAGCACTGGTGCGATCGCTTGGTGTGTCTCTCAGGCATCTCTTTACTCTAGGCTGTAGCTAGGTTTCACGCGCATCGCTTTGTCTGGATTGACTGCAAGCATCCTTCAACCCTCCTGGTGGGTAAGATCCAATACGGTTCACTCCCAAATAGTTGTAGGTTGGGTTGAGGAACGAAACCCAACACGCATAAGCATTTGTTGGGTTTCGTTCCTCAACCCAACCTACTAGCGCGTCTACTCTAAAATGTTGGGGAAGCAAAGTTAAAAAGTGTTGGTTGCTATTGCTTTCATCAATACACAAGCCAGTAATTTAGGCTAGACGCGCTACTACGCAGATTTTGGATTTTTAGCTCTAAATGAACCGTATTGAGGTATATCGCCCTCTGCACTTCCCAGGAAATGTAAAGTTTTATAACAATCTCTCTTAGGGGTGGGGGGTCTAACCCCTCACTGGGGTATATTGAATTTAGTAGATGCACCCTGATGATCGACGCCCTCAAGTTTTTGTTGGGCGTTTTTTGTTTTTGGGGCTAGCGATCGCTCAGGGTATGCGCGGAGTGCAGATCGATTCTCAGAAGCTGCTAGACGCGCCTTCTGGTGGCAAAGAGGAATCACAGATGTAGCGTTAATAAACTGAAAAAGCTATTGTGAAGTTTTATAACAATCTTTTTTTGAGGTGAGGGGTCAGACCCCTCAGTGAGTTAAACTAATATTTAGTAGATGCACCCTGATGATCGACGCCCTCAAGTTTTTGTTGGGCGTTTTTTGTTTGGCTTAACTTCATCCCACAACCGCAGGGTCTGACCGAACATGAGATGAACGGTCAGACCCTGCGGCTGAGTCCCCCTCCCGGAAAAGCGGGGAGAGGTTTCGGGATGCCCATCCTCCCGCTAATTAGCGGCGTCTGCCACCAGAACCAAAAGCTCCCCGACTGCGACTGGGACGCGATCGCCCTCCGCTGCCAAAACTGGGACTTCGATTAGCGCGGCTGGGAGTCGATCGGTCAGACCGACGCAGCGTGCTGGAACCATAACCCGACCCAGTAGAACGGTTTCCGTTTTGCGGCACTCGACGAATGGTGGTCGGTTGACTGGATGAAGGCGATCTTAAGCGCCCGGTCGTCCGCAAGGTTTGACGATTTGTAACAGCAGGTGGCGGCGCTTGGTAGCGGGTTTGGTATTGCTGAACCGCTTGACCATAAGTGTTGCCATATCCGCCGTAACCTCTCAAAATTCCGCCTGGTTGATACACTGGCGGCACATAGTAACGCGGCGAAAACAACAAGCTGCCTATCGCTTGACCCGCCAATGCTCCTGCAAAAGGCGTCCAGAAGCTTGATTGCTGACGCACTACAACCGTTTGGGGTTGACCTGTTTGAGGGTCGGATCGAGTTTCAGTGACGTTGTGAACGTATTCTATTTTGAAGTCTTCTGGAATGTGTAGAGATGCCTGACCGTTAGCTGTTTTCAGATAACCCTTCTGACCCGACTTAATTTCTTCGTCTGTCAGACGCGCCATTTGCAAATCTGTACTGCGATAAACAGCCGGTGTGCCCGGAGGGGTATTGAGCAACATGACTGTGTATTCCCCATTGGCATCATTGTAGGTTGCCTGTTGCACTGGATATTGTCCTTCAGGCAGCCGAGTTTGAGCGGTCGTTGTGTTGAAGTCTCGATTCTGAGATGGGGCTTGGGTTGTCGTTGTAGGGCCACCACAAGCTACGGTGGTCAAACACAACGTCAGGGACATGAAAAGAATGGTCAATCTACGTAACATAAATTGATTAATAGTTTTGATGAGGAAGATATTAGCCATTAAAGGGGAATCAGTTCTGGAAAATTCAGCAACAATTGATCGTTTGTCAGTTCATCACCCAACTGCGCTGGAGAAAAGTGAACTTGTATTGCTCGCAGTTTTTCCTGATAGTGCAGATTAATCAAGGTTTTTAGACCTTCTTTGAGCGCACTAAGATTGGCGAGATCGCTTTCGAGTACGGGAACTTCTCCCTCGTAAGCCACCGTAATCATCACAATCAAGTTGCGAGTGACCGGCAATGATAAGGGTTCATCTTTTCCATGAGAGGATTGACTGAAGTCTGGTTCGCTCAAATAGCGTTCAGCAGAGTCTGTGAACAATTCATTCACGTAGTCTCCAGCTTCACCTTCATCCCAGAAAACGTCGCCTTCATTTGCTGCGGATTGCCAGTAAGTATCGTACTGTAAGAGGTTTTGGCAAATTTCAACCAGTCCTTCGCCCAAAATTTGCAGATCCCCGTCAGCTTCGACTGCTTCTCTAGCAGCACGATTCAGAACTCCCAACAGAGGCGCAACCTCTGCACCTGCTAGATGGATAAACAAACGACAGACTACAAAGCGGCTTTTGCCACTGATTTGATTGAAGCGATCGCGCCAAGAAGTCATGACTTATCTTGCTATTAAATGCCAATCTTAGTCAATTGAGCTACTTTTCTTACTTTACTAGGTGGGTGCGCTCGAAGCCGTCTACCCTCAGAATGGTATAACTGCTCTAGCCGAGATCGAGACTCCCCATCCCTACAGCGCCCTTTAAAGGCAATCTCACAGTGGAGGTGGTTCCCACCCCGACTTGACTCTTCACCGTAATTGTGCCCCCGTGTAAATTCACACACTTTTTAGTCACGGTTAGCCCTAATCCCGAACCAGCGATATTGCCAACATTTTCCCCTCGATAAAACGGCTCAAATAGATGGGGTTGGTCTTTTGGCGGAATGCCAATACCTCGATCGGTAATTTCGAGGATTGCCACTTGGCGATCGCAAACGAGGGAAAAATGAATCTGACTGCCTTGGGGTGAGTATCTAATCGCATTGGAGAGTAAATTGTTAACAATTGAGCGCAGAAGTTTTTCATCTATTGCTGATTCTGAACTATCCCCTTGGCTAACAAAGATTATTGAATTTTTACTGCCAGCAATTAACCGCATTTCTTCCGTTAAGTAGTAGCAGATTTTTTTGAGATCAATAGACGAAGGGTGGAATTCTAGTTTCCCGGCTTCCGCTCTATTAATTATCAGAATATCTTCTAATAGCTGAACCATGTGTTTAGCACTAGCTTGAATGCGAACAATATTCTTCACCACTTTTTCTTTTGACCATCGCTGGAAGGAATGTTCTAGGGATTGGGCAGAGAGTAAGATAGTGCTAATTGGAGTGCGAAATTCATGAGAAACCATCGAAAAGAAGCGCTGCTGAAGTTGACTCAGTTCTTTTTCTCTTTCTAGCGCCAGACGCATTTCTTCAGCCTTCTTAAGATCGGTGATGTCTACCCCTGTACCCAGGATCTGTTCGGGTCTGCCGTCAGCGGTTCTCGTAAAAACAACTTCACAGATATGAAACCAACGCCATTCACCCCTGACGTTTTTCATGCAGTATTCTTTTTCGACTACTTGACCCTCTTTAGTGGCGGCAAATTCTTTGTAGAATTCATCAAGTTTAGAAAAATCTTCTGGGTGTAAAAAATCTGATAAAATCCGCGAACCTAATGCTTGGATTTCTGCCTGGGTGCATTGAAAAAAATCTTCCGTTCGGCGATTGGCATAAACGTTACAATCTTGAATCAGGTCATAAATGTAGAGCCAATTGGGAGTTGTATCGGCAATCTTCTGGATGAAACGTTGGCTTTCTCTCAGGGCTTCCTCGTTAGCTTTGCGCTCAGTGATGTCGAGGCAGGTGCCGATATAACCAGCAAAATCTTCTTCTGTTGTAAACCGGGGAACTCCTTTATCTAAAACCCAACCGTATTCGCCATCAGCCTGTCTCAACCGATATTCTATACAAAAGGACATTCGGGCATTGAAAGCCGATAAGTAGGTATCTAAACAATGCTGAGTATCTTCAGGATGCACGCCTTCCAACCAACCATTACCGATTTCTTGCTCTAGAGTCCGTCCGGTAAAGTTTAGCCAAGTCTGGTTGAAAAACGTACAAAGTGCGTCATGATCGGACATCCAGATCATGACGGGGGCGCTATCAGCCATCATGCGGAAGCGAGCCTCGCTCTCCCGCAGCGCTGCCTCCGCTTGCTTACGCACGGTGATGTCGCGTAGCACCGATAGATGTCGCCCAGGAAGAAAATTGGCTTTAGCCGCATACTCAACTTCTCGCACGGTTCCATCCGGATGCAGGAGACGCAATTCTCCAGTTGCCTGCCCTTGTTTTTGGAAGTTGTGCCATGCCTGTTTAAAATCAAAACTAGGCTCCATAAAGTCTGCAATCCGCTTTCCCAGAAGTTCTGAAAGTTGCAGTCCCAACAGTTGACAGGCGGCTGGATTCCCTTCTACATATGTGCCCTCGTCATCTGTAATTAATATCACTTCGAGTGCGCTCTCGAAGATTGCTCGCAGTTGTTCTTCCCTGGAACGGATGTCGGTAATATCCATCGCTGAGCCGGTAATGCCAACAACTTCCCCCGTGGGATTACGCAACGGCTCTACGGTCAAATCGTAGTGGCGAATTTCTCCGTTAACTGTAATAAATGTCTGTTTGCGCGTTCCGATTCCGGTTGTCAACACTCGGCGCTTAATCGCTGCCAGCCGTTGGGCATCTTCAGGCGAAAGGGCTTCTGATTCTAATTTCCCGACTAAAATTTCCTCAACGAGCCTTGAAGTGGGATGATGTACCCAGGTGTAGCGTAAATCGGTGTCTTGATTGAAGACAACCATAGGTGAATTTTTGAGCGCAATCCGAAAGCGTTCCTCACTAATTCTCAGTGCTTCTTCAGCAGCTTTGCGATCGCTAATATTGGTGGAGATGCCGCAAATTGCGTAGGGAATCCCTTGGGAGTTATAAATGAGAAACTTCAGCGATAAGTAAGTGCGGATGCCGTCGCGGCAAGGAATGAGTTCTTCAAACTCAAAGGAACTTCCAGATTCAAGCACTATTTTGTCATTCGATACCAACCTATCTGCGATTTCCTGCGGAAATATATCGTAATCGTTCTTACCGAGAACTTGCTCTCTGGTGACGTGCAATAAATTTTCAAACTGGCGATTGACCAAAATGTATCGGCTAGAAGTGTCTTTAAGGTAGATAGCTGCCGGGGAGTTATCTAGAATTGCCTGTAACCGTTGTTCGCTCTCTCGGAGAGCTAATTCTGCTTGTTGGCGATCGCTAATATCGCGAGCAAAAAAACTAGCGTACTCTTTGCCCTTAAACTGCAAGTAATTGCCTGTTATCTCCACAGGGAATATCCTGCCATCTTTGCGACGATGATGAGACTCCAGAGAGAGAGAACCGCGTTGCTTGATCGCTTGCCAAATATCTGGACAGACTGCTGGGGCAATGTCCGGATTTACGTCAGGTAGGCTCATTGAGAGTAATTCTTCCCGTGAATAACCGACTGAATGGCAAAGGGCGTCGTTTACATATACAAACCGCGCCTGTAGATCGATCCAAGCGATCGCATATACCGCCCCATCGACACAAAATTGGGTCAGATGTAACGCCTCTTCGGCTCGCTGGCGCTCGATAATTTCAGCCAGCAGTAATTCATTGGTACTAGCTATCTCTGCGGTTCGTTCCTGAACTCTGATTTCTAGTTCCTCATTAACCTTTCGTAGCGCCTCCTCTGCGCGTTTGCGCTTCGTATTTTCGCTATAAAGAAGGAAGTAGACCCAGCATAAAAGCAAAAATATCGAGCCAGTGCCCATATAATGCATCAAGATTATATTATGGGCGTTGGTTGATACTGCTAGCGATCGCTGCTGTAAAAACTCTTGCTCGTCGTTCTGCATCTGCTGGATTAACTGGCGCTCACCCTGACGCTTTTGCTCCTGCTCGAATAGGGCAATCTGTAACGCCGGATCGTTGCCATTGTTCTGCCGCAGGGAAATCAACTTTTTGAATACAGCGAGTTTTTTCGCCACTAAGGATTCAAGCACATTTAGCTTAGTTTGTTGCTGGGAATTATCAACACTCAACTTTCGGAGCTTTGGGATTTTTGAGCCAATTTCCTGACTAGCAGCAAGCTCGACGTTCAGCCAATTTTCGTTGCCCGTTAGGATGTAGTTGCGTTCCTTTGCTTGAATATCCTTCAGCGGGGAAAAAATTTCTTCAAGGTTCTGCACAACTTCGTCAGTCTGCTGTACCCATTCATAGCTTTCAATCAGTCGAGTCATGCTCCAATATGAAGCTGTACTCGGTGCAACGAGTAGCAACAATGCCAACCCTAAACCGCCGATCGTAATTGTTTTTTTAGTAGACCCTTTCATAACAGGTACTTTCTGCTGAAACGACTGTTTATGTCGAGCTAATTTTTCCAACAATAAATGATATTGTATTTATAAGGCAGGTTTGTCAGCAAAAGACTTTTTGGGTCGTCTTTGTTTCCATTCACTATATAATTAAAAAAAATTTATGCAATGAGAATCCTTCTCATAGAAGATGATTTGCATCTTGCGGAAGCTTTAGTAGAAGCTCTTACTGACCAAATTTATGTGGTTGATGTGGTTACAGATGGAGAAACTGCTTGGGAGCAAGTCCAAATCCTTACGTATGACTTGATTTTGTTGGATGTAATGCTTCCTAAGCTAGATGGCATAAGCCTTTGCCGTCGATTGCGCTCTCATGACTACAACCAGCCAATCTTGATGATTACCGCCCGCGACACCAGCGCGGATAAAGTCACCGGCTTAGATGCTGGAGCGGATGATTATGTCGTTAAACCGATCGATTTGCCAGAGTTATTAGCCCGGATACGGGCTTTGTTGCGTCGAGGGAGTTCCTCCGCATCTCCGGTGCTAGAGTGGGGCAGCTTGCGCTTTAACCCTAGTACCTATGAAGTTAGCTATGCTGAGCAATCCTTGCACTTAACCCGCAAGGAGTATTCTTTATTGGAGCTGTTCCTTCGCAATGGTCGGCGCGTACTCAGCCGCAGTAGTATCATCGAACACGTATGGTCTCTTGAGGAACCCCCAGAGGAGGAGACTGTCAAAGCCCATATTAAAAGCCTTCGGCAGAAACTCAGGGCAACAGGAGCGCCTCCCGATTTTATTGAGACAGTTCACAGTATCGGGTATCGCCTTAAACAGCTATCGTAACCTGATGCTTTGTTGAACATCACTAGCAAAATTTTCTTGACATAACTTTACCTTTTTTTCCCGATTTCTTCCCGATTTATTCCCTAGTTTTTTACATTTGAAACGTAATCTTAAATTCAAAACAGGCTAGAGTCTGTTTCCCAATCTGACGACCTCCTTTTAATGCAGGCTGGGTTAGTCGGCATAGGCTAGAAGCGATTAATCCAGTATGCTCTCTCTGGACTTGATAAAATTGATATTAATCCAATTTAAGGTGAGTTTCATGTTAATACTCATGCCTTGAACTTACAAAACAGCCGATGTTAACAAAACCCTCTAATCAAGAAACTCTTAAATTTTATGTTTAGGGGAATTTATTACCTATTATCCAGCTTATAGGTACTATTTTGGTCTCTTCAAAAGCAACTGAATTTTATCTGCCTCTTTACTTAGAAACCTTTTAGAAAATGCGAGTGGGTATATTTAGTTTTAAAATCAGCAGTTTTGGACAAAACTTTGATATTTTAAAAGTAACAAACTGAATAAACTTAACTTTTAGCAATAGCCATAAGTTATAAAATTAATTAGACAAAACCAGAATGTTAATTTGAGAAAAAGTGAGGTTGAAATGGCTGATCGAACCATCAATTTAACAATGTTATGGGTTGCCGATGAAATTGCTAAAATTTTAGATAATGAACAAGAGTATTTTGAGTAAGGAACTTTTTTAAATTCTAGATTATATAAAGAATTAATGACCTATACCTTGAGTCGAGTTCCTAACGTATACGCTGTGATTGAGGATGGTCAAAAAATTTCAGAGCAATGCAATCGTCGTTACTGCTCTGGAGAAAGAAAGCTGCACATAGAAACAGTAATTCGCCAAGGAATTTTCGAGGTTATCCAAAAGAAGAGAGATTGGATTAAACATCAACTTTCTAACTCATCTGAACAGAGTTTTTCTCCATCTACTTGGTTTACCTAATTTGCAAAGGTTTAAGCAAAATTTATTTAGGAGCGGATAGACAAGGTTATTGAGCCGTACTGTCTATAACACTTCTAAAGGCGAGATTCCCGACTTCTCTAAGAAGTCGGGAATCTGAACTGCTGGCTCACAACTGAGATAGAATTGCTATAGATATCTATTGCCACGACTTGAGACACCATCCATTTTAATCAATACGGTTTTTAGCAACACGAAGTTTTAAAAAAATGTATTTTGACATTTAATAGGGTTTATTTACAGTTAAATAGTGAGTTATAGGTAGATGCGATCGCGCTTTTTTATTGGTGCTAGATGGTTAAGCGATCGCGCATTATCAACTTAGAAAAATTTTTTTAACTGTACCAGCAACGGTGTTATCCCATACAGGAGAAAAGTAATTCAGCGGATTGATTTACGTATTTCAACGGATGGATGAATGTAGAACCCCCTGATAGTTTGAGTTGATCGCAGTAAATCAAACATAGCAGGGGGGTTCATGTCTGATAAAGCCGCAAACGGAAGCTTGATTCCTTTTAGTGTCTCACCTCAAGACAAGTGTGAACCAAGTACAGATGCATTAGGATTATCTGATATCTCCCCAAAAGGCAACACTTGGGAAAAGCACCGAGCAAATGCGGATATAGTTTCTAAGCACTACGCTGGCGCTGGAAATGGTGGTTTCAATCGCTATGCTCATCGGGTTAGTACCTGTTCCGAGTGGCTGGAGTTTCGATTAGTGCCAGCATCCGAAGGTTCGCTCAACTTTAAGCTATCAAATACCCGATTTTGTCGCGTTCGTCATTGTCCGGTTTGTCAGTGGCGGCGAAGTCTCATGTGGAAGGCGAAAGCTTATAAAATTCTCCCGAAAGTTGTCGCTGATTACCCCAAATACCGCTGGCTTTTTATTACTCTGACTGTAAAAAACTGTCACATTGAGGATTTGCGGACAAACTTGGATGGGATGAACAAAGCTTTTAAGCGATTAACTGAGTTAAAGGCATGGCCTGCAAAAGGTTGGATAAAGTCTGTAGAGGTTACTATAGGTCGGGATTGGGTATCTGCTCACCCACATTTACATATTTTGGCTCTGGTACAGCCTTCATACTTCAGTCATGGCTATCTTTCGCAAGCTAAGTGGGTAGAACTTTGGCAGCAGTGCTTGCGGATAAATTATAAGCCAGTTATCGATGTCAGAGCGATCGCTAAGCATCACGACCCCACATTGCTAATCCCCGAAATCCTCAAGTATCAGGTGAAGGAGTCAGACTTGGTAGCAAATCGGGAATGGTTTCTAGAAAGTATAGAGGGTTAACGGAGATTAGCCAACGAGAGAATTAAAGAGAGGATATAAGGACTTCAAGACGTTTGAAAGGTAGAAACAGGTCTTGAGAGTAATGTGAGAGTACGATTACAATAAGCGTAGCAGTAGCTAGAAGGGAAAGGGAGTAGGAGGAGATTTTTGCCAGATTTTATGACTGATGAATGCGATGGGTGGAGAATTCCATTGCGTGCAAAGGGGTAGAGATAAACCAAATTATTTCTTTGATACCAACTGACAACATAGACTGGAGCTTGTTTAGATTGTTCACGCAGTTGTGCTTTTGCATCACCTACAATTGCTGAATCAAAACGAGTAGATGAATAGGATCTCACCTTTGATTCAATATAATAGGCAATTTGACCTGATGGTTTAAAGATAGTGGCATCCCATCTGGCATACTTATAAGCCGTAAATTTTACTGAATAAGTTGGATTGAGAACTCGAACCAAATCTAAAACCACTTGACGATTGAAAAGTTCGTTTTGGGAGAATGCCATGAGTTTTGCCTAAGAATAAAGTTGACAAGAATTCCCCTTGATAGCAATAGCTTCAAGGAAATTAGTTTGGGAATAAAAGCTGTAAAAAGCCAGAAAAAAACCTCCTAGTAAGAAACCAGGAGGTTAAAAGAGTGATAAATTTCGTACTTTTGCGGCGCGAGCCGTATTGAAAGGATTGGGGTAAATGAGTATAGTGAATGAAGCTTCACCCCCCTCTCAACGCGAAGCGCACACTCACCAACTATTGGGAAAGCGAGTAATACCAACTCAGACACTTCCGGCGCGAGCCGGTTGTCTATCAGCGAAGCGAGTAATCCCAACTCACACCGACCAAACCTAAGCGAAGCGAGAGATGCTTAATTCACAACTCCCCGGTTCGCGCCAGGGGAGCTAGATGTGGAATTGGCAGAGGAATAACTTCACTCGAAACTGAGAAATAACGGCGGTGATGAATTTGTAAAATAAAAGTAAATAAATAAAGAAAACCATAAGAGCGATCGTACTTTTTTACCATCGATATAGAGACGCGATCGCCTCCTTATTTCTACCTACTCTTAGCTCGCGGAGCGCTTACCACACCGATGGTTTGGGGAATGGTTCTTGTAGATTTAATATAATTTTTACCCTGAGCCAGCAACTGTGAAGATCCGCCACCATCGAGCATGACTACTTTATCTGCACCAAACTTTTTTAGTGTCTCCGCTGCATGAAACTGAGTCGAATCACTTGAATTAAAAATTAAAACTGTTTCATAAATACCGTTAGAGTCGCCATCTCTAACTCCCATAAAAGTTCTACCAAGATTTTTATTAATAGATTTATTTGCATTTTCGCTCAAGCCAACAATGATATTAGGAGCTGAAGAAGAGTAAAGAGGATTTTTGCCCTTAAAAGCGCTAATTTTTGCACGAGTCTTCCAAACTTCAAGCATCAGCTTTTGGCTAGCAAATTCACTTTCTCCCGCATAGCCGTTACTAATGATGGTTCCATTGGCTTTAACTGGAAAGGCTAAGTTAGTGATGGTGGCGGAGTTAGTATCATTTCTGAAAAACTGACCATTAGTGATAGAAAAAGCCTTTTTATTTAAAGAATAGAAATGATCCCAGGCTTGTGTAAGCGTTTGGCGTCTCAACTTAGGATCGTTTCCGCCATAAGCGCCTTGTCTCTTACCCAGATTGGTAATCTCACCATAAAGAAACTTTACAGACGCGCCTTGGCTCAAATCAACAACTTGCACATAATCAGAGTTTTGGTTATAAAGCGTAACTCCTGGCGCACTTCTAACAACTTTAAAACCAAGAGGAAATAATTTTTGATTGCGATCGCTTTTAACAAATAGTGTCTGTGAGGAGATACCGTTTCTAGCATCCCACGCTGGAGAATATCCCTGGTGAATAGAATTCGCGGCTACATAAGCAACACGCAAAACGGCAAAACCCCTCTGTGCGGTTTTTAAATACCTTGAGTTTGCGAAGGCGGAGTTCGTTGGTACTGTTGAGGCTGCTATTCGCTCGGACTTGGCTCGATCGTTCTCAGATATAGATGCAGGAAGGTTTGGAGCGCTCAAGTGGATGCTTTGAGCGATCGCGGTAAAAATAAAATATGCAAACATGAACGATCTCTTTTCTATTTGACCTGGTTGACGATACCTGATTAGCTAGCTAGAGCTACATGGAGTTCGCTGCTATCCTCCGATCTGCTAATTCAGCCCCAAGTTGAATCGCTGCTTTCATACTGGTAGCATCGGCAATTCCCTGACTAGCGATATCAAAAGCAGTCCCGTGATCGGGGGAGGTGCGGATGAAGGGAAGACCGATAGAAGTATTCACAGCTCGGTCAAATGCCATCAGTTTAACGGGGATTAAGCCTTGGTCATGATAGAGTGCCAGGTAAGCATCGTGAGCTTGGGAGATGCCATTGGAACCGAACCAGGCTTGACCGGGCTTTACCCACATCGTATCTGGGGGAATCGGGCCATCCAGTTGCAGATGAGGTCGCCGTCGCTCCTGCTCTAGCCAAGGGATTAACCAGTCTATTTCTTCTCGTCCCAGTTGCCCTTGTTCGCCGCTGTGGGGATTTAAACCCGCGATCGCTATCTTCGCCTTTTCTATCCCAAAATCTGCCTTTAAGCATTCCACCAGCAAATCAAGTTTATTCGTCAGCAGCTGCGGTGTCAGCACCTCAGCAACTTGACGGAGGGGAATATGGGTGGTAGCAAGTAAAGTGCGGAGTGTCCAGCCGGTATGAGGCGATCGCGCCACAAATAACATCCCAAATTGCTGGACGCCGGAACGCTTGGCTAATAGTTCTGTTTGACCGGGAAAATCATATCCAGCGGCTTTCCAAGCAGATTTCGCAATCGGGCCAGTCACAATGCCGTGGAACTCACCCGAAAGAGTGTGAGCGATCGCAGTTTCCATATAAGCAAAACTTGCCGCGCCACTAGCAGCATTCCCAGTCCCAATATTAATTTGCCGCTCTATTTCCCCGTCCAGCGGGACATCAAGAATTGATAACTGTGCCGGGTTTGCCAGCGGTGCTGACACCAACTCAGATGCCTCCCCACCCGCTTCTAAAGCCTGCGGAGGCAGGCTTTGTTCGTGTAGCCGCGACTTTAGTCGTCCGGTCAATCGATGATAAGTTTCTTGTAACAGTGCCCGACTGCCAACTACTGTAATCTGGCAATTTTGGATAACCGTCGGATCTGCCAACGCCTTCAGCACTACTTCTGGCCCAATCCCCGCCGGATCTCCCAGTGTTACAGCTAACCGAGGACGGTCTTGCCGTTGCGTGAGATTGACAGGTGTTTGTGTAAAGAAAGTTTTCACAGCTTTCAGCTTAAAATACTCTAAACTTTTTAATTGATTCCCAAGGAGCCTACAACCGATGAGCGGTGAGATTTTTAATGCAGCTATATTGTCCTTTACCCTGATTTTAGTGGGTCTGGGCTTGGGCTTTTTGTTACTCAAAATCCAAGGGGGCGAAAACGAGTCCCTCTAAGGACAACCCCTGAAAGCAAGGACAGGCGGCGCGAGTGGTGTTCCATCAAAAATCGCACTCCCTGTCCCTTGCCGGTTGCCTTATCATCTAGCGATTCAGTATTTGGGGCATCCTGACCCGATTAGCTAGTGGTGTCGGAAGTGAGCGATCGCTATCTTTATTAATTTTGTAAACTTTCTTTGCGTTAAATCTGAGATTTCTGATAACATCTTATAGAAAGTTTAAGATTCCTTACTAATTACTAGATGACTTTATTAATTGTCGGTGCCACCGGCACCCTGGGCAGACAGGTGGCTCGTCGGGCAATAGAAGAGGGCTATCAAGTTCGCTGTATGGTACGGAGTGCGAAAAAGGCGGCATTCTTAAAAGAATGGGGTGCCCAGCTAGTACCCGGCGATCTCACCAATCCCGAAAGCCTAAAAGCAGCCTTTGAAGGTGTCACAGCAGTGATTGATGCGGCAACTTCACGACCCACAGACTCCACCAGTATCAAACAGGTAGACTGGGATGGCAAAGTAGCGCTGATTCAAGCCGCCGCCGCTGCCAAAGTTGAGCGTTTTATCTTCTTCTCCATTTTGGATGCTGAAAAGTACCCCGAAGTCCCGCTGATGGAAATCAAGCGGTGTACGGAACTTTTCTTGGCAGAATCGGGGTTGAATTACACCATTCTGCGACCTTGCGGCTTTATGCAAGGGCTGATCGGTCAGTATGCAGTGCCGATTTTAGATGGGCAAGCTGTGTGGGTGACAGGTGACACCTCTCCGGTGGCTTACATGGACACTCAGGATATTGCTAAGTTTGCACTAAAAGCGCTTAAGGTTCCGGAAACCGCCAACAAAACCTTTCCGGTTGTGGGTTCTCGTGCTTGGGGTGCCTATGAAATCATCCGCCTGTGCGAACGTCTTTCCGGGCGGGAATCTAAGGTAACGCGGATGCCTTTGGGTTTACTGCGGACAGTGCGACGGATCGCTCGCTTTTTTGAGTGGGGCTGGAATCTAGCAGATCGGTTGGCTTTTGCAGAAGTGGTAGCGACAGGCAAACCCCTGAATGCGCCGATGGATGAGGTTTATCAAGTCTTCGGGATAGACCAAGCCCAAATCACGACTTTGGAGGCATACCTGCAAGACTACTTCAGTCGCATCTTGAAAAAACTTAAGGAAATTGATTACGAAAAATCAAAAAATAAAAAGCAGAGCAAAAAAAAGATGCCATTTACATCTTGAACTGATTACAGCCTTAAAGAAAAGTGAGTTGTTAGTTGTTGGTTTTTAATAGGTTACATACCTAAAAACCAACCATTGATCGCTAACAATTAAGAATGAACTACTACCGGACTCGAAGCGTGCCCAAAGCAGGGATTATATACAATGACACCAAACCTGTAGCTTGTCGCGTTGCCACAGAGTTAAATGACAAGCTAACAGCCGCTGGTTGGGAAGTTTGCATGACAACGGGTTCCGGTGGGATTTTGGGATATTCTCGCCCCGATCGTCCGGTGTGTCATACCCCAATTGATTCCCTGGCTCCCCCTGGATTTGATGAAGAGATGAGCTTTGCGGTGGTGCTGGGGGGAGATGGCACGGTTCTGGCGGCATTTCGCCAAGTGGCACCTTGTGGGATTCCCTTGCTGGCGGTGAATACCGGGCACATGGGTTTTCTAACTGAAGCTTATGTGAACCAGCTGCCGCAAGCGCTGGAAATACTAATGGCTGGGGAGTATGAAGTTGAAGAGCGAGCGATGCTATCGGTGCAGCTATTTCGAGATAATACCCGGCTGTGGGAAGCGCTGTGCCTGAATGAAATGGTGATTCATCGGGAACCGCTCACCAGTATGTGCCATTTTGAGGTGCTGATTGGGCGTCACGCGCTGATGGATATTGCCGCAGATGGGGTGATTATCTCGACTCCGACTGGCTCGACGGCTTACTCACTGAGTGCTGGGGGGCCGGTGGTGACGCCTGGGGTGCCGACATTACAGTTGGTACCGATTTGTCCTCATTCACTGGCGTCTAGGGCGTTGGTGTTTGCAGATAGCGAACCCGTGACGATTTTCCCAGCGAATCCTACTCGGCTGGTGATGGTGGTGGATGGGAATGCTGGGTGCTATGTATTGCCAGAAGATCGGGTGTATCTGGAGCGATCGCCCTTTTCGGCTCGATTCATCCGCTTGCAATCCCCTGAGTTTTTCCGAATTTTGCGAGAAAAACTCGGTTGGGGTCTGCCTCACATTGCGAAACCTACCTCGGTTGAATTGCCCTAAAGAAAGTCAGGAGTCATTAGTTATTCACCAACTAATGACTCCTGACCCATGACTAATTACAAAAGTTAACATAAACCAAGCCGTTAATCTCCAGCTTTGGGTATCCCCCCTCTGATAGACTTCTAACTGGAATCGCCAGATGAAACGACGCTAAATCAAGCAGTTGAGAGGATAGTTTTTGTGGAAAATACGCTGGGATTAGAAATTATAGAGGTAGTTGAGCAAGCTGCGATCGCATCCTCCCGGTGGATGGGCAAAGGCGAAAAAAACATAGCTGACCAAGTCGCTGTGGAAGCCATGCGGGAGCGGATGAACAAAATTTATATGCGGGGTCGGATCGTCATCGGCGAAGGCGAACGGGATGATGCCCCCATGTTGTATATCGGAGAAGAAGTTGGTATCTGTACCCGCGAAGATGCCAAAAATTACTGCAACCCAGATGAATTGATAGAGATTGATATTGCCGTTGACCCCTGCGAAGGCACCAACCTCGTTGCCTACGGTCAAAATGGTTCAATGGCAGTTCTGGCAATTGCTGAGAAAGGCGGTTTATTTGCCGCTCCTGACTTTTACATGAAAAAGCTGGCAGCGCCCCCAGTGGCACGCGGTCATGTTGATATTAACAAGTCCGCCACCCAAAACCTAAAGATTCTCTCCGAGTGCCTGAGTCGCTCGATTGAGGAACTGGTGGTCGTGGTGATGGATCGCCCCCGTCACAAAGAGCTGATTCAAGAAATCCGGCAAGCGGGAGCTAGAGTGCGACTGATCAGCGATGGTGACGTTTCTGCTGCCATCTCCTGCGCCTTTTCGGGTACCAATATTCACGCTTTGATGGGAATTGGTGCTGCACCCGAAGGCGTCATCTCAGCCGCCGCTCTGCGCTGTCTGGGTGGACACTTCCAAGGTCAGCTGATCTACGATCCAGATGTGGTGAAAACTGGATTGATCGGGGAGAGCAGAGAGAGCAATATCGCACGGCTTAATGGAATGGGCATCACAGACCCAGACAAAGTTTACAACGCTGACGAACTAGCCTCTGGCAAGACGGTTCTGTTCGCAGCTTGTGGCATCACCCCCGGCACACTCATGGAAGGCGTCCGCTTCTTCAAGGGAGGCGCACGCACTCAAAGCTTGGTCATTTCCAGCCAGTCGCAGACGGCTCGGTTTGTTGACACTATCCATATGTTTGAAGAGCCGAAGCAGCTGCAATTGAGGTAGTCTGTGGGTAATTGGGTTGCAGGTTGTAGGTTGCAGGGTGAACTTTCAACCTTCTAATCTTCAACCTTGTAATCTTCAACCTTCAATCTTCTAATCTTTTAACCTTCAACCCAATAAGCAATTAGTAATTAGCAATTAGCAAATGAATATTGCAGTCGTAGGTCTTAGCCATAAAACAGCGCCGGTTGAGATTCGGGAAAAATTAAGTATTCCAGAGCCAGCGTGTGAAGGTGCAACTCTTGCCCTCATGAGCTACCCCCACATTGCAGAAGTCGCGATTCTTAGCACCTGCAACCGCCTGGAAATTTACATCGTTGCTCATGAAACCGAACAGGGAGTTCGGGAAGTTACCCAATTTCTTTCCGAACACAGCAAGTTACCCCTGCATCAACTACGGCAACACTTGTTTGTTTTGTTGCATGAAGATGCAGTCATGCACTTGATGCGGGTGTCAGCAGGTTTAGATAGTTTGGTGCTGGGCGAAGGGCAAATCCTGGCGCAAGTGAAACATACTCACAAACTAGGACAGCAATACAAGGGCATCGGTAGCATCCTGAATCGGTTGTTCAAGCAAGCGCTGACTGCTGGGAAGCGAGTCCGGACGGAAACCAGTATCGGTACGGGTGCTGTCTCAATTAGTTCAGCCGCTGTAGAGTTAGCCCAGATCAAAGCCCAGAACTTGGCAGCTTGTCGAGTGACGATTTTGGGTGCTGGGAAAATGTCCCGGCTGTTAGTGCAACATTTACTGGCAAAAGGAGCGGTTCACATCTCGGTTCTGAACCGTTCTATCCAGCGGGCGCAGGAATTGGCGAATCAGTTCCCAGAGGCGCAGTTGCAACTGTATCCGCTGTCGGAAATGATGTCAGCGATCGCTACGTCGGACTTGGTGTTTACCAGTACCTCTTCTACAGAACCACTGTTGAATCGGTCGAAACTGGAAATTCACCTGGAAGCGCACCGAGGTTTGATGATCTTTGATATTTCTGTCCCGCGCAATGTGGATGGGGATGTTAACGAGCTGGACAACGTGCAGGCGTTTAATGTCGATGACTTAAAGGCAGTGGTGGCTCAGAATCACGAAAGCCGCCGTAAGATGGCAATGGAAGCCCAGGGGCTGCTAGAAGAAGAGGTGGAAGCCTTTGATGTCTGGTGGCGATCGCTCGAAACCGTTCCCACCATCAGCTGCCTGCGTGATAAAATGGAAACGATTCGCACTCAAGAGTTAGAAAAAGCTTTGTCTCGCTTGGGTACGGAATTTGCCGAAAGACATCAAGAAGTTATCGAAGCACTAACGCGCGGAATTGTCAACAAAATTCTGCACGATCCGATGGTACAACTGCGATCGCAACAAGATATCGAAGCCAGACGCAAAGCGATGCAGGCACTCCAAACTCTGTTTAACCTGGATATAGGCGAACAATTTAGCTAATCGTTCAGAGTTCATCGTTCAGGGTTCATGGCAACTTCTATGAACAACGAACAACGAACAATGAACAATGAATAATGAATCGAATTTTTCCAGGGATTGTACTGCTACTAGGACTGTGGCTAGCCTTCGATCTAGTCGCTTACCTAGTAGCAGATGTTTTTTGGTTTCAGGAAGTCGGATATCTACCGGCGTTTCTTCTCAGGGTAAGAACTCAGCTGGGGTTGTGGGCGATCGCATTTATTGTCACAGCTGGCTTTTCACTGGGTAATTTATATCTGGCTCATCTTCTTAAGTATCCTAAAGAGATCCCCCCAACCCCCCTTAAAAAGGGGGGCTTTGATTCCCCCTTTTTACTAGGGAAGCGGCGCGTTAGCGCGAGGGTGAGGGGGGATCGAGTCTTAACCGAAGAGTATAAGGGAGAATCCTTTTTTTCAATCAGTCCTCAGTCGTCAGCACTGAAATTGCGATCGCTTTTGCCTGGGATAGGGGTACTTAGTGTGCTGATTGGGTTGATGCTGCTGCACTATGGTCAAATAGCAGCTAGTTATTGGCATCCTAATGTTAGCTTGCCGAGTGTATCTCCCCTTTTGCCAGTTTGGTTTCAGCCTGAGTTGATATGGCAGATGGGTAGAAAGACGCTTTCTAGCATCTGGCAAGTTGTCGTGGTGTTGGTAGCGGCGGCGCTGGTGTTGATTTATCCGCAGTTTTTGTTAACAGCGATCGCGCTTTTCCTCAGTTTATTCTTTGGACTGGTGCTGTCAAGTCACTGGGCGAGAATCTTACAGTATTTCCATACCACCAGTTTTAACAACACCGATCCCTTATTTGGGCGAGATATCAGCTTTTATGTATTTCAGTTGCCAGTTTGGGAGTTACTAGGATTTTGGGTTTTCGGACTATTTTTGTATGGTTTTGTAGCAGTCACCCTGATATATTTGCTGTCTGGAGATAGTTTGAGTGAGGGCAGATTTCCAGGGTTTTCCAAATCCCAGATGCGTCATTTGTGCGGACTCGGTAGTTGCCTATGTGCTGCTTTTGCTCTCGGTTATTGGTTATGGCGCTATCAATTGTTGTATTCCACCACCGGCGTTACCTATGGTGCCAGTTACACTGATGTCAGCGTGCGATTGCCACTGTATACCGGATTGAGCGTATTCTCACTAGCGATCGCGCTACTTTTGTTCTGGCAGACAATTCAATTTAAAATAAAAAGTTTTAATTTTAAAATTATTTACATTGCCTTTTTAATATTTAATTTTTCATTTTTGATTGCCTTACCCACCGTGGTGCAATGCCTCATCGTTCAACCCAATGAATTGGCGCGAGAACGAACCTATATTGAACACAGTATTGCCTTTACCAGGGCAGCATTTAATTTAGAGAATATTGAAGTTAAAACCTTCGACCCTCAAGGGAATCTTACTGCCGCAGACATCCAGCAGAATGAACTGACGATTCGCAATATTCGCCTTTGGGATAAGCGCCCACTTCTACAAACAAATCGCCAGTTGCAACAAATCCGTCTCTATTACAAGTTTCCTGACGCTGACATTGACCGATATACCTTGAAGATAGCAGCTTCAGAGGAAACCAGGCAGACCGAAAGGCAACAAGTGATTATCGCAGCTAGAGAGTTAGACTACAGTGCTGTTCCCCCGGAAGCAAAGACTTGGGTAAACAAACATTTGATTTATACTCACGGTTATGGATTTACCCTCAGTCCGGTCAATAGAGTTGGTTCTGGTGGACTGCCAGACTATTTTGTTAAAGACATAGCCACCAATCCCGATGCTGCTAACAACAGCGCCTTAAATGTATCTAGCGAACGGATTCGGGCCAGCATTCCGATTGGGATACCCCGGATTTATTACGGCGAAATCAGCAATACTTATGTGATGACGCCAACCAGAGTCAAAGAGTTAGATTATCCCAGTGGCAACGAGAATGTTTATAACACCTACGATGGCACTGGCGGCGTCTCCATCGGTTCGTGGTGGCAGCGTCTTTTATTTGCCGAGTATTTGAAAGACTGGCAAATGATGTTTACGCGGAATTTCACACCGCAAACCAAGGTGTTGTTTCGTCGTAATATAACACAGCGAGTTCAGGCGATCGCCCCTTTCTTGCGGTTCGATAGCGATCCCTACTTGGTAGTTGCCAAGACCGATGCATCGAACGAGCAAAATTACCTTTACTGGATTATCGATGCTTATACAACAAGCGATCGCTATCCCTACTCCGACCCTGGCGAAAAGCAATTTAATTACATCCGCAACTCCGTCAAAGTTGTCATTGATGCCTATAACGGTTCGGTTAATTGTTACGTTGCCGACCCCCAAGACCCGATTATTACCTCCTGGTCTGCGATCTTTCCCGACCTGCTAAAACCATTAAATGCTATGCCCACTTCCCTGCGGAGTCATCTTCGCTATCCAGTGGACTTTTTCAGCATTCAGTCAGAACGGTTGCGGACTTATCACATGACCGACCCGCAGGTGTTTTACAATCGGGAAGACCAGTGGCAGGTTCCGACTGAGATTTATGGTAGCGAACCGCGACCCGTGGAACCTTACTACCTGATCATGAAACTGCCGACGGCCCAGGAAGAAGAATTTATTCTTCTCCTTCCCTTCACACCCAGGCAACGCACCAACTTAATTGCCTGGTTGGCGGCACGTTCCGATGGAGATGAATATGGCAAGTTGTTACTCTACGAGTTTCCCAAGCAACAACTGGTTTACGGAACCGAGCAAATCGAAGCTTTAATCAACCAAGATCCGGTCATTTCTCAGCAGATTTCTCTGTGGAATCGGCAGGGTTCACGGGCAATTCAAGGTAATTTGTTAGTAATTCCGATAGAGCGATCGCTCCTCTACGTCGAACCTCTTTATCTAGAAGCCGAACAAAATAGTTTGCCAACATTAGTGAGAGTCATTGCTGCCTACGAAAATCGCATCGTCATGGCAGAAACTTTAGAAGAATCACTTCAAGCAATCTTCCAGACAGAAAAACCAGCTACCCCAGCAATTATCCGTCCAGTCGAACCGTTGGGCACTCCTTAAACGAGTAGTTCAACATAGGAAACTTGACCGAATGTGGGCTAAAACTGAGAGCTTGCATCTTCAGTCCACTAAGCGTGGACTTGATTCTATTAGCCCGGTTGAGTTCCGGGCGGGATTGGCGACTTGTTGAGAATGGTGCAAGATGTGAGCTAAAAGCAACTTAAGTATTCTTATCCCATTCAAGGATATATTCTCAACAATTCATCGCCATCCTAATTTATCTGTGAACTCCTCTTCCCTCTTCTTCTCTTCTCTCTTCTCTCTTCTCTTCTCTTCCCTCTGCGTCCTTGGCGTCCTCTGCGGTTCGTTAAAAAAGTCTCACCAATCAAATAGGACTGCTATAGTTCCTACTTTATCGTTCATGACAACTCTTCTTCAACGAACAGATGAGCAAGTGTATCTAGAGAAAATAACTTAGTAGAACCCATGAAATTACCGAAGCCGAAAATAGGTCTGTGATGCAATACTTGCTAGAACAGCGTTGTGTTGAAAACGTGCGGCTATTTGCGTATCCAACGATTTACAATGGCATCAGTTTGCCAGTACTCAAACAGAAATAGTTCGACATATAAATTAAAAGAAAGTATCCTACTGCGATTAATTATCCTAAATCTCCATAACGCGATCGCTCTCATTGTCAAGCGCTGAAAATAAATTGACATAAAAACACTAATAAACCTGATGACCTCAACACCATTGCCGACAATAATAGACTCTGCCCCTCCAAATCGGTACTCAGCCCCGCGCTTACCCCGCAGTCTTAGCTCTCTAGAAACGTGGGGCTTTGGTCTGACAGCTCATATCTCGTGGCCTGCCATTGCCCCCGCACTGCACGTTGCTCTGGGAACTGGGGCTATTTTCGTCTGGTTGCCAGGAACAATCCTCGGCATCTTGCTAAACCTGCAAGTAAAACGCTTAGGCAGGCATTTTCCCGACGTAGCCGGAGGAACGCCCAACTATACCACCCGGTTGCTAAAGCACTATCCGGGGCTAGCCCGTTACGCAGCAATTGGTTACTTCTTCAGCTGGGTCTCAACGCTGGCGATTAACGTAGTTGTGCTTACAGAACTGATTAAGGTAAACCTGGAGCCTTTAGGGATTGCTTGTCCCGATACTCTCGTAAAAATTGGCTTTACGCTGATCACTTTTATTTTGGCGTTTAGCGGCACCCGCGCCTTAAGTATTCTGCACTTATTTTTTGTCATCCCGGCAATTGGACTTTTACTCGCTTTTTGCCTATTTGGCATCGGCTGGTTAGCCACTTCCCCAGCCAGTCCTGGCTTTTTCCCGACCACTTGGTCGCATCTCTCTTTTGTGGATTGGGCGAAGTGGTTATTCTTCGTCACCTACACGACCTACGCTTGTGAATCTGCGTCTGCATTTGTTGCCGATAGCCGCCGTCCTGATGAAACGTTGCGGTTCCTAACTATCTCATCTTGGATCATGCCGCCCATCTTTCTGGGGGGTTCCTGGGTACTGATGCGCTTAGCCACCGACCCAAGTCTGGGCGGTGACACCTTCTTAAATTTGTTAGCGGTTTCCACGCCATTCTGGGGAAAGTCGGCAGCTTTCATCGTTACCTTTTTTCTTGCCGCTGGTTCGCTTCTCTCGTGCGCGACGGTGGTTTCCAACTGTCCCCGGATGCTGTACCAACTTGCCGTGGACGGACATTTATCTCCCGTGTTCGCTGTGGTGTCCCGACGGGGTGTATTCGGTCCCGCCTTGGTGCTGACGTTGTTGCTCAGTCTGATTTGTCTAGCTTGGGGAGATGTCCCCCGGATTGCGGTCGTGAGTAACACCGGCTGGTTTGTATCGATCATGTCGGTGCATTTAGCACTGTGGCTGCGCCGAAAGAGACCGGAGGTATTTCTGCCTTGGTGGTCGGGTGTCTTGTTTTTGCTGGAAGTCGTTGTCTTGGTGGTTGGGGGTTTGGCTTGGGGTTGGAAAGACTTCTTGATTGGGTTGCTATTTCCCCTAGGGATTTTGGCAGCAGATCGGGTGATGCGCCACATCCGGTTGGCACCCTTTCATCCCGCTTGGTGGATTCAGCATTACCGAGGGCGATCGCAAACTAAAATATCCGATTTTGTCGCCTTTCAGGTGGTCATCCTGATCTTACTGATCTGTAGCGCTGCCACCATTAGCTGGGTGTTTAGAGCCAGAGTCGGAATGATAGACGTTGGTCATAACAGCAACAATCTGTATGTGGTGCTGCTGCTGACGATTGCTTTTGTTGGGGTAGCGATCGCTTGCTGGACAAGTTTGCCCCAAGTCACGGCAATCGTCGAAGCCAGAGAACAGTCTGAGCATTTGTTCAATATTGCCATTGACGCGATTCTCGTAGTCGATGAAAACGGCGTCATTCGTCAAGCCAACCCAGCCGCCGAGCAACTATTAACAGCGATCGCTCCCCATCTCCTGGGATATCGTCTCAACCAGATATTTCCCGCCTTGGCAGGTCAGCCAGATGATTGGTCGAGCCGAAGCGAACATACCCTAAAAACGCCCGAACATCCTACCATTGTTGAGGCAGCCGTCTCCAACCGTTTCAATCAAGACTTCCAAGAATATGTGATCCTGGTGCGCGATATTACTGAGCGCAAGCAAGCTGAGGAGGCGGTGCGGAATTACAGCTACACTTTGGAACAAAAAGTTGAGGAACGCACCAGCGAACTCGCTCACGCCAACGGCGAGATTCTTGCCCTCAACGAGCGTCTCCAAGCCGACAATATCCGCATGGGCGCTGAGTTAGCCGTGACGCGCCGACTGCAACAGATGCTATTGCCCAAACAGCAAGAACTTGAATCGATTGCCGGACTGGAGATTGCCAGCTTTATGGAACCAGCCGAAGAGGTAGGCGGCGACTACTACGATGTACTCAATTACGAGGATAAGGTCAAAATCGGGATCGGCGATGTAACCGGACACGGACTCGAAAGCGGCGTCTTAACGATCATGGTGCAGACAGCAGTCCGGACGCTACTGGAAAACAACGAAACCGACCCCAGGAAATTCTTGGACGTACTCAACCGAACCATTTATCACAATGTGCAGCGGATGAATTGCGATAAAAATCTCAGCCTCTCCTTACTGGATTACCAAGCAGGAACGCTGCGCCTGACCGGACAACACGAAGAAATGATTGTCGTGCGTTCCGGCGGTGAGGTGGAACGGATTGACACGGTTGATTTAGGCTTCCCGATTGGGCTAGAAGCAGACATTACCAATTTCGTCGCCCAGATTCAGTTGCAATTGCATTCAGGGGACGTAGTGGTGCTGTACACCGATGGCATCACTGAAGCCGAAAATAGATTCAGGGTACGATACGGGTTAGAGCGGCTGTGTGAGATAGTCAGCCGCAACTGGCAACAGACGGTTGGGGAAATTAAACAAGCCGTAATTGACGATCTGCGGCAGCATATCGGCGAACAGAAAATTGACGATGACATCACTTTGCTGGTTCTCAAACAGAAATAAGCCGAGTTTGCAGGAAAATGTTCTGTAAAGTTTGTTAGAAAAGTTACTGAGAAAGGGAATATTTAAATAGCGATCCAAAATTCTAAAAATATCCCTTGCTAGGGGAAGTCATTTTCTGGCAAAAATAAAAACCTATGGCAATCGAGAAAGAAAAAGCATTAACAGAACAGCTCTTTTTGAGGATAGAAAGCTTGTCCCAAGAACTGGAAGACTTGAAAAGAGAAAAGGCTGACCTGGAAATCTTGCTGGAGAATACGACAGAACATTCAGATACGGTTACAGCTCAGTTGTATGACAAGGCAGTGGAGGCGGGCAAGCAAAGCGATCGCAGGCTGGCGCAATTTCTGGAAGCTCTGCCAGTGGGTGTCTTCGTGGTTGATGCTAGCGGTAAATCCTACTACGCCAATCAGACAGCACAGCAAATCCTGGGCAAAGGTATTATGTCAGAAACCACTCTTGAGGAATTGTCAGAGAGTTATCAACTCTATGTCGCAGGCACAGAGCAATTGTACCCCAGCGATCGCCTGCCGCTCGTGCGGGCGTTGAGAGGCGAAAAAGTAGCCGTTGACAATTCGGAGATTCACCAAACAGACAAATTGATTCCTATAGAGGTGTGGGCGTCCCCAATTTTTGATGACAAGGACAATATTGCTTATGCTATTGCCGCCTTTCAAGACACCACCGAGCGCAAGCGAGCCGCAGAAGCGCTGCAACAAGCGGAAGCTAGGTATCGCAGTATTTTTGAAAACGCTATTGAGGGGATTTTTCAGATTACATTGGACGGACACTACATCTGTGTGAATCCGGCATTGGCAAAAATCTACGGCTATGAGTCTCCTGAGGAGATGATGAATAGCATCCCAGAAATCAAATATCAAGTTTATGTTGACCCGAAATGCCGTGACAATCTCATAGATTTATTAACCGAGCAGGGTGAAGTTAAGGGATTCGAGTATCAAATTTATCGCCAAGATGGCAGCATCATCTGGATTTCGGAGAATACCCGTGCGATTTGTGATGCCAACGGCACCTTACTCTACTACGAGGGAACCACCATTGATATCACGGAGCGCCAGCAGATTGAGCAATCTCTCAGGGCAAGCGAAGCGCGAGAACGAGAAAAAGCTCAACAATTAGAGCGATCGCTGCGCGACTTGCAGCAAGCTCAAGTTCAATTAGTACAAAGTGAAAAAATGTCCTCTCTTGGGCAATTGGTCGCCGGAATTGCCCACGAAATCAACAATCCAGTTAACTTTCTATCTGGCAATCTCGCCTATGCCTATGACTACACCTGCAATTTACTCAGGTTGTTAAAACTTTACCAACAGCATTATTCAAATCCAGCACCGGAAATCCAATCAGAGGCACAAGCTATTGATATTGACTTCTTAACCGAAGACCTGCCTAAAATACTTTCTTCTATGAAAATAGGCATAGACCGCATCCATCAAATTAGCGTGTCTCTGCGAACCTTCTCTCGTGCCGATACATCCATTAAGACACTTTTTAATATTCATGATGGGATTGATAGTACTCTACTGATTTTGAAACATCGCCTGACTCCTAACGGAAATCGCCCGGAAATTAAATTAATTAAAGAATATGAAAACATCCCGCTTGTAGAGTGCTATGCTGGACAACTAAATCAAGTGTTTATGAATCTCATTGCCAATGCCATTGATGCGCTAGAAGAAGCAATGGCATCTGGAACGTTAGTTTTCAGTAACAATCAAAACCCCGTGCCTACTATTTGGATTCATACTGAAATAAAGTATGGAGAACCAAGGATAAAGGATGAAAACGGATTGGTTAATTCTTCATGTTTGGAACTTAATTTTTCTCATATCGCGATCCGGATTGCCGATAATGGAGCTGGAATTTCCGAAGAGGCAAAGCAACAGTTATTTAAACCTTTATTTACAACTAAACAAGTCGGTAAAGGCACCGGATTGGGTCTATCAATCAGTTACCAAATTGTGGTAGAAAAACATGGGGGACAGCTTAGATGTATCTCTGAGCCAGGACAAGGAACAGAATTCTACATTGAGATTCCGATTGGCTGTGTAGAGGAAAATTAATGAGCAAATGCTCTAAAATGTTCAAACAAAAATCGGTAATCGTTAATGAGTGTTAAGTTAGAAGAATATTATTTAATTCAAACTTAAAAATATTACCAATTACCAAATGACAAAATTGATATGATTCAAATATTCGGAGACTTCAGGGACGAGCTGCCGAGCAGTCAGGAAGGCTTGACAATTGTATTTTCGCCTACCTCCATCCCGCTAAAGCAACGCTGGCGCAACAATGGTTTGTCGGCTGATTTTATGGCTGACTATTTTGCAACTTTCTTTCCTGGTAATAAGAATAAGACCGAAACCGATCCAAAAGCAGAGATCAAGAGTGCTGTTAGTTTTATCGCCAATGAGTTGCTAGAGAATGCTATGAAATTTAATGATGACACATCGCTGCAATCTATCAGCATTCGGCTACAAATGCATAGCGATCGCCTTGTATTCCTCGCCACTAACAATATCAATCCAGGCGCGATCGCTAAGTTTCAGACATTTATCACACACTTAACCACCTGCGATCCCAGTGAGTTGTATCTTCGTCAGCTAGAAAAAAATGCAGAAGACGAGAGCGAGAGCGAATCTGGGTTAGGCTTTTTGACAATGATGAACGATTATCAGGCTAAGCTAGGCTGGAAGTTTGAGACTATCCAAAAAGAGCTGGAGCCGGAAGCGATCGCCGTGACCACAATGGTGCAGTTGGCAGTATAGCTTACCTAGTCGCTCAGAATATGCAAGGAGTTGATGCGTAATGGATATTAAGACTGAAGATTACAGCATTTGGTACGACTCAGTTACTGAAACAGCAATCTTCCAAGGTTCCCTCCGACTCAGTGGAATGGAAGAATATGCACCAATTGTGAAGTTACTCAATGATTTAGTTGACTCAGAGCCACCAACAATTACCCTGAACTTGCGGGAACTAGAATTTCTAAATAGTTCGGGAATCAATGTTCTGTCGAAATTTGTCATCAATGTGCGTCAAAAAGAAAGTATTCAGATGATTGTACAAGGCTCTAAAAATATCCCCTGGCAAAGTAAGTCATTGAAGAATTTGCAGCGGCTAATGCCTTCTTTGCAGCTGGAATTGGCATAAAAACCCCTACAAGGCTAGGTACTGGCATTTAAAACTAGATAAGTTAATTTTCGTCAAAGTGCAAATCCTAAGGCGATGCAGAAAGAACAACCCTCAACAGAACATCTGCTTTTAGAAATCGCCAGTCTGCGCCGGGAATTGGAAGGCTTGAAAAACAAAAAAGCTGACTTGGAAATCTTGCTGGAGACGACTACAGAACACTCCGATATGGTTGAAGCTCAGTTGCATCAGTCCAATCAACAACTACAAGCCGAAATTGCCGAGCGCCAGCGTACCGAAGAAGCACTACAAGCTAGTCAAGCAGCACTCCAGTCTCTTTTGACAATCGTTACTAGAGATAAGACCGATTTGGAAATTTTGCTAGAGACGACTACGGAACACTCTGATACGGTGGAAGCCGAGTTGCATAACAAGGCAGAGGAGGCAGTGCGTGCCAGCGAGAGAAGGTTGGCTCAATTTCTAGAAGCCGTGCCGGTAGGTGTTTTCGTGATTGATGCGAGCGGCAAACCCTACTACGCCAATCATACGGCACAGCGGTTACTCGGCAAGGGCATCGCCCCGGAAGACACCACCGCTCAACTGCCAGAAGTTTATCAAGCTTATGTGGCAGGGACAGATAGGTTGTACCCGACTGCCCGACAGCCGCTGATGCTGGCGTTGAGCGGCTCCTGCTCGACTGTTGATGATATGGAGGTTCACCAAGCAGACAAGATTATCCCGATAGAGGTGTGGGCAACGCCAATTTTTGATGAAAAGGGCAAAATTGTGTACGCGATCGCTGCCTTTCAAGATATCACGCAACGCAAACAGGCAGAAGCAGAACGGATAAATTTGATTAATCAACTTTATCAACTCAACATCGCTTACGAACGGTTTGTACCGCGTGAATTTCTTCAGTTTTTGAAGAAAGAAAGCATTGTCGATGTCACATTAGGCGACCAAGTGCAGCAGGAAATGTCGGTGTTATTTGCCGATATTCGAGACTTTACTGCACTTTCGGAAAAAATGACGCCGTCAGACAATTTTCAATTTATTAATGCCTTTTTGAGCCGCATGGAGCCTGCGATTACCAAGCATAATGGCTTTATTGATAAATATATCGGTGATGGAATTATGGCACTGTTTAGCGGCGGTGCAGATGATGCTATTAAAGCAGCGATTACCATGCTACATAATCTTGCCGAATATAATCAGCATCGCGCCCAAGCTGGTTATCCTCCAATTCAGATCGGGATTGGCATCAATACAGGCTCTTTGATGTTGGGCACAGTGGGAGGAAACAACCGGATGCAGGGCACTGTCATCAGCGATGCTGTCAATTTAGCCTCCCGTATTGAAGGATTGACGAAAGAGTATGGAGTGTCATTATTAATCAGTCACCAGACTTTTTTGCAGTTACAGAATTCCTCTGATTATTTCATCCGTATTATCGATCGGGTGAAAATTAAAGGGAAATCTGAAGAAGTAACAGTTTATGAAGTATTTGATGGAGATTTAGCGGAATTAAAAAATGGTAAATTGACCGCAAAAACAATATTTGAAAAGGCTTTGTTATTCTATAAAAATCAAAAAATTAGTGAGGCTGCACAACTCTTTCAAGATTGTCTATACCACAACCCGATGGATAAAGTTGCTAAAATATATTTAGAACGCTGTAAATTTGTATCTACTACTTTCAGGATGAGTGGAGAGTAATCGAAGCAGAAATCTCTTGTTCTTGGGGCGAATAAGTCAAGCACATACACTTTGACGTGATGCCTCGCACCCCAAATATGCCAGTAGGAAACCTCAAGTTACTTATTTATCTAAGAGTACAGAAGTTACTCAATCAACTTCGGATATCTTTTACAATATTTTATCAAGAAATTGCTTAGCGCGATCGCTCTTGGGATTGATAAAAAACTCCTTCGGCGGTGAATCTTCAGCCAGTCGTCCCCCATCAAGAAACAAAATGCGATCGGCAACTTCCCGCGCAAACCCCATTTCATGGGTAACAATTGCCATCGTGATGCCAGTTTTAGTCAAGTCTTGCATTACTTCTAACACCTCTTTCACCATTTCTGGGTCGAGTGCGGAGGTTGGTTCGTCAAACAACATGATATCTGGCTTCATTGCCAAGGAACGCGCGATCGCTACCCGCTGCTTTTGTCCCCCCGACAACTTAGAGGGATAAATATCTGCTTTTTCCGACAAACCTACCTTTGATAACAATTCCAGTCCTTCTCGCCGCGCCTCCTCCTTAGAAACGTGCTTCACTTTCATCGGTGCATACATCACATTTTTCAACACCGTCATGTGAGGAAATAGATAGAAATGCTGAAATACCATGCCGACATTTTGGCGAATCTTCATAATGTCGGTTTTCCGCGTCGTGATGTCTACTCCTTGAATATAAACGTGTCCCAAAGTTGGCACTTCCAGTAAATTTAGGCAACGGAGAAAAGTTGACTTACCCGACCCAGAAGGACCAATCACCGCCACAACTTCCCCTTGTCTAATCTCAGTAGAAATTGCTTGCAAAACTTGGAGATTTCCAAAGGATTTATGCAGATTTTCCACCTTAATCGCTACGCTGTAATCGTCGTTCAAGTGCATAACCTCCTAAAGTGAGAGTCATAATCATCAAATAATAAATAACAGCCGCAAATATCAAAGGTTCAAAAGCAATATATTTTTCGGCTCCCACAATGTAGGCACGGCGTAACAGGTCAGTCACGCCAATCGTTGAAACCAGCGAAGAATCTTTAAGCAAAGCACTACTTTCATTTACCAGCGCTGGCAAAATATTCTGGCTCTTCCGTAGTTGGTATGCTAAATTTATAGTCAAGAAGCGCCACAAGCTATACTAGCCATGAATTTAAGCCAATTTAGCGTTTATTAAATAGAAAATACAGTCCAAAATCGTTATACCTTGCTAGGTAAGCCTTTCAAGTTTTGGAATCAACTTTTTAGCATACCAAGTAATGAAGAGCCAATATTCTTTAACGCCTGTGGCAAAATAATATCTAACATCATCGGTTTGTAGGGAATACCCAGCGACAGAGAAGCTTCCCGTTGTCCTTTGTCAACTGCAAGAATTCCGGCGCGAATTGTCTCAGAAATGTAAGCTCCTGAGTTGAGAGTAAACGCAATAACGCCTGCTTGCAGTGGGGAAATATTGTAGCCAGTTAATTGAGGCGTTGCGTAATATATTATAAATAATGTCACCAGCAGCGGTACGCCTCGAAATATAGATGTGTAAGCTGTTCCAAACCAAACCAGTAGCTTGATGCTAGAAATTTTCAACAAAGACAGCACTGTACCCCAAATGAATCCTAAAACTGCCGATATAGCGGTAAATTGTAAGGTAATTAATACCCCTTGAAGAATGTAAGGAATACTGGGTGCTATCTTAGCAAAAGATAAGTTTGAAGTGCTGGCGTTTTCGGTTTTTCCACTGTTGTCAAACCACTTTTTCACCAGCGTTTCTATCTCGCCGCTTTGTTTTATTTGCTGAAGCACTCGGTTGAAGTCATCAACAAGCGGCGAACCTTTAGGGAAAGCGATCGCAGAACCAGCTGCCTCGCCATTGGAAATGGTATTCAATTCCAGCTCTGGATTGTTTGCTACAAAACCCTTGGCAATTGTATCTTCGAGAATAGCGGCTGCAATTCGATTTGACTTAATCTCTTGGATCAAATCGCCAGTTTTATTTAGTGCTACCAGATTGACGTTCTTAAATTTACTAGCTTCTTTTTCTTGAGTCGTCCCCAACTGGACGCCGACTTTTTTACCAGCTAAATCTTCTGGTTTCGTCAGGTTGCTACCTTTTTTGGCAACAATGGTGTTTTTTGCTTCATAGTAAATATCGGAAAAATCTATATTTTTCTTACGTTCTTCTGTAGGGGTCATACCAGCCATAGCAAAGTCAGCACGACGCGACTGCAAGGCAGCAATCAAACCGTTAAAGTCTGTATCTTTAATTTCAAGTTCATAGCCTAGTTCTTTAGTAATATATTTGGCAATGTCTACGTCAAATCCAATAATTTCATCTTTGCCAGTAGCTGTGTCTCGAAATTCATAAGGTGGATAGTCAGCAGAAGTCACCATCACTAATGTCTTTTGACCATCGCCTTCCTGTTGTGCGGCAACTTTATCAGTTCGGATATATCCCAGGAACACAGTAATCGCCAGCATCGCAGAAAATAGAATAGCAAATAACCATTTGCTTTTTGGCATAGCAAATAATTTCCTAATTGCTTTGGCACTCATTCATTAAGTGTAGTGGATGAGTAGTAGGTAGTAGGAATAGGCAAAGTTGGTAAACTGTCACACATTTAATTTGCACACAGTAAATACCCAAAGCAGAGACGTTGTATGCAACGTCTCTACAACTTCGACTGGATTTGACAATTTTTAATTAGGCATTTTTAATTGCTTAACCACCTGCTACCCATGACCCATGACTGACTTGGAATATGGCTAATCTTAATGATTGAGGAATTTAGCAACTGTCTGCACATCCTTATCGCCGCGTCCAGAGCAGTTGATGACAATGCGGGGATTGCCAATCAGTTGAGGGCAGAGAATATCGAGGTAAGCGATCGCGTGAGCCGTTTCCAACGCTGGAATAATTCCCTCTAGCTGCGACAGGCGCTGAAACGCTGCCAAAGCCTCTTGGTCAGTTACGCTGTAATATTCAGCCCGACCCTCGTCCTTGAGATAACTATGCTCCGGGCCAACACCGGGATAATCTAGACCGGCGCTGATAGAATGCGCCTCCACCACCTGACCATCCTCATCTTGCAGCAAATAGCTCATCGCCCCGTGCAAAACCCCCACCCGTCCCTTAGTGAGAGTGGCAGCGTGTTTCTCGGTATCAACACCCTCCCCAGCCGCCTCAATTCCAATCAGCCTTACCGATGGCTCCTTCACAAACTCGTAGAAGAGTCCCATCGCATTTGAGCCACCGCCGACACAAGCCAGGAGAATATCCGGCAAGCCGCCCCATTTCTCCATCGCTTGAGCGCGAGTTTCTTGACCAATCACTGCATGGAAGTCGCGCACCAGCATCGGATAAGGGTGAGGTCCTGCAACCGAACCTAAGATGTAGTGAGTCGTTTCGACATTCGTTACCCAATCCCGAATCGCTTCCGACGTGGCATCTTTGAGCGTTCCCGTTCCCGCCGCCACAGGGCGCACCTCTGCCCCCATCAGCCGCATCCGGAACACATTCAGCGATTGCCGTTCCATATCCTGGACGCCCATATAAATGACGCAATCCAGACCAAATCGGGCGCAAACCGTGGCTGTAGCGACGCCATGCTGTCCGGCACCCGTTTCCGCAATAATCCGCTGCTTGCCCATTCGCTTCGCCAACAATACCTGAGCCAAAGCATTGTTGATTTTGTGAGCGCCCGTATGGTTCAAATCTTCCCGCTTCAGATAGATTTGCGGTCCCGTACCATCTGGCTTTGCATAGTACGTCGTCAAACGTTCGGCAAAATAAAGGGGACTGGGGCGACCCACATAATCCCGCAGCAATTCTTGAAGTTCCTGCTGGAAAGCGGGTTCGGCGCGGTATTGCTTAAAAGCAGCTTCCAACTCGCTCAACGCTGGCATCAACGTTTCCGGCACGTACTTGCCGCCAAATCGTCCAAATCGCCCTAGTGCGTCGGGTTGTTGTGCAGAAGCGTTAGCAGTTTCTTGGGAATCAGGAGAAATGGGAGTACGTGTCACAGCGAATTGTGGGAATTACAACATAAACTTCATTATAGTTTCGATGAGTTTATCCAAAGCAAAATTACTGGCATGGAAGGTTCTGGCGTCTCGGAGATAGAGTAGGACAGGGAGGTGCAGCCGTTACGATGAAGACTGGAGTAGCATCTGAAGACCGTAGGGGCGACTGGTTCGATTTTGGCGGCGATCGCGATTTAACAAAGTTCGGTAAAATTGCCCTACATGGTAGATAGGTGCGCTCCTACAGATATATCTCACACTCTCATTCAGGACTGCTGTATCTGAATAAATCACACACAAAAGCGCACAAATTTTAGAGATATTTCCGACTCCTTCTCGATCTAATCTGTTCTTGAATAACTTTTACCCGACTCACTGTTATGTCTTCTTCCAAGGGCAAAGCATCCAGTTCTAAAACACCCGCTCAAAATCGCGTTATCTACTCCGAATTTGGAAACACCGATAATTCAGATGCCTTAGAACGACCCGTGCCAGAACTACCCTCCAATCAGCAAAACCTCAAGGTTCAGGCATCCCGGAAAGGAAGAAAAGGCAAAACCGTAACTGTAATCAGTGGCTTTCAGGTAAAACCAGAAACGCTGGAAGTCCTTGCAAAACAGTTAAAAGCTCAGTGCGGTACGGGGGGCACAGTGAAGGAAAATGCGATTGAAATTCAGGGCGATCATACTCAAAAACTTGTCCAAGTTCTCGCAACTTTGGGCTACAAAGCTAAAATCAGTGGCGGCTAATTTATCTTTGATATCAAGTTCGGTTGATTGCCCATAAAAAATAATTTTTTCAACGCAAAGTAACGCCAAGGTACGCAGAGTTTGGGCTAACTTCTGGGGTGGATCTCAATGCTTGCAAATATACGCTCACAGGCTTTGAACGCAATAGCCGCGAATTAACTCGCTCTGGCGTTTTTACAAGCATTGAAATGCATCCAACCGTACCTACCTTTGCGTTTACCTTGGCGTTACTTTACCAGGACTTACGCAAAGCTTATACATATAGCGTTTTTTCGGGTTCAATCCCCCTGTGGTTGCGGTGGCAGACGTGGTGATGTTGCGTAAGTCGTGTTTGCGTTAAAAAACTATTCTTGTGAAGGCACATTTCTCAGGGAGATTCCGCTTCGGCAAGAACCGCAGGATTCAGCGGCAATGACACTGTAAAGCAAGTGTGATTGGCAGTACTTTCCAGATGAATCGTGCCTCCTAAATTGGCGACCAATTTTTGTGCCAGCGCCAGTCCTAAACCAGTCCCGCCTTGTTTCCAGGGATTGGCGTCGGGAATGCGGTAAAACTTTTCAAATACTCGTTCGCGTTCGGCTGCTGGAATTTCCACGCCGGTATTGATTACGCTCACTTCCATCCTGTCTGCGGCGCTATGTGCTTTTACAGCAATGCGTTCTGCTGATGGTGTGTATTTGCAGGCATTGTTGAGTAACTCGCTTAATATGCGTCCTAAACTGGTGCGATCGCATACTAAAGGAGGCAGTTCGGACTCAAGGTGAATTTCTAAGCGGCGATCGCGTTCTTGGGCTGGCTTTTGAAAAGGTTCTACAATTGTGGGAAGCCAATCTTGTAGCTGAATGCTTGTCAGTACCAAAGGCTGAATCTCTGCATTGATTCGCTGCCACTCCAGAAGATCGTTGATCAAGTTGGTTTCTCGCTCGCATTCGTTATGCAAAATATGGAAGTAGCGAGCCACTTTGTTTCTTTGGGCTGGCGGCTTAGATAGTTCGGCGAACAGTCCGTGGTCTTTATTCAAGGCAATCCCCAACATCTGAATCGCCATTTTCATGTTGGCAACCGGAGATCGCAATTCATGGGGAACGGTACTGAGGAAGTCATCTTTGAGGCGATTAAGTTTTTCCAGTTCCGCTACTTGCGCTTGCGCTGCCTGGTAGAGTCGGGCTTGTCGAATTGCGATCGCGCATTGAGACGCCACTTGCTGCACGAGCTGGATTTCTAGCTCGTTGAAAGCATCCTCCTGTCGTTTAAATAACCACAGCTCCCCGAACACTGCTTGGCTATCAAAAATCGGACAAGCTAGGATAGCCACCGCTCCTCGAATCCCAGGGATTAGGTAACAAAACTGGAAATACTGACCTTGCCGCAATTGAGCATCGTCTTTAAACAAGTCGGAAATTGTTACGGTTTGCCCTAGTGCAGATGGCAATCCTTGGGTGTATTCGTGAGCGATTGTCGCCGTGGTTTGATTGGCATCGTACAAAGCAATATCGCCGCCTTCAATCCCCAACACCCAGGTTAATTCTGCGACGGCAGTTTGCAAAATATGGTTTTCGTCGAGGCTATCGCGGACTTTGTTAGTAATGCGTTTGAGCATTGCTTCAAAGTCGAGTATCTGTTGCAAGTGAGTTGGGCGATCGCTATTTAGATACCCGTGGGGTTGCTCGTGCAGCCTTTTTTGCAAGCTGGTATCCTGCACCCCGCTTTCACTCTGGGCAATTTGTTCCTCAACTGGATTTTCTAAATCGCTATCGCCGCACTTCCACTTTGTCTGTGAAAAATCCACCGCCGAAGCGTCTCGACATGGAGTCATTTGTTGCAGCAGCCAGCGCAGACCCACGACTTGCAGAAATTGCGGCTCTTGCACTGGCTCGACAGTGAATATAGCGGTAAACGTCTCACCCTGCCTTGTTTGCAGGCAGATTTCCCAGTTTTTGGCAACAGATCCTTGTTGCAGGGCGCTGAGCTGAGTCTGAAAGTCGCCGCGAGCATCCGTTGCCACGAACTCCACCAGCGGCTTACCTACCAAGCTTTCTGGAACGCTTTCGAGCAACTCACCGCTTGTCCGGTTGGCTGACAAAATTACTGCTTCTGGATTTGTCACCAAAAAGCCCATCGCCCTTCCCTGGGAAACTGCCTCTGAGTTGCTATAGGCAGACCCGATTGCCTGCAAAGCTTTTTGCTGAGCGGAATTGGAGATAAACTCACCTTCGGCTGGGTAACGCTGCTGTTCTTCGAGTCCTGCGTGATTTTTGTCGGCGAGTTCTTCCTGAATTTGTTGGCGCAGTTCCTCTATGACGATCTGCATTTCTTGCAGCTGGTTCGATAGTTCTTTCAGAGCATCCACGAGCGGCTCCTGGTGAGACATCGGTAACTTTTCAGTACACTGCCACAGCTGCTCAAGTCGCTGTAGGGAATCTTCAATCTGCTGGTCTAGGTCATTTACCATTGCATCCTTAATTCGCCTGGACAACGTTTCTCTATCAGCAGTAATACCCATATCAGCGACGATTAGATTTTGCCGGATTTGCTGCAATAATAGCCTTACTTATTTTTGCCTTTATTTTTTAATAGGATAACTTCATATTGTTCTTGGCGGTACGCATCCCAGACCGATCTGCCCCCAAAAACGTTCCTGCCTTGCCAATAAATATGCAACGCAGCCTGATGTTAGGAGAATTTTCGTTATGGTTTGGCACAAAGCAAAGCATTTAGGCGATCGCCCGCAATTCCCGTTCCAGAAATCCCTCTATACTTAGATTTACTTAATATTTTAAAATAATTGAAAATAATCAGCGTTTTAGTAGCAAATATAACAGTAAGTTTGTTTTATCTACTCATCGATAGATTGACAGTTCTATCGGAATAGAGAGAGCTATCTCCCAAATTAATGGCATTCTAGTAAATATTCCCGATAATTCTCAAAAGGTGTTTTTATGGATTTCTTCCGTATCCTCATCGCTATTTTTCTTCCCCCGTTGGGTGTTTTCTTGCAAGTTGGCATTGGAAGAGACTTTTGGATCAATCTCGTCTTGACTTTTTTGGGTTATTTTCCAGGAATTATTCATGCGGTGTGGATTATTGCAAAAAAATAGCGATCGCTCCCCGCTTTCCCCGATCCAGCTCTAATAAGGTTTATTTAACACAAGCCAATACAGGCTTTCCTGTAGATATAACCTGTTCGATAATATCGGCGGCGCGACTAACTCCACCGGCTCGTCGAATCGCTTCTTGTAGCCTGGAGGCATTCTGCTTGTAGGAATCCTGAGTCAGCACCTGCTGTACAGCAGTTCGGAGCTTGGGGACGCTCAAGCGAGACAACGGCACCACCTCCCCGGCACCCGTCCAAGCGATACGCGCTGCTACTCCCGGCTGGTCGTTAGTAATCGGAATTGCCACCATCGGCACCCCGTTACTTAAAGATTCCAAAGTGGTATTCAATCCTGCGTGGGTGATAGTAAGAGTAGCTTTTTGGAGTAATTCTAGTTGGGGCGCATATCCGACAACTAGAGGCTTTCCGGGCAGTTCTGGCAGCGATTCTGGGATAGTTGAACCACCCAGAGAAAGCACCAACTGGGCATCCAATCCATTACAAGCTTCTGCAATATTCTGGAAAATGTCCAGCAGGCGATTTTGTATAGTCCCCATAGAGGCGTATATCAGGGATTGCCTGGTCAATTTCTCAAACGGGAAAGCAACAGGTTCCCGACTAGCTGGGTTATGGTATGGCCCGGTGAAATGGAAGTAGGGGGGTAAATGCTGCCTTGGAAATTCAAATTCAGCAGGTTGTTGACTTAACTGAGCGAGTTGAGAATATTGATCGTTGGGGTGAGAATGGGGCGGCAACTTCCACTTTTGGCGATATTCGCTCACCACCTCCCGGATTGGTTGCCCGATGCGATTGAACAAAGCGTAACCAGCTTGGTTCCGCAGATGCGCCCACCAAGCAGGGTTATAGCTCCAGGTTGTAAAAAAGGGAGGAACGCGATCTTCTTGATTCAGCAGCAAAGCACTGCCTACGCTAATGAAGGGAATGTCTAGGTATTCGGCAACAGTCCCTCCCCCTGGTGAAACCTAGTCTACTAGCAGTGCCTCTACACCTGCTTGTTTGATGGCGGCTGGAGCATCTCGAAGTAGCATAGCAGCCGACTGTGTTACCAAATTGACTGTATACCGCAAGGCAGCCAAACCGCTCAGTTTCCCTAGCTGTGCCAACGCTTGTGAGGTTGCGCCTTTAGGAAAGTCTAACTCTGCGATCGCCCAGAAGTCTAATCCTGCCGCCAATGCTTTAGGTTGGGCATCGGGAACCCCGAACAGGGTGACGCGATGACCGCGAGAAAGCAATTCGTGTCCTAAAGTAGTCATCGGGTTGAGATGACCAGTTGATGTAGGACAGATAAGACCAAAGTGAGTCATAGAAAAGTCCTGAAAAACAGAAACGTTGCCTGAAAACCGATGGCTAAGTCCAGCTTTTCGCTCCCTACAATTAATTAAGAGCAAGTAGACATTTGCCGCAGAACGGTACGTATTACATCTGACGGCACTTGATCGGTCACAGTTACTGCCCCAATCTGCGTGGGGAGGACAAACCTTACCTTTCCCGCTTTCACTTTTTTATCGGTTTGCAGCGTATCAATAATTGCTTCGATGTCTAGTCCTGCTGGTAGCTGGGTGGGTAATCCAGCTTTTTGAATTAGCGCATCTTGACGTTGGGCGTCTGTTTTGTCCCACATCTGAAGGTTAACCGCAATCTGACCCGCCGCGACCATGCCAATTGCCACCGCTTCCCCGTGATTGACGACGCGGTATCCGGTTAAGCTTTCTACAGCATGACCGATGGTGTGACCGTAGTTGAGAATGGCGCGAAGTCCGGCTTCTTTTTCATCTTTGCCTACCACATCGGCTTTAGCTTGGCAAGAGCGAGTCAGGATTTGTTGCAATAAACTAGAGTCTAGACGGAGTGAGTCGAGATGTGGCGATCGCTCCATCTGCTCAAACAACTCAGCATCCCAGATGATACCGTACTTAATCACCTCTGCCATTCCCGCCCGAAACTCTCGCATCGGCAAGGTTTTCAGCACCTCTGGGTCAATTAAAACCAGTCGCGGCTGATGGAAGGCACCAATTAAATTTTTTCCTTGGGGATGATTAACGCCGGTTTTGCCGCCAATGGCAGCATCAACCATTGATAAGAGTGTTGTCGGAACTTGTACGAAGTTAATCCCCCGCAGCCAGGTAGCGGCAGCAAAGCCAGTCATATCACCAATTACGCCACCGCCTACCGCGACAAGCGTTGAAGAGCGTTCTAGGCGGTTTTCCAGAGCCGCGTTGTAGATTTTTTGGACGGAGTTGAGGGTTTTGTAGCGTTCGCCAGCGGGGAGAGTTAGAGAGGTAACGTCAAAACCAGCTGATTTGAGAGATGCGATCGCTTCTTGACCATAGTGCCGAAAAATTGTCGGGTTAGAAACAACGAGAACTTTCTTCCCCAGATTCAAATTTGTCATCCCAGCGCCTAGTTGCGCTAGACCCGATCCGGCGATCGCAATTTCGTAAGCCTGCTGCGGTAAATTAACCCAAATCACCGATTCCATAAGCCAAACCCATCAACCAACAAGCGCCCGTGGGCTGTATTCTACTCCACTTGATGTTTCAATGGTGGATATTGCGTTCTATCGGAAACATGGAAATCTCTGGAGCGATCGCTTACTTCTTACTTTTGGGTGGTGCTTTTGCTGTTGCTGTGGGGCTGTATTTCGGTCTCCGCGCCATCAAGCTGATCTAATCACCAGCCTCCTGGCGAAGGATGAAGGATGAAGGAATGGTTCGTTCGTACTTCTGTTTTCCTACTTCATCCTTACTAAAAGCGGGTTACAGAAGGATACAAGAAGACGAATAAATGAATTCTCTCATCCCTCATCCTTCTGTTAGGCTTAACACCTGTGCTGTAGATTGCTTTGGGGGACTCTCACAGGGCTTGTTAGTCGCTCGACGCGCCATTTGGATTGTTTTTGGCAAAACTCCCACCAATTGAGCCAGAATCTCATCCGGCATCTGGGCAGTCGCTTCCAAACCAAAGTATTTTTCAAATAAAACTAAAATGACACGGGCACGCTGCAAGGGCACGCAATATTCCATTGCTTTTTGAGTAAAGCGAATCCATTGTTGCCGAATTTCATAAGCTTTTTGTCGCTCGGAGCGAGACTCAGGGCAAACCACTGACGGGTTGCCAATGGGAATCACCCGACTACAATTAATATCAAACAAACTGCCAATACCTGCACCAGGACCTGCCAATTCTGCATGGTGGCGATGACAGATAATTAAGGCACTGCCGCGACAACCATTGACCCGGAGGAGCTGTCCACTGTGCAACTGACTTAAGATTTCTGTGGGTTGATTAATCGGTTTGGTGATGAGGGCTTTGTCTGGCATCGTAAGTCACAGAATCCTCTAACTTGAGTATCTTGCATTTACTTATACCCCTCAGTGATCGAATCTGTTTAGGGGGTGTGATACCCATCTGACTCATTAGTGATTCTTATCACCGTAAATCCTGTGACTCACTAGATATGAAGATGTTTACCATTCAGGATCGGACTTGTAGCACAATGCTTCAGAACGTTTCGCTCGTCTGTCTAGCGTTGTGTCCAGCCAATCGTCTGGCAGCATCTTCAGCTTTTCAAAGGAGTCAGAGTCGCCAGAGGTAATATCGCTGTTTTAGCTTTGTCGTTGAGTAGCAGTTTGCCAGCCGCATCGACACTAAAGTCTTTTCCTGGCATAAATCCTTTGCAAATCAAACGCTTACCAACAGCTACTGAAGTGATGGTGCGAATTTCTTGCATCACATCGGCAGGAATAAGATTCTCTATCGTCCAGAACACTGAATCGGTGTTAAACCACATTAAACGTTCGATACTCACCAGCATCATACCAGCGATCTCTTCAAGGGTCATCTGACTTCTCAAATTAGCTATCAGGTCTTTCCCAATCTGGCTATTGTGGGTCATCATCGCTCTAGCCATCTTGGCAATTTCTTGTTCTAACTCTAAGGAGTTCATTCCTGACATTTAGGTTTCCTTCCTAAGTGTGTTTGCGGTTCTGCCAAGTATACCTAAAGAAGGAGTAAAATATATCCCCAGGAGGATGAAAAAGTAAATTAATTTAGAAAACATAAGCGAAACCTGAGAATGACTGCGCGATCGCAACAGCAGCGATCGCAAGAATAGATAGAGGCGGTACGAAGATAGCTTTACAAAACTTCGACAAAAAGTAGAAATCTGAGAAATTTCTGAGCAATGCGAGTGCTGAGCGCATACCGGGAATCGTAAGCAGGGGTAAAAAAAACCCCTAAACAGGGGTCATTTTGGTCTCTACTGAAGAATATTTATCGAGATTCAATCCGAAAGCGTCAGGGGATAAGTCTAACCTCGGTTTTTAATTAAGATTACTTGCACAATCTGCACCGCTTGAACTTTGTTCTGAGTACTGTTCTGAGTACTGTTCTGAGTATTGAATACTTTGTCGAACAAACTCATCGCAGTCTACTCCTGAGAGGGATAGCAGGTATTTGCTTGTCCTACACGATTGATGCTGATGATTCCGGAAGTCTGTCAACTTCAATTCGCAGCTTGGTTGAGTGTGACGCGAGTGCTAGATGCGTACTTTTAACAGTCAAACTATTTCAGCCAGAACTCTCAGCCAGAACTGCTCAATGAGAACCGAGTTACCGTGACGGGATGTTGTCGCTAGCTTTTTCAATCTTGTCGATCGCTACCAAACCCAGGTAAGAAGCCGCAAGGAGCAAGATAACTGAAGCTAAATAGGCGTTTTCAAGCATCCGTAGCGCGGTTTCAAAAGTAATGTAGGTCGTCATTGTTTAGCCTTCTCAGCTCTAGGCTGTTGTTGTTCTTCCCTTATTACTCCACAAGTTGGCTACTAATTTCCTCAGAAGAATCACTAGATTTAGGCTAAGAGTCACAAATTTCCCGGTAATTACACGGGTTAGACTCAACAGCCTGGTAAGTTACATGAAACTATAAATACCAAAGTTGACCCCAAAAATACTGAAGCGATCGACGAATTGACTGATTTAGCGAAGCTTCAAATTTGCAGTGTTTTATTTTTTATACTCTTTTGCTTTTTTTTGGTTCCTTAAAGCCTCAATACTTTCCCCGATCAGGCAAACCTAACCCTCAATCTCCTTCCTGGCTAATTTTTAGTACTGGTCATCTATGTAGAAGGCTTGACGATGCAATGCCAACATTGCTGTGAAATCTTTAAGTTCTTACTAAAGACAGATGAATTATATAATTTTTGCTTAGTATCTCATAAGCGGTACAACAATGGAGTAGGCGATCGCGAAGCGCTCCAAAAAGCCAGTTCGCGCACTTCAACTATTCCTCCCTTTTTGGAATTGCTCCTGATGTCGATTCTTAGTTCAAGTCCCCTCAAAACTTGCAATTGCCACAAAAACAACTTTCCCGAAGGAACTGATAATGTCGAGTTTCTAATAGACTTTAGTTTTTATCTGATTGCTAATTGCCTTTATTTTTTTAATTGACTAAATAAGAGTTTCCCTTGATTGGCAAGATATTGAGGCTTTTCTATCTGGAGGTTAATTGCCTCTTTTATTACTGGTTCGCCGTTTCTGGTTATAGCTATTGCTAGTTAAATGAATTTATTTTTTTTAGTCTACAATTATAGGTTGTTGATTTATAACTGTATTTTCGGTTATAAATATTGTATATATTTTACATTAGAGATTTTTATGTAATTCTGCTGTCTGTGCTTGCTGTAGACCCCAACATAGGAGTAACATGGGGAAAGTAAGTTAACTGAGAATATCAATTTGTTAGATTATCGGCAAATTGTAAAATTGGTAACAGATACTCCAATTTTAACTTTATCTACAAAAAATTGAGCTTGGTTGAAAAATATAAAAAAACTACGATATATTGTATTTAAAAGCACGAAATAGCTTAATACTTAGATGTTTTTTTATATAATTAATCCTTCCTTTTGATAGAAGCAAGAGTTAAAAACATGGATTAAATTAGTAAAAGAATCACAGAAAAAGGATGGCAATCATGTTTGCTATAGGGGATGATGTTCTTAATCAAAAAACTGGGCATACTGGCAAAGTAGTTGGTTACGGACATGAAATGGTTGATGGGGTTTATTTACCAACCATCAAAGTGCTTATAGCTGAAGATTTAAATACTGGAAAAAAGGCTTTTGTAGAGGAGGACTTGCATTCGACATGGATTCAACGGCAGGCAGTTAGCAATCTCTCTCCCAAATAGTCTTTGGTAATAGATTAAAGGAGCGTGACAAGTGAGAACAAAGCCGGAGAGTCGCTTCTCCGGCTTTGTTTGGATCTAAACCCTTTAAATTGTTAGATTGCACCCGATACCGCCCAAATGGATATCGTTTTAACCATCACCATGCCCCTATCAAGCACTCAGTCAGTTGTACAACAAAGATAAAGTTCCTCAAGGGCTGGATAGTATCGTATTTACTTATCGGTGGTGAAGATTATCCTTGCGGGTTTTCCGGTTAGTCTGAGGCGTCGGGTAGAATCGAGGGAGCTTGTGTTTTCATCTGACTCTAGTCTGTGACCAGTGCTGCCTACTGCATTAATCCCGATTGTTCGCGTCCCTATCCCCAACCTTGGGGAAACAAATTTTGCAACTGTTGTGGGGCACCGCTACAGCTGAACAATCGCTATATTCCTCTACAGACTCTAGGATCTGGGGGGTTCGCTGCCATTTATACAGTCTGGGATTTGCAGTTGGCAACAGACCGGGTGCTGAAGGTATTGCTGGAATCTTCATCGAAGGCGCAGGAACTGTTTGAGCAAGAAGCATCTGTTTTAGCAAGTCTGGATCATCCGGGTGTCCCTAGCGTCGAGCCTGATAGCTATTTCGTGGTGAATTTGGGTCATCCCTCTTACCGGCGTCTGCCTTGTCTGGTAATGGAAAAAATCAACGGTCAGACATTGCAGGATATCCTAGATCGCCACTATCCTCAAGGGTGTCCGGAGTCGCTGGTGACGAATTGGCTGGAGCAAGCGCTCGATATTTTACAAGAGTTGCACCGGCGGCAGATTATTCACCGAGATATTAAACCCTCCAACTTGATGCTGCGCCAAGAAACCGGGCAACTGGTGGCGATTGATTTTGGCGGGGCGAAACAGATAGGCACTGTCCAAGTGGGTCAAGAGGCAAGTTCAACGCGGTTGATTTCTCCCGGATACAGTCCGCCAGAGCAGATTTCTGGTGGTGCTGTGGGACCGGCGGCAGATTTCTATGCGTTGGGTCAAACGATGATTCACTTGCTCACGGGTCGATATCCCCCGGAGTTGGAAGATCCAGCGACCGGAGAGTTACGGTGGCGTCATTGCGTCCCAGTGAGTCCCGCCTTCGCCGATTTGCTGGATGATATGGTGCAGGCTGATGTGCGCCAGCGACCGGCAACGGCTGTGGAAATTCAGCGGCGTCTGGGTGGGGATTCTTCAATGAAGACGAGAACCAGTCAGATTCCGCAGTCTTTCTCGGATGCGATCGCTACCATCGCTCTCAATAGTCTGAAGCTGTTGTGGGTAGCGATCGCATCTATTGTGACGCTAGTCGGTCAAACGACTCTTTTCGTTGTTCGAGCGATCGCTAAAGTTGTGACAGCTAGCCTGGATACGCTTTGGGAGATGCTTGTCGGCGGAATTGGTGCCAGCGTATTTACCATAACTGGATTTTTGTTAGCTTATTTTTCCCCACTGGGCGATCGCGTTAACGCTTTTTTCTTCCACGTTCTGCCCCAGATTAATTCCAGTATCCAAACGCCAGTGGGGGCGCAAATTCTTCTGTTTGCCGCCGCTGGGTGGGGAACAGCTTGGGGTTTGACTGAGGCAGGAGGTTTTGGTCAGCGCAAGCGTCGTTTGGTAGCTGGATTGATGGGCGTTTTCGGCTATGGGCTGGGGTGGTTGGTTTGGCAAGCAGCAACGCCTCAGGCATCGCTGCTGCCTTTGCTGGGATTTCTGGCAGTTGCAGTTGGTCCTCTCACCCTCGGTCTTGGTTTGCCGAGTCATCAACTGGTTCACGCCGTTGTTGCCGCAGCTGGCACGGCGGGCTTTTTTGTCAGTCTGGCAGCATTGGCTTTGCCTCCCGATTTTTTGTTGCATCTGTTCTCTTTTTCTCAACCTAGCGGGCAGATTTTCTTATACTGCCTTGGTTTTTTCAGTCTCTTGGGTGTCACCATTGCCTTCTGGCTGGGCGTGAGTTACTACTTGGTTGTGCCTTTTCTGCGTTGGTTGGGTTGGCGTTAACGGCGTGTCGCCTCCTAAATCCCCGGAATTCGCGATCGCGCCTTGGAAGCACTACTTCAGCAGACAGATTTAATTAGTAACTGATGATAAAAAAACTTTCCCTATTGGCAATGGTTCTGATGTTGGGTGCTTGTACTTCTACAACGAATTCCAACCAATCCACAGCGACAAATTCCCCAACTCCATCAACAGTGGCTGAGTTACCAGATTTGCAGTGTCAAGGCGAAGTCCCGCCACCTGTAAAAGCCACGTTAGGCGAACACCGCCTCGCCAATGAATCCGATTTTGTGCCGTCAATTCGCAACTTTAAGTCTAGTGAAACTCCGAACAAGAAGTTTACTTGCAGCATCTTCTCGGCTGATTTTAATCAAGATGGTTTGAAAGACTATGCCATGTTGTTAGTGGCTGAAGAAACGGCTGACTTCCGGTTTCAAGTCGCGCTGAATCAAGGCAATGAAAAGTTTGCGCGATCGCTCGTGAAAGATTACAAGCGCACCACGAAGCCAGAAGCCGGTGTAATTTACACTTCAATGGACTTCAAACCCGCAGGAGAAAAAGGTTTAGCTAACCGCAAATATAGTCCTTTGAAGTCGGAATCGCCAGAAGAAAAAACCTATATCAATACACCAGCGATTGAATTGTGGAAAGTTAGTAAGACCGATGAACCACCCAAACAATTAGATGTAGATTCTCTCGCTTACTGTTCTGAGGCTTTATACTTAGTAGATGGCAAACAAAAGACTTTTGCAGTCTGCGATTAAAAATCTGTGTAGGTAGGGTTGTTGCCTCTCACCCAAACCGAAAAGTTGGGTTTCGCTACCACTCAACTCTACCTACAAATTATAATATTTATCTCCACCTACGTATCATAGAGTTAGTAGTCCAGGGGAAATCTGTCATGTTAGAGTACAAGTCACCAAAATATTTTCCTTCTTCCGAAGAACTACTCGACTCTGACGAAACACCTGTGGATAATGAACTGCAAGATTTAATTCCCGGTTTGCTGAAAGCTATACTAGCTATGGCTTGGCCAAATCGCATGGATTGGTTCTTTGGCGTTGACATGGGGATTTACTACGATCCTGACAAACCAGCCATCGTACCAGATGGATTTCTTAGCTTAGGAGTCGAGCGGTTTTTTGACGAAGAACTGCGCTTAAGTTATGCGATTTGGGAAGAAGAATGCGTCCCCGCTATGGTGTTGGAGGTTGTCTCCCAAACTTATCGGAAAGAATACAGCCAAAAAAAGCTAGATTATGCGAATTTAGGGGTGTTGTACTACGTAATTTATTCTTCCCGTCGTCGCAGAAAGCCGCATTTGGAAGTGCATCGCTTGGTTGATGGTGAATATGTGTTGCAGCCAGGAAATCCGGTTTGGCTACCAGAAATTGGATTGGCGATTGGCGCAGAACGGGGAATTTATCAAGGAATAACGCGGGAGTGGTTGTACTGGTACGATGATCTTGGGCAAAGATTCTTAACACCAGAAGAACGCGCCCAAGTTGCCGAACAACAAGCACAAGTTGCCGAACAACGCGCCCAACGTTTGGCGGAACAACTTCGTGCTATGGGGTTAGATCCAGATTCTTTAGTTTAAATTAAGCTATTGGAGATTCTCTTAATTTGCGCGATCGCTTCCGGCGATTAAAGTTTTGTCAGTCAATCAGATCCCAGGGTTATTAGGGATAAAAACCAAGTAATTTTTAAATTTATTTTGCGTTAGATTTATATGCACTAATTAAGTTAGCGTAAATAAACCGAATATCTAGAAAGAAAGCCGGGTTTTCTAAAAAAATGGGTTTCTTAAGACAAATCTATTGGTTACAGCTAATGTTATAGGTTTGTGTCTTCTTGATAGCGATCGCTTCTGTTCGGCAACATCCCAGAAAAATAAAAAGGGGGTGAACTAAGGCTGTAGTGCGAGTTAACATAACTTTATGCTGAACCGTATTAAAGACATTGCTGAAAAACTAGCGCCTCGCCTGATTGAAATCCGACGACATATCCACGCTCACCCAGAACTAAGCGGTCAAGAATACCAAACTGCTGCCTATGTTGCTGGCGTACTGTCTTCCTGTGGGCTTCACGCGCAAGAAGCAGTGGGTAAAACTGGCGTAGTTGGAGAATTAAAAGGACAAGGCATCGATGAGCGACTGCTGGCAATTCGTACTGATATGGATGCTTTGCCCATTGCAGAACGCACCAGTTTAGATTATGCCTCGCGTCTTCCGGGAATTATGCACGCCTGCGGTCACGATGTCCACACCACAGTGGGTTTAGGCACGGCGATGGTACTATCCCAGCTAGGAGAAACCTTGCCGGGAAATGTGCGCTTTCTGTTCCAGCCAGCCGAGGAAATAGCCCAAGGAGCTGGGTGGATGGTTGCAGATGGGGTGATGGATAATGTCAGCGCGATTATGAGCGTTCACGTTTTCCCTTCTATTCCGGCGGGATCGGTGGGAATTCGTTACGGTGCTTTGACAGCAGCCGCAGACGATCTGGAAATTATTATTACAGGCGAATCTGGGCACGGGGCGCGTCCTCATGAGGCAGTTGATGCAATTTGGATTGCGGCGCAAGCGATCGCCTCTCTTCAGCAAGCGATTAGCCGGACACAGAACCCGTTGCGTCCGGTCGTGCTAACGATTGGTAAAATCGAGGGTGGACGCGCCCCAAATGTGATTGCCGATCATGTGCGATTATTGGGAACTGTGCGATCGCTGCATCCGGAAACTTATGCCAGCTTACCCCAGTGGATCGAGCAGATTGTCTGCAATATCTGTAAAACTTACGGTGCTGGCTGCGAAGTCAACTATCGCCGGGGAGTCCCTTCTGTGCAAAATGACTCAGCGCTGACTCAGCTGGTGGAAACAGCTGCCAAAGAAGCGTGGGGAAGCGATCGCGTCCAAATTTTGCTGGAACCCTCTCTCGGTGCGGAAGACTTTTCGATGTACTTGGAACACGCTCCTGGTACGATGTTCCGGCTGGGCGTGGGATACCCGGACAGAAAAAACTACCCGCTGCACCATCCCCAATTTGAGGTGGATGAATCTGCCATTATTATCGGCGTCGTCACCCTCGCCCATGCTGTCTGTAAATATTGGCACCATCGCTAAAAGCATTTGAATTCCCTCGATTTTCTAACTCCAGAAGGATTAGTCTCTGGAGCAAATCTCAGTATGCTGCAAATAATACAACTAAAGAAACAAAACTACTTATGACCTCACCCACACCTCTCAAAGGTTTAGAGCTGGTTGATTGTGCTAAAGCAAATGCAAAACAGGGAGTTGAAACTGCGGCTCATCTGTCTGGCTATGGTGAGGATTTAGGCACCTTTAAGCGAGAACTGAAGAAAGCTTGTGACGATATGGGCGTCACTTTTCATGAGTTGAGTGATTTGATTACCGATCAAGACGCCTTAATGAGTATGGAAGGGGAAATTGTTGCTCCAGATACAGCAACAGAATTGTAGAAGCGAAAAGTTATCCGAAACGTTTAATTCCACGCATATCAAATCCGTTTGAATAGCCATCATTTGGAACCTCATCCCCAAACCCTCTTTGCCAGCGGCGAGGTGCAGTTCTATGCGCTTCCGGCACGCTAAGCGAACGGGAAGGCGCTGGTTCAGCAAGCGGATTTGATCTCACCTACTGATGACTTGCCGATCTTGCTGACACCCATTTACTCGCTACTTCTACAACTTCAAAATTAGCCGCGCCAAATTAAAGTAAATCAGCACGCCCAATACATCAACCGCCGTTGTAATAAACGGCGCTGACATCAAAGCCGGGTCTAACCCGACGGCGCGGAAGATGAACGGAAGACCGGAACCAGCAATCGATGCCAAAATCGAGATAGCCACCAAACTAATCCCCACAGCAAGCGAGACTGCCCAATCTCCATTCAGGAGCCAGAAAGCCCATAACGTTGCCACAGTGCCTAACATCACTCCCAGGAGTGCCCCAGCGATCGCTTCTCGCACCACCACCTGTACTGGCCCCATTTCTCGAAGTTCTTCGGTATTCAAGCCCCTAATCACCACTGTCGATGATTGAGAACCTACATTGCCGCCAGTGCCAGTTAGCAAGGGAATAAACGCCGCCAGCGACACCACCTGCCTAAGAATTTCCTCTTCCGCTTTGATAATCGTGCCAGTGACAGTATTGGTCAGTAGCAAAACGAACAACCAGACTACGCGCTTGCGAGCCACCGTGAGTAAATCCGTTTGGAAATAATTGTCGCCCCCCGACTGGAGACCGCCCTGTTTGTAAATATCCTCCGTCGTTTCTTGTTCTATGATGTCAATCACGTCATCAACGGTGACAATGCCCACCAAACGTTTCTCCCGGTCTACCACCGGGACGGCGAGAAAGTCATAGCGCCCGATCAGCCGCGCCACTTCTTCCTGGTCATCGCTGGTATAAACGCACACCACATCGCGGGTCATAATTTCCCCAATCTTCTGATCGGGATGAGCGATTACCAAGTCGCGTAAGGATAAAATGCCTGTCAAGTGACGGGCGGCATCCGTAATATAAAGGTAATAAATAATCTCCGTGGCATGGGCTAAACTGCGAATTCGCTCCAGCGTTTGCGCCACCGTCATGTTTTCTTTCAAAGAGATATACTCTGGTGTCATCAGTCGTCCAGCAGTACCCGCCTCGTAACCCAACAACTGCGCTGTCGCTTGGCGTTCGGCGGGGCTGAGCTGTTCGAGCAGACGACGGACAACTGTAGCGGGCAGCTCATCAAATAGTCGTGCCCGGTCATCTGGCGACATTTTATCAACAATGTCCAGAACTTCCTGCCGCCGGAATTCCTCGATTAGCGCCTGCTGCACGCTGGAGTCGAGATATTCATAAACTTCGATCGCCTCATCTTTGGAGAGCAAACGAAAGGCGATAGCTTGCATCGCCTCTGGCAACCCTTCAATTGCTTCTGCAATGTCCGCTGGTTGCACCGGCACAAGTATCGATTTTGCCCCCTGAAGGTCTTCCGCCTCAAGCAGCATTTGCAGCTGCGTTCGGACGAGCTGCCGGAGTTCACTGCGCGAGACTGTCTGGAAGGGAGTATTGGTGTCAGTCAAAGTAGACCCTCTTAATCCAGTGTTAAGTTTGTTGCTGCTTTTAGTCTAAAGGGCATTGGTACGGATATTTTTGCGCGATTTAGGAGTAAATGCAGCACAAATGGGAGCCAACCGCCCCATTTAATCAATCGTTGATATTTTTCCTGTACCAGTCTAGTCTCCAAGTATCTAGAACTGAAGACTCTGGGGATGGCGTTTAGCAGTCATGGTGTTTTTTCTACCTCCCGAACCGAGCTAGAAGCGTGCCTAGCTGAACGCTGATAATTCCGAGTATGGCGCTCGCTGCCCAGTAAATACCGACGGCGGCATAACTGCGATCGCGCAGTAGAGTATATGTTTCTAAGCCATAAGTTGAGAAAGTTGTGTAAGCTCCTAAAAAGCCAGTCGTCACCATCAACCGCACATCAAGGGGAATATTCGCCACCCGTTCTAAGGTCAGAGTGACAAAAAAACCCATACCAAAGCAACCCGTAAGGTTGATAAAAAAGGTGCCGTAGGGAAAACTGGTGCCGAAGCGTTGGGCAAACCAGAGGGTGAGATAGTAACGACTCAATGCTCCGGCGATCGCTCCTAAACTGATGGCAATGGGATGACGAATCGCGGGGTCTTGCAGCATCTAACTTGAAAATTGGACTCTCAGACTGAGGGAATCAAGGGTCTCAAATCCAGCGGTTTCTCATAGCAGGTCAGGTTGCTTAACCTCTACCTTCGCTGTCGCGTTCTCCCCCACAACCCTCTGAGATTATACCGATAGACTGAAGAAAATATACTAGGATCATTAATAAATATTTATTACTCAAATTTTGGCTGCTATTAGATAGGGAATTTTTATGAAAATTGCCACTCACAACAGATTGCTTGTCGCGGCTGCTAGCCTCCTGTTTGGATTAGCGATCGCTCCAATTTCTGGATGTGAAGCAATATCAACTTTTCGGACTTCTCAAATAAATTCTGATGCAACTGGGAAAGCCCATAATCCGCAAATAGCTATCCCGCTTAAATTTAGCTGGGCTGATTCATTTTCAGAAGAGCTAGCAGCGGTCAAAATAGACGGCAAATGGGGCTATCTTGATCAGAATGGCAACTTCGCAATCAAACCGCAATTTGATAATGCCGAGTCTTTTTTCCAAGGGCTAGCGCCAGTCAAAATGGAGAACAAGTGGGGCTATATCGACAAAAGTGGCAACTTGGTAATTAAATCACAATTTGATTTAGTTAAGGCTTTTTCTCAAGGGCTGGCAGCGGTAAAGATAGATGACAAGTGGGGATATATCGATAAGAGTGGCAACTTTATAATTAAACCACAATTTGATGAAGCTAAAGCTTTTTATATTAGCGATCGCAGTGCGTCTGCCCTAGAGCTTGCGGCGGTAGAAATCGGGAAAAAGTGGGGCTATATCGACAAGAAAGGCAACTTCGTCATTCAGCCCCAATTTGATGAAGCTGAATCTTTTTCGATTAGCGATCGCAGTGCGTCAGCCCTAGGACTTGCGCCGGTCAAAAAAGACAACAAATGGGGCTATATCGATAATCGGGGCGACGTTATCATTCCGTTGGAGTTTGATGAAGCTAAGTTTTTTTCTGAAGGACTAGCCGTGATATCCAGTAATAATAAATGGGGCTATCTTGACAAAACGGGAGATATTGTCATTCTACTGCAATTTGATTGGGCTGGGGACTTTTCCCAAGGACTGGCAGGGATAGCGATAGACAATAAGGTGGGCTATATTGATCGGGCAAGCAATGTTGTCATTCCCCCACAATTTGATAACATTTATAACTTTTCCGAAGACCTAGCAGCAGTAAAGAATGGCGACAAATGGGGCTATATCAATAAGAGTGGCAAATTCGTAATTAAGCCCCAATTTGATAGCGCTCGATCTTTTTCGCAAGGGCTATCAAAAGTCAAAGTTGGTAATAAGTATGGCTATATCCGTAATCCTCTCCAATGAGTCCTCCTACTCTGAAAAATAGAGGAAAATTGAGAGTCTCACATCTTGCACCTGGCGGTTGAAACCGCAGCTACACAAACTCGCACCTGCCGCCTACGCAGGTTACAAAACCCTTGATTTGCGGTAAGCCAAGGTCGGCGGACTTGGAATGCAATAGCCCCAGAATTCCATTCTCAGGGCTTGGTGCAAGATGTGATGAGTCTAACTAGCGGTAGCGGAGACTTCAGGAGAGTGAAGCGAGAGTCGGGTGGGTATTGTCCCGACTGTTGCTGCCTTTATCGGTGTGTATCTGCGAGAAAACCTATAACACGCCTTTAGAACTGGGGATCGTAGCGCCACGGCGGGGATCGATTTCGATTGCCATGCGAAGCGATCGCGCAAACGCTTTGAACGTCGCTTCAATAATGTGGTGCGAATTAATTCCATCCAGTTGGCGGATGTGCAACGTCATCTGGCTGTGATTTACCACCGCCACAAAAAATTCCCGCACCAGCTGGGTGTCATAAGTCCCGACTCGCTGCGTGGGAATCTGCAAGCCATAGCTTATGTGGGGGCGTCCGGAAAAGTCTAACGCTACCTGAACCAACGCTTCATCTAGAGGGGCGAGGAAATTACCAAACCGGACAATGCCTTTGCGATCGCCCAGTGCTTGATGCAACGCCATTCCTAGGGTAATTCCCACATCTTCATTGGTATGGTGGTCATCAATTTCCAAATCTCCCGTCGCGGCTACATCCAAATCAATCAAGCTGTGAGAGGCGATTTGATGCAGCATATGGTCTAAAAACGGAATGCCGGTTTTGGCGTTGCAAGTTCCATTCCCGTCTAATTTGACGGTGACGATGACATCCGTTTCGCCCGTCTTGCGCGGAACCCTTGCCATGCGAGGAGACAAAAGCTGTTCAATGCTTTGAGAAGGTGGAAATTGGCGATCGCGTGCCTGCATCGCAGATGCTCACTCAAGAAAATAAAGTTAAGTTTATTATCCTACGTTACCGAAATTAAAAATGCAAAATTAAAAATTAAAAATTAGAAGAATCTTTCTTTTTTAATTTTTAATTTTTAATTTTTAATTCTTTCTACATCCCCATAATCTCGTATCCAGCATCGACATACAGCACCTGACCTGTAATGCCACTTGCCAAATCGCTACACAAGAAAGCAGCCGCATTTCCCACTTCTCGCTGAGTTACAGTACGTCGCAGCGGTGCTACTTCCTCAACGTGATGGATCATATCCAGAATGCCACCCACCGCCGACGATGCCAGAGTGCGGATGGGACCCGCCGAGATCGCATTCACGCGAATATTCTGCGGTCCTAGTTCAGATGCCAAGTAACGGACACTCATTTCCAACCCAGACTTAGCAATTCCCATAACGTTGTAGTTGGGAATCACCTTAACGCCGCCTAGATAAGTCAGCGTGACAATACTACCGCCTTCTGTCATCAGCGGTTTTGCTGACGCTGCAAGTTGTACCAGCGAATAGGTACTAATTTCCAAAGCCTGAGTGAAGCCAGCCCGTGTAGTGTTGCTAAAATCACCTGATAAATCTTCCTTGTTCGCAAAGGCAAGACAATGGATCAGGATGTCTAGCTTGCCCCACTTGTCGCGGATAGCGTCAAATGCAGACTGAATTTGGGTCTCATTCTGGACATCGCAGGGTAAAAACAAGCTGGGGTTTAGGGGTTCTACCAACTCTGCCACTTTTTTTTCAAAGCGACCTCGGTCGTCCGGCAGGTAAGTAACTCCTAGATTCGCACCCGCTTGGTGCAGTTGCTGAGCAATGCCCCAGGCGATCGATCGATTGTTGGCAATGCCAGTGACAAGGGCGTTTTTTCCGGTTAAATCTAGCATGGATGTCGATTTTGAAGGCAATATTAGAGGATATCCGATTTAGGGGAGTATTCAAGATCGCGATCGCCCGGAGCGAGACTGTCCAGTACGGGTAAGGGCCATGCCTCCCTACTCACAATGCATCACACCCGATGGCGCAGATCCTGTCAAGATATCAACATTTTCCGTAACAATCTTACTTGCCCTGAGCAGTGAGAGAACTGAAGAACGTGGCAAGGGAGACTACTTTAAAATTATGTATCAAATAGCACAAAAACCGCCGGGAAGTCAGTTTATCTGTGTCTAATGTCAGAAAACTCTCATAGTTGTTTTGCTATGGTTAAAGTTCCTCCGACAGTAAGTTGCAGAAGTCTGTAGGGCAGCATTTAGGAAAAAGGAAGTGGTAGTGACGCAAGATAGACCGCTAGCAGCTGTATTCCGTCAATTGGGAGGTGGAGCGTTTCCACCAGTGGTGGAAACTTTTGAGCGGGGCAAGACGATCTTTTTCCCAGGAGACCCGGCTGAACGTGTATACTTTTTGCTCAAAGGTGCAGTCAAGCTGTCTCGCGTGTATGAAGCCGGGGAAGAAATTACCGTGGCGCTGCTGCGAGAAAACAGCGTTTTTGGGGTATTGTCCTTAATTACGGGGCATCGTTCGGATCGGTTTTATCACGCCGTAGCATTTACGCCAGTGGAGCTGCTTTCGGCACCGATCGATCAGGTAGAGCAATCACTCAAGGATAATCCAGAGCTATCGATGTTGATGCTGCGAGGGCTTTCTTCGCGCATTTTGCAAACAGAAATGATGATTGAGACATTAGCTCACCGAGATATGGGATCGCGCTTGGTGAGTTTTCTGTTGATATTGTGCCGCGATTTTGGTGTACCTAGCGCCAATGGAATTACGATCGATCTGAAGCTTTCTCACCAAGCGATCGCTGAAGCAATTGGCTCCACCAGGGTGACAGTCACCCGCTTACTAGGAGATTTGCGGGAGAAAGAAATGATTTCTATCCACAAGAAAAAAATTACGGTACACAACCCAGTTACACTGAGTCAGCAGTTTACTTGAAAACAGCCAGAGGCTCTAGTCAGGTTGTAGGTTGAAGCGACATGGTAGCTTAGCAGGTTATCGGGTTTTAACATTTAGCCTAGACTTCAGTTAAAAGTTGCCAGTTTTTAAGCTGATAGTTTTTCAACCTTCCAACCTTTAACCTTGCCGATTTCAGCTTCGATCTTTAATTCCTGTTAACTCTTTCTCTAGCCTGCTATGCGATAGGCTGTAACTGGAATGACTGTAGCAGACAATGACCGACAGTGCGCTCTTCCTGATTTTGTCTATTTTAGTGTTGGGAAGCGTCATCGCAACGGTAGGCGATCGCATTGGCACGCGCGTGGGAAAAGCACGGCTGTCGTTGTTCAATCTGCGTCCCCGCAAAACAGCTGTTTTGGTAACAATTCTAACGGGTCTAACGATTTCTGCCTCAACACTGACGATCATCTTTGCGACAAGCGAACAATTGCGGATTGGAGTTTTTAGACTCCAAGAAGTGCAGAAAAAACTCAAAACAGCGAGTAAAGATATTGCCAAAGCGAACGAGCAGAAACGGAAGACCGAAAGCGAACTTGCCAAAACCGTCGCCCAAAAAGAGCGAGTTGAGAACGAACTCGCTCAAGCTCGCACCCAGCAATCGGTTGCCCAGCAGCGCTTAGATGCGATTAATCGGTCTTTGGCAGCCGCGCTGGCTAAACAAGGTCAGACAGAGGCGCAACTGAATCAAACTCAAAGCGAACTGAGTCGGGTTGCCAGCAGCTTTCAGCAAACCCAAAAACAGCTCGCATCTGTCTCTGGACAAGCGAAGACGCTACGTTCTGAAATCCAACAACTTCAAGCAGAACGCCAAGAACTGCTCCAGCAGCGAAATCAAGTCAGAGCTGAAATTACTGAATTTAAAGCGAAAGTGACTCAGCGCGACCAAAAAATTGCCCAGCAAGACCGAGCGATTAGCCAACGCGACGAGCAAATTGTCCAGCGGGATCAAGCCCTTGTCCAACTTGATGAGAAACTTGCTGCCTTTAGGAAGAGCCTAAGCGATCGCGATGAGCAAATTGTCCAGCGAGACAAAGCCCTGTCTCTACTTGACGAGAAAATTTCTGGACGAGATGAGGTGATTGCCCAGCGTGAAACTCGCCTCAAAGAACTCGAAAAACAACAAGCTTCCCTAGAGCAGGAAGTGGCAACCTTAGAACGATATTACCAGTCCTATCAAACCTTGCGTCAGGGTAGTCTAGCGCTCCTGCGCGGTCAGGTTCTGGCTGCTGGCGTTTTTCGCATTGTCGATCCAGCCGCAGCCCGACAGGTCGTCGAGCAACTGTTACGAGAAGCGAATCGGACAGCGATCAAAGCAACTCGACCCGGTGTCAACAAGGTGGTGAATGAACGGGTCGTGCAAATTACAGAGGCACAGGTAGAGCAACTGATCGACCAGATTCAAGATGGTCGAAACTATGTCGTGCGAGTTTTTTCGGCTGGTAACTATGTCCAAGGAGAAAAGCAGGTACAAGTCTTTGCAGACGCCGCGCCTAATCAAGTTGTATTCCGCGCTGGTGATGTCGTTGCTGCTACATCTGCCGATCCTTCAAACATGACCGACCAGCAAATTCGGCAGCGGATTGACCTGCTGCTTGGAGCATCCCAGTTCCGAGCCAGCCGTGCGGGGATTTTGGGTGATACAGTTCAGGTTGGCGACAATCGAATTGTTAGCTTGATTCGCTTTATCGAGCAGTTGAAAAAGCACAATAAGCCGATTTCTCTCAAAGCAGTCGTGGCAGAGGACGCCTATATTGCAGGACCAATGAAATTAAATCTGGAGGCGGTTGAAGATGGAGAAGTTGTGGTGAGGCTGTAAGCTATTAGTTATTAGTCATTAATCATGAGTTGATGACTAATCGCAATTAACCATTAGTCAATTCAGATGATTTTAGGGTTCGATCCAGGGCGCGATAAGTGTGGTTTAGCCGTAATGGGGAAAGACAATTCTCTGCATTACCACCAGGTTGTACCAGCAGAAGCAGCGATCGCTACTATTCAAACCTTATGGCAACAATTCCCTATCGATACTCTGGTGATGGGCGATCAAACCACTTCCAAAAGTTGGAAAAAGAAACTTCAGCAAGAGTTCCCAACATCGGTGCCGATTGTCCTGGTAGATGAGCGCTACAGTACCTTGGAAGCACGCGATCGCTATTGGCAAATGTACCCTCCCCAAGGTTTAGGACGCCTGATTCCTCAAGGAATGCGGACTCTACCCCGACCGATAGATGACATTGTTGCCATCCTCCTCATCGAAAGATACATGAACAATTAAAAATTAAATTATTCAATTTTTAATGCAAGCATTTTTAATTTTTAATTCTCTACGTCCCCTCCAGGCTCTAGCTGGTAATCTTTCGGTTCTAAAAATCGACCCAGAGGAAATTATTCAATTTTTAATGCAAGCATTTTTAATTTTTAATTCTCTACAATTCTGCCCTGATTGTAAACGCATAGTCCCCTCCAGGCTCTAGCTGGTAATCTTTCTGTTCTAAAAATCGACCCAGAGGTTCCTGAATTAAAGCGCGTCCCAAAGAAGGTGTCACCGACAATTGACCCTGTCGGAAACACCACTGGAACTGCCATTCATATTCCGCCGCCGTGACTTCCCCTGCCAGAAAGCCCCGTTGCCAGGAAAGATGGGTAATTCGGACGTAGGCAGTGGTTTGAGGTAAACGCTTAGAACTCACAATCGCTGTGCCGATCAAATACCTTTAGCAGCAACAATACTAAACTTATGGCGATCGCCTTCGAGATAACATCATTCTCGCAGCTGATACTAAGCTGGCGCGAAGCGTGTCAAAATCTCCCTCTGGATATGGAAGTGCCAGACTAGATAGGTAATGACTAGGATGAAAGAAGAGTAACATCTGAGGACAAAAGGTGCAATTTTGAGTCGTTTATCGTCTGACCGAACCCCAAATGCCAGCCAGTTCCCTTTACAAACCCCGAACGCAACAGATTTGGATCGGGAACTAGACAACGCCATTTTGAGCTTTGATGACATCCAAGCCGAACTGAATTACAAAAAGGCGCAAAATGCTCTGCGAGACTTGGTGGATAATCTAGATCTAACTCCTCAAGAGCGGACGGGACTGGAGTCTGAGATTAACGATTTGGCAACGATGCTGGAGAAGTTAGATCGCTCAGTCGTCCAGATTGCCGCCTTTGGGATGGTAGGACGGGGCAAATCTTCGGTACTGAATGCCTTATTAGGTCAGAACGTCTTTGAAACAGGCCCGCTTCATGGCGTCACCCGCACCCATCAAGGTGCCAGCTGGCAACTGACTCAGGAGAATCAGGCGGGAAGCGTGAGCGATATCCTGCGAGTCACGCTGCCGAGTGCTGGCAATTCCCAAATTGAGCTAATTGACACCCCTGGAATTGATGAAGTAGACGGAGAAACCCGCGAAACCTTAGCCAGACAAGTTGCCAGACAGGCAGACTTGCTGCTGTTTGTCATTTCTGGCGATATGAACAAGGTGGAATACGAGGCGCTGTCGCAATTGCGGGAAGTCGGTAAACCGATGTTGCTGGTATTTAACAAAATTGACCAGTATCCGGATGCCGACCGGATGGCGATTTACCGCAAAATCCGAGATGAACGGGTGCGGGAATTGCTCTCACCGGATGAAATTGTCATGGTTGCTGCCTCTCCCCTGGTGGCGCAGGCGGTTCGCCGTCCTGACGGAACGAGGGCAGTGCAGCGACGACTGGGAACGCCCCAAGTTCTGGATTTGAAGCTGAAAATTCTGGAAATTTTGCACCGGGAAGGCAAGTCTCTGGTGGCGCTCAACACCATGCTTTATGCCGATGATGTGAACGAACAGCTGATTGCTAGGAAGATGCAGATTCGCGATGAAAGTGCGAATCAGATTATCTGGAAAGGGGTGATGACGAAGGCAGTGGCGATCGCTCTCAACCCTGTCACTGTTGTCGATCTCCTCAGCGGTGCCGTTATCGATGTGGCAATGATTCTCACTTTATCTAAACTCTACGGCATCCCCATGACCCAGCCTGGAGCGGTGGGTCTGCTACAAAAAATTGCGATTAGTATGGGCGGAATTAGTGCCAGCGAACTCTTGGCGACTTTGGGACTTAGTTCCCTGAAAAGTCTGTTAGGACTCTCAGCACCCGCAACTGGCGGGGCGTCTTTAGGTCCCTATCTATCAGTTGCTGTAACTCAGGCGGGTGTTTCTGGTGTCTCTTCTTATGGGATTGGACAAGTCACCAAAACTTACTTGGCGAATGGCGCTTCTTGGGGGCCAGATGGGCCAAAAGCCGTGGTGAGTCGCATTCTGACTTCGCTGGATGAAGCCTCAATTTTGAATCGGATTAAGCATGAGTTGAGTGCAAAGTTAGTGAGTTAAAACAAGCGATCGCTCTTTTTCAAAACAAGCGATCGCTAGAACTTTTTAAAGTTAGTTAAATTCATCTAACTCACTTTTAAATACATCGATCAGTTTCACTGATCTTTTGCTTAATTTCGATCAAATATACTTATAATTAACTACTTGCTTTGTGCATAATAAAGCCATATTATGTGAATGTATTGGTCTAACCAAATGCTTGTTAAAAGTAAGTGGTTGGAGCGCAGAGGACAATGTCCTCTGCGCGAGTTTCAGGAAAACACACCTTTATAGGCGGATAAGTAAAATAAGTGATTTAGAGGTGAGGAGCGCGTGGCTTTGTGCCGAGTAGTTAAAATTTCCAAAAAGCTTTTGTAACATGGCGCGATCGCTCTATATAAAGAGCAAGTAGCGTTAAGGTATTAGAGCGATCGCAATTTTTTTAGCATAGAGTTAGCATACAAAATAAAAAACTCGGCAACTTTGAACAAACCGAGTTTCCGATCTAACGATTGACGACAATTGTAGCCTTTGCACTATGAGGCGCTAGATGCTTGGGCAAGGTAATTGCATTGTTGTCGTAGCGGACACTCAACACAGCGAGGATTTCTAGCTGTGCAAACGGCCGCCCCAAAGTCCAAAAGCGCTAAGTTCCACGTTCCCACTTGCGTTGTCGGTGCTGCCTGTTCTGCCGCCTCCCAGAGCAGCCGATCCCGCCCTTTCACCCGACCGCCCTGCAATCCAAAAAAGCGCTCCAAAATCCGGGCAACGTTGGTATCGAGTACGGCGAGAGGCTGTCCAAAGGCATTGGCACAGATAGACCGCGCCGTGTACTTGCCGACTCCCGGAAGCCGGAGCAACTCGGTTTCGCTATTGGGGATGTTTCCTACATCCTGTTCGAGGATGAGTTGCATTGACTGGCGCAGTCGCTCGGCTCTAAAAGAAAGCCCCAGGGGTTGCAAGAAGCTGGTAACTTCTTCTACTGGTGCGGCGGCAAGGTTGTGCAGCGTCGGGTATCGCTCGATAAACGCCTGGTAGATGGGTGCGACTAAAGCCGCATTCGTCTTTTGCAGCAGGAATGCCACGAAGATGGCGTAAGGATCTTTTGTGCGACGCCACGGGAAATCCCGGAGGTGCTGCTTTGCCCAAGCTTTGAGCTGACGGCGAAACCATTTCACTTGGCTCAAATCCAGAGGCTCTATAAATATCATTTCCTGTCTCCTCGGATAGTTAGAGCGATCGCTTTAGCACACCATCAAGTTAAATATGAAGAATTTCCCGCTATATGTATTGCGATTGCCGCCAGTCTTCTACAACCCATCTAACTTTGACTGAAAAGGGCGGACACAGATGCCCACCCTTGTTTAACTGACCGAGAAAACGTGTTATGTGCGAGGCGTTTTATCTTCTTTAAATGATGCCAGCCATTCTCGGACTTGCCCAGCCGCAACATCGCGGCTACCCAAACCGAAAGCAAGCGCGATCGCAACGGCGATCGCTCCCAGTAGCAGTCCAAAAGCTAAGTTAACGATATCGCTAGCAATTCCCATCTGTTGCAGCGCCATTGCTGAAACGAGGGCGATAATCGCAATCCGAGCAGTTTGTCCGAGTATCCGCGATTGGCGAGTACCGGAACTGGTAATCAAGTTAAAGGCGAGGTTAGCAAGATACAGACCAATCGCAAACACCACCAAACCGGCGAGAATGCGACCTAAGATCACCACAATGCCACTTACCAGGAGAGTCAGCGCCGGAATTTGCAGAATGTTGGTTGCTGCTACTGTCGCAAACAGCATGATACCAACCAATACCACAATCCCGGCGAGTTCTGACGGCGTGCGGGTGGGAGGCGTAGGTTCCTGAAGGACGGTTTGTTGTCCGGGAGGCGGCATCTGTGCCTCTGGAGCCGGAGGTAGAATTGGCGTGGCGCGGGTGTAAGGTCTAGGTTGGAGTCCCAGCCAGTAGAAAATATTGTTGAATCCGATGCTGGTGAGGATGTTGGTCACTAACTCTGAAACAAAGTGTCCAACCACATAAGCGATGCCTAGAATCAACGCCGCTGTAAAGATTAGCGGAATCGCGTTGAGAATTTGGGTCAACATGGCGATCGCCGGAACCGAAATTGCCGCAATTCCCAAAGCATTCAGAGCAGCGATCGCGGTCGGAATTAAAATCAGAACAAAGACAACTGTCCCGATTAGCCAGGAGAGCGTCTGTCCGCCGGTTGCCCGTGAAATTCCAAACCTCGCACCCAACCGATCCGTTCCGGTTGCTGTCAGCAGATTCGTGACAATCCGCCGCACCACCTGCGCCAGCAACCATCCCGCTGCACCGATGACAATAGCCGTCAGAATCTTGGGTACTGCTGCCAAAATTTGATCCAGCAGGTTATTAACCGGACCGAGTGCCTGCTGTAGCTGTAGGGCATCTAAGATCAGCGGCAGAAATAGCAAAAAGATGAACCAGTACAGGGCGTTGCCTAAGGTGTCGCTCAGAGAATACTGGTTTGTCGTTGGGGTCGTACTCCCCGCTTGCTCGCCCAACCGTTCGTCTAATCGCAGCGCCCGCAGTCCCCGCGTCACCACTAGCTTTGTCAAAGTTGCCAGTACCCAGGCAATTCCTACAAGAACCGCTGCACTGACCAGTTTGGGGATGAACTGAGTAACTTGCTCTAACAGACTGTTAAGAGGGCCAGCCACCGCTGTTAGTTTTAAAGTCTGTAAACTAGCAACGATGGCAAAGAGCATAATCAGCCAAAACACCACGCTGGAGATCCATTTCTCCACAGGTGGTCCTTCTTCAGCCCCTTGGCGACCCGTAATCCAAGCTGCTAAACGATTATCGATGTTCGTGCGATTCAGCAGTCCTCGCACCGCCGCCGCCGCTAGTGACGCCACGAGCAAGCCAGCCACTAACGCTAGGATCGCCTTAATCAGATCCACTAGCGAACTGCCTAGATTGAGTCCAAGGCTTGAGAAAATATTGTCAAACGAAAAATTATTCGTTGCAGGAGCGGGTTCAGCCGCCGGTATGGGTGTATTCTGCGCTAACAACCCGTTCAACCTGAGTGGCACCTCTCGAAAGAGAGTGAGTGTAATTCCTTGCCAAGTTCCATTCATGGTGTTCTAAGTTAACGTCAGATGGGCAAATATACAAAAAGTTACGCTGCTTAGCAGGAATCGCCAAGACTTATCCTACACGCTGCTAAATTCTCTAGCTGCTGCATTGGAGAATCAAAAACCGACTAAGACAGGATGAGATAGATATAGACCAACGTTCTCAGTTTTCAATCTATCTTTATAGATAAATAAGCCGAAAAAGTCGGATATTTGCGATTTTTAGCGGTGCTTCCCGATTTGCGTTTCTGTAGCGTTTACTCCCAGTAAGCTGTATATTATGTCCCCTACTGAAGTTTTCGAGCAATCTATCCAAATCAATGCCAGTGCAACGGTGGTTGAGCGCTGCATTACCGACAATGCCTTGATGCATCAATGGCTGAATCCGGCGTTGCGGTGCGAACCAGTCGGAGAGTGGCGAACGGATGTGGGGAGTCAAAGTCGGTTTATTATTCAAATTCCCCTATGGCAACCAACTCTGGAAACGGTAGTTGTAAAGCGAGAACCGGGGCTAATTGTCTGGGGATTTGAAGGATTTTTTAAAGGACGCGATCGCTGGGAATGTCAGCCAGAGGCAACGGGAAAGGGCACGCGCCTGCTGAATCGCTTCGAGTTTGAAATTCCCAGTCCCTTAGTGCGTTGGGGTTTTAATACCTTCGCCGCCGCCTGGACGAAAGCCGATATGCAAGCTCAATTGCGACGGCTCAAACGAGTAGCAGAGGAGATGGATCGCTAATAGATATCTTGTTCTATTTGTGTCAGTAACTGGCGAATCACGCCAGCATCCTCCGCATTGGGAAGTATCGCCAGATAAATGTTTAAATCTTGGGATGCCTCTGCCCAGCGCCCCATTTGGAAGTAGAGAAGACCGCGATCGCGCAATTCCATCGGTGCATCTGGGAACAATAGCAAAATCCGTTCCACTGTGGCAAGCGCTTTTGGCAACTCCTGCTGGTTCAGATAAATCATTTTCAGATTCGTCAGCATCCGGGTCAAAAAGCGCCGAGAACTCACGGGTTCTACGAAAGTCGCTTGCAGTTGCACAGATTGCTGGTAAATCTTCGCAAGTCTATCTCTGCAATCTTGCTCAAACAGAATCTCACCGCGATGGAAGGCATCCACGAAGATTCCCACATTCTCAAACTGCGGGCGAATCAGGAAATGTCCCGGCATCCCCACCCCAACCATCGGAAAATCAATGCGTCGTGCAATCTCTAAATAAACTAACGATAGAGCGATGGGGATGCCAGTGCGCCGGTCAATTACATCATTTAAAAAGCTATTGCGGGGATCGTAATAGTTCTGGTTATTTCCAGTAAAACCTAAGTCGTCGTAAAGATATCGATTGATAGTTTGAATCACCCGCAGGGGATACCGTTGGGCAGGTAGGCGTTCTTGTACCTCCGCTGCCATTGTATCGAGGGCATTGAGGTATTCATCCGGGTCGAGGTCTGGATATTCTTCCTGAGCAATGTCCAGAGCAGCTTTTGCCAGATTAATTTGCTCATCTGGCTGATTAATTTCCTGATAAAATGACAGGCGACCCAGCGGCAAGTTCATGGCAATTCAATTGTTTAGCGAAACTATCTCTTTGATTGTAGAAAACAACGCGCATTCTCGAACAGCAACTCAAGGATAATTAGCAAGTCATCAGTGCTAGCCGTCTAATTACAAATCGGTGAGCAGCCTTGCCTTTCTAAGCATAAATGTCAGTACGGTTTCTTCTCTAGAAATAATCTCTGCGGCAATTTCCATCCCTGGTTGAATCGGATAGGGGCGATCGCCTTTGATCAGATTTGTTTTTTCTGGCTGGATGGTTACTTCGTAGGAGGGCGCAACCACAGGGGCGTTGGCGTTGTTACTTTCAGGGGCGATCGCATCAGGAGCGATCGCGCTCACTTTTCCGGTGAGGGTTCCATAATCAGGATAAGGATAGGCAGAAACCCGCATTTGTACCTTTTGCCCCAAAGCAACTTTCCCAATATCCTGAGCCGCCACCCGCGCTTTCACGACGATTGGCGTGTTGCTGGGAGCAATTTGGGCAATCGGTTCCGCTGGACGCACCACCTGAGAGGCATTTCGCAGTTCTAGTTTGAGAATGGTGCCAGATGCTGGGGCGCGAATCACGCTTTTTTGCAGTTCCATCCCGATTTGTTTGAGTTCGCGGGCGTCACCGTTAAGTTGATTTTGGATTTCAATTTGACGCTGAATTAGGGTTTTTCGTTCTTTGTTCAACGTCGCTAAGGTAGATTCACCCTTGGCTCTTTCTTGAGCGATTCGCTCATTGGCAATTGCTACGGGTGCCCCACTAGGATTGAGCGTGGCTTTTGCCCGTTGCAGTCTCGCTTGAGCGGCTTTGAAAGCTTCTTCTTTTTCCTTGATTTGCAGTTGAGCGATCGCACCTGTATTTGCTAGCTGTTGATATTGATTCATCTGCGCCCTTGCTAAGTCCACAGATGCCTGCGCTTCTTGCACTTCTGCCTTAGTTGTAATTTGTTTCTCTTGATAGTCTCGTTGGTTGCGACCCAGATCCGCTTGAGCTGAGGCACTGTTGCGATTCATCAAGTTCCACTCCGCCTTTTGCTGGCTGTCCAGGGCGCTGATTTGAGCCGCGATTTGACTCAGTTGCTGTTGGTTGTTCTGGATATTACCTTGCAGTTGGCTTTTTTTCGTCTGGAGTTGGGAGTTATCCAAGATAGCGATCGCATCCCCCTGTTTCACGACCTGATTCTCTTTCACAGAGATGCTTTTAATCGTTCCTTCTGTTGACGCTTGCACAATTCGCAACTCACCTGTAGGACGCACAACGGCAGCAGCTTTAACAGTAACGTTGTACTTCGTATAAGCGGCAAGCATCACCGCTACCCCAAAAGTACCGACTAAAAACAATCCCCCTAGCGTTGTCCATCGGCTGATGGGAGGGAGAAATTCGTCGCTTGAAACTGAGCGGAGAAAGTCGGGGTTGCTGTCTCTAAGCATGATTAATCCATTCAGTTAATGAGTGTTCTCTATTATGATTGCATTTACTTTAAATAAAGTTTAATTTCTTCGCAATCGTTTATAATTTAAGTGGTCAATGGCTTTTTACGACTTGCCCGCTGTTGTCTAAACTTAACTGATTCATCTGGTGATAAAACTAATACCATTTCTATAATTGATTGTATTGCAACGCGAATTGATGCGATCGCTCTTTCCAAAAATGCTGGGTTTATTGCCCGCTCGACAAGAAAATCTCGTCGCTTGGGACTGGGTTCGTTCAGCAGAAAGATGAAAAAATCCACCCTAATTTTAAATCAGGGTGTGATAGACATGGTTTGACTGAATAGTTGCAGCTACTAAATCGCCGATTCAACTGCTAGTAACTGTCAAATTTCCTCCAGTTCCAGTCAAATTTCCATCTACTAGTGATATTGTTGCTGGCTCTGCTAGTTGAGCTGTATATTTTTTATCGTCAATCGTGAAACTGATGCTAAATGGACTGAGATTGAAAGTGCCATTGGGAATCTCAGACTTCAAATCGTCAAAGTCAAAACTGAATAAATCTAAACCTCCAGCCACCGCCTCTTGTTCCTGTTCGGACAGTTCTGCGAATAGGAATTGGTCTTGAGGTTGCAGATTTGGTTGGTTTTTTGCACCTATCATGATGTTGCCCTCAAAATAAACTTGGCTCTTCCGTAGTTGGTATGCTAAATTTATAGTCAAGAAGCGCCACAAGCTATACTAGCCATGAATTTAAGCCAATTTAGCGTTTATTAAATAGAAAATACAGTCCAAAATCGTTATACCTTGCTAGGTAAGCCTTTCAAGTTTTGGAATCAACTTTTTAGCATACCAAGTAATGAAGAGCCAAAAACTTTGAAGCCTTGGAAACTTGTGCCGTGCTTAAAACTTACGTAAATCAAAACACCTTTTCCTCCCACTTTTGGGAGATTAGCATTTGTCACCGTTGGTTGTAATAACGCAGTCGGCTTTGTTTGCGTAGTAAAAACGCCGGACGACTCGCATTCGCGGTTATACAAACGAAGCCTGCCGGGAGCAGGCTATATGACTATATGATAAGCCTGCGAAGGTAGGCATAGTCTATGGAGCATTGAGGCAACAGAGCCTGTGGACGTATATTTGCACGCATCGGGATGCTCCCGAAGTCAACAAACTGGCTGACGCCCTACTGTCCATTGGTTAACCACTGAAGCAAAAGAACCTTCCTCCGACATCATCAGCGATGGAGGAAGCGGTAATCAAGGCTTGAAAATCTGCTGTGACAGAATAGCGATCGCGCTTTTTGTCATCTGTCGAAAGATATTCTACTCAAACAGCGTATGAAGAGTTGTTAGTGTAAACACCTTTGCGATCGCATCCCGTCTCATCTGTCTGTCATCAGTGCGTAGCGAAGCCGCTGCGCTAGCAGCATCGCTTTCCCTTTTTTCCCTAACTAAATTCTTAAATAACTTGCCGTCGGACTCATGGGCAAGAGGATCATCTGTTGATTTTGTAAATCCAATTCAATTCCCAACGCCTCAAGTGGAATTACTCCCAGCAAGGGATCTGCCCCTCCTGGCAATTCCAAACATTCAAAAGTTCCTTCCCGTCCCATTAAAGATATTTTGGCATCTTCAAAAATGCGTGCCCTACCAATCCCAGTTGCAGTTGCTACAGGCACTTCTTTAAGAAGTGTTAAACCAAGTTGGGCAATAATATCCTGTGGCAGACACAAAGTAGTAGCGCCAGTATCCACCAGCACATTTTTCACTACAAGCGATCGCACCTCATCTGCGGTAATATAACCCCGTTCAGTTAAACCTTGATCTAACCGATTCGTGACTAGCAAGGTTGTAGTAATTTTGCCCATTAAATCTTGATTAATAATTGACTGCATAATGGTACCCCTACCCATTTCAATCTAGGCTAACAGAACCAGTGACAAAAGATTTTTGAGTGCGCGATAGCGAAGCGCTCCAAAGAGTCAGTTCGCCCACCTTCCCCTCTTCTTCCCTTGTCCTATAGCGAACGCTCTGTTCGCTCTCGCGCATCCACGCCGCTACGCGAACGCTAACGTGTCTAAAGCGAACAGAGCGCAACGCTAACGCGGTTCATACCATACGATTAAATTGGGAGCATATGATTGCAAACATCCATGAGCCTAACCAAACAGATTCTATCTCAGCTACCTGGAAATCCTCTCTTCGGACTTCGTAAAACCGATAGCCTTTGGCAAGCCATCAAGGAAGACACCACACCGATTCCGATGGTGGTGAAAGAAAGCCAAGAACCTCTGGGAAGCGTAGACTGGGATGCGGTAATCTGCGGCGGCACTTTGGGAATTTTAATCGGTGCTGCTTTAGCTCAGTTGGGGTGGCGAGTTGCCTTAATTGAAAGAGGGATATTGCGCGGTAGAGATCAAGAGTGGAATATCTCCCGCCAAGAGTTAGAGGTATTTTTGGAGCTGAATCTGCTTACTGAAGCAGAATTAGAACAAGCGATCGCTACCCAATATAATCCCGCCCGCGTCAGCTTTTTAGGGGGTTCTGATATTTGGGTGCGCGATGTCCTGAATATCGGCGTCGATCCCGTTTTTCTGCTAGACACTCTCAAATCAAAATTTCTTGCCGCTGGCGGACAGTTGTTGGAAAATACCCCCTTTGAAGGGGCAGTTGTTCATCCAGATGGCGTCAGAGTGGAAGCATCAGGCGGCTTGAAAACACGGTTGTTGATCGATGCAATGGGACATTTCTCACCCATTATCCAACAAGCTCGACAAGGAGAAAAACCAGAGGGCGTTTGCTTAGTCGTGGGTAGTTGCGCTAAAGGCTTTCCTCGCAACGAAACCGGCGATCTCATCGCAACTTTCACATCTATTCAAAATCAATGCCAATACTTTTGGGAAGCTTTCCCCGCACGAGATGGCAGAACTACCTATTTATTTACTTATCTGGATGCTGACAAAAGTCGCCCCAGTTTGGAATTTTTCTTTGAAGAATACTTGCGCCTGTTGCCAGAATATCAAGGTGTGGAAGTGTCCCAGTTGCAATTTCAACGGGCGCTGTTTGGCTTCTTTCCCTCTTATCGCCACTCATTAAAGATGCCTTGGAGTCGCATTCTGCCCGTAGGAGATAGCAGTGGCAACCAATCTCCCGTCAGTTTTGGCGGGTTTGGGGCGATGGTGCGGCACCTGAAACGGTTAACAGAAGGCATTCACGAGGCTTTACAAATAGATGCTCTCGACAAGAATGCTTTGGCACTTTTGCAACCTTATCAGCCGAATATTGCCGTAACCTGGCTATTTCAAAGAACAATGGGTGTGGGAATCGAGCAAAAAGTTGACCCAAATCAAATCAACCAGTTGCTTAAGAGCGTATTTCAAGCGATGGAACAGCTGGGAGACGAGGTATTACGCCCATTTTTACAAGATGTCGTCCAGTTTCCCGCCTTATCAAAAACCCTGTTGAAAACAGCCTTTACTCACCCCGGATTAGTGGCTGGAATTATTCCCCAAGTGGGAATCCCGATGCTGCTAGATTGGATGGTTCACTACCTAAACTTGGGAGTTTACACCGCTTTATACCCTTTAGCAACAGCCCTGAAACCGTGGATAAAGACATTGCCGCCACTACCTCGATACTACTGCGATCGCTTCCTCCAAGCTTGGAAATATGGCTCCGGAAGCGATCGCAGTAGCCTGAAGGATGTAAGGCTTATGTAGATCGTTGAGCGGTATGCTAGCAGCTTGAAAGCATCTGTGGCATTGGTAGGATCGCGTTTTTCAGGACTGCGAACAACCCAATATCTAAATATTTCCGGCTAAACTCGAAAAAGCTAGGTTAAAGACTGTAGATCATCCCAAGTTTATTATTAAACGTCTTTTGGCTCTGAGTGCGGAGATAACACCATGATTAAACGAGAATTTCCAGCCACCCACTACTTTACAGTCTTAATGGGGCTGCTGCGCGATCGCCAGGGATTTATGGAAGAAATTCGTCAAGGCGTCAGACTTCCCAGTAAAATCATCTCTCTGCTCGTTTGTAGTTCCCTATTTTTTGCCGTCTATGGCGCGATTATCGGTTCATCTCATAGCCTTTTACAAGCATTGTCCTCTGCTTTTAAACTGCCCTGCTTCTACTTAATGACGCTCATCCTTTGCTTGCCCACTTTATATTTTTTCAGCATTATTTTTGGCTCAAGTAGAAGTATTGGACAATATTTCGCCATGCTTCTGACCTCTGTCACCGTGATTAGCGTTCTACAATTTAGCTTGGCACCCGTAGCGCTATTTTTTCTAATTACCGCTCGCAATTACCAATTCTTTGTGTTGTTAAATGTGGCTATCTTTGCCTTAACAGGATTCACTGGCGTCAGTTTCCTGTATCAGGGGATGCAATTTATGTCTGTACAAGATAACGAAGCTGGACAAGAAACCCGCACCAGTATTTTGAAATTTTGGTTGATTCTTTATGCTTTAGTTGGCTGTCAATTAGGTTGGACACTCAGACCATTTTTCGGAACTTCCGGAGAATTTGTATTGTTTCGAGCGATGGAAGGTAATTTTTATCTGAGTATTTTCAAAGCAATTGGAGAACTTCTAGGTTTTAATTGAAACCCCACTCAAGTAGCACTCCACTACTTTTGGTTTTATTTAAAATATATATCGATAGACACTTGACAAGTGTAATCTCTGTTGTCAATTGTTACTGTTTTTAGTAAAATAATTTTGGCTAGATAATATTAAAAACTGATTACTGTTCGCGATTAATATCAGAAAATGAAGCGATCGCTTGCGGGATTGCGATTAATTCATGGAAACTTCATTTAAAGTCCCTAAATTATGAATTTAGGATAAAGGATTATTTCATCAGTGATAATACTGATAGTAATATCCTCAGGTCAGCGGTGAAATCTACTCCTTACAGTGGCTAACCTAGGGTACGTTGAATTTGGGTATTTGAGTGTGGGCAGAGAACACTGACATTTATAAAGTTTTTATAAGCTTTGTCTCGCCCCGTAAGATGTTGCAGGTTTGTCAAGCGATGAACATTTTTAGAAGTGGTGGGTAAGAGAAACAGCGAGCGATCGCCATTGAAAATCCCGCAACCACTAATTTTTTCTGTCTTCTGCCTTAAGTGCGATCCAAAATCCCCTGAGCCAATTTTGGCATTAAAGCTCAAAAACAACCTGCGTCATGCTAGACCAACCCTCAAAAAAAATTATAAACATCGGCTTTTTACTTACGAGATCGTCATCAAAGGAAACAACCCTATGAAAAAAGCTCTAGCCGTCCTTACCGTTGGCTTTACCTTACTGATGGGAGCCAATTCTGCTAACGCCGTTCCTCTGTACGACGGCGTATCGAAGCCAAATCAAACGCCCGATCAACAGGGATGGCAGTATCAAGAAAATGCTTTTAAATCTCCTGCGCCTACGGCAACGTCTACCAGTGAAGGCACTGTTTTGAATACGGGTAATAGCACTAATCAGGCAGGCTACTTCAAAGTATCGCCAGTGCTGCTTAACCGCAGTACTGGATATAGCATCAGCTTCAGCGTCAAGATTAGTTCAGAAACTCACCTCAACAACAATCGTGCAGGCTTCAGCCTGATTGTGATCAGCGATGGCGTCTTTGGTGAAACGCAACCCTATGGACTGGAATTGGGTTTCTGGCAAAATAGCGTCTGGGCGCAAAACGTTGGTTTTACTCAAGGCGAGAAAGTGACTTTCAACGTCCAAAAAACCATGAATAACTATGTCTTGTATGTGAAAGACAACCAGTATCAACTGTTTATCAACGGTTCTACCTTTCCCATTTTGCAAGGCGAACTGCGTCAATATACCGGATTTATACCGCCTCCCGGATATCCCAACCCTTACACAACTTCCAACCTGATTTTCTTTGGCGACAACACGGCATCCGCCACGGCAAACGTTACCATAAAAAGTGTTTCTGCATCCCCTGCCAGCAATGTTAACCTCACCACTGGCTATGGAAACTAAGCACAGTTTCATTTCAGGGAATCAAAAAGTCCAAATGATCGCCAGTTTGGGCTTGTAAATCCTCCAGAGAACCTTGCAATTTTAAGTGACCTTGCTCCAGAAAAACAATCCAATCAGCTCGATTAATCACTCTGGGGCGGTGGCTAATTAAAATTGTGGTTCTGCCTTGGCGGTAAGACAGCAACTGCTCTAAAACTTGCGCTTCGCTCACCGGGTCGAGTCCCCCCGTGGATTCATCTAAAATCAGCACTGGCGGCTCGTTGACAATCGCTCTGGCGATTGCCAATCGTTGCCGCTGTCCGCCAGAAATATTTGCCCCGAATTCACCCAAAACGGTTTGATATTTGTCGGGTAGCTTGCTGATAAATTCGTCTGCACCCGCAATCTGGCAAGCTTTCACAATCTGCTCAAATGCAACGTGAGGAGAACCTAAGCGGAAGTTTTCCACAATTGAGCGACTCCAAAAGTGAGGCTCTTGGGGAACGAGAATCACCTGTTGGCGCAAGCAATCAAGTGATAAATCTTGCAGATTATAGATGCCAATGCGGAGATTTCCAGAATGCGGTGAATATAACCCAGCGAGCAATTTTGCTAGGGTGCTTTTACCGCAGCCGGATTTACCAATGAGTGCTATAACTTTCCCTCCAGGAATTGTTAGAGAAAAATCTTCTAAAAGGTCAATTCTGCCAGCGTGGTGAAAGTTAAGATTGGTGCAAATAATATCTGCATCTCCCGTAATTTTAGCAAAGGGTCTTTTGTCATCGACTGGATTTTCTGGTGTAGAGTCGATTACTTCCGTAAGGCGCTGGGTGGCAGTTTGAACGCGAGTCAGTTCATCGACAAATCCTACTACCGCCCCAATAAATGCTAGAAAATTTCCATTCATGCCGTTAAAGGCTAACAGTTGCCCAATGGTTAATTCTTTGTTAATCACCAAGCTACTGCCAAACCAAAGTAAAACGACGCTACCGATACTAGAAACTAATCCAGAAAAGGTACTGTTGATAATGACAATCTGAATCGTGCGGAAGGTGATGTTGGCAAGGCGACCGAAGCGACTCTGAAATTCTTCCCAAAATTGCGGCGCAGATGTAGTGGTTTTGAGAGTCAGTGCCCCTTTAAAAGTTTCAACTAAAATTCCTTGATTTTCTGCTTCTAAGACTAATAAGCTGCGAGTTTTTTGTTGCAGTGTCGGCAGGAAAATAATTGTAGAAATTGTCATAACAACAGCAATGCACAAAGCAACGATTGTCAGTTTCATGCTGTAGAAAAACATGAAACTAAAAGAAACTATGGCAATAAATAGCTGACTCGGCAAACTAACAACCACTTGGGAAACTAACTGATTAATTTCTTGAATATCTCGCAAGCGGCTGACAATTTCGCCACTGCGACGAGCTTCATAATAGGAAAGCGGCAAACGCAAAATTGCTCTGCCAAATTCTAAAACTAACCCTAATTGGAGCCGTTGAGAAAAGTGGGCGATTAGGTTAGATTGCACCAGTCTGAGGCTACTGGATACAACGTTCATCACCATAACGGCAGTTACCACACCCGTCAGTAGCTGGGTATCCCCCCGAACCAACACATCATCAGTGAGGATTTGGATGAGAAAGGGGGACGTGAGGGAAAGCAACCCCAAGACAAGGTTAATGACAAATGCCTCAGCCAGAATCCCTCGGTAAGCCCAGACGGGTTTAAAGAAACGCCCAAAACCGCCAACTTTTTCATCGATTTGGGCAAAAAAGCGGACGGAGTCTGGCTCTAGTAACAGCATGATGCCATTTGTCCAGCCTGCCGCTAGCTCGTTTTTGGAGAGGTAACGGATGCCGACAGCGGGATCGGCGATCGCATATTTTCTGCCTTGTTGCCCGTATAAAACAACCCAGTGGTAGCCCTTCCAGTGAATGACGGCTGGCAGGGGTGCTTGCTTCAATTTGTCAAGAATCTCTGGTGAAGCTTTCACCGCTCTGGCATTAAAACCGAGTGCTTCTGCGCCCCGTCTGAGTCCTAGCAATGTGGTTCCCAGCTGCCCAGTGCCTACGGCTTCACGGATGCGGTTGAGCGTAAAAGTCCTTCCGTGATGTTTAGCGATCGCTGCAAGACAAGCCGCTCCGCAGTCTTCTTGGCTGTGTTGTAATACATGGTGGTACTTCATGCTTAATTCATGCCATAGTGTCAGGATTGATGCGGTTCGGTGACTAACACACTATAGGGGGAATCTAATCGTTAAATGAACGGTTAATCGCGTTTCTCTATTTGATTTGTAAGATTTTTTTAACGAACCGCCAAGGACGCCAAAGACGCCAAGGAAGAGAAAGAAGAGGATTTCACGAATTACTTAAGAGGATGTCTGAAAAGTAAAAAAGCTCTCATAACGATACCCTGTCAATAACAACATCTTCAATTCGACAGCGTTAAGAGAGCCATGACTCAATAACAAGCTAGTGAGGTCACGGCCCAGAGCGATCCCAGAAGTTTTCGGTCTACTGAAAGTTGTCAACCTTCTATAGGGGTTTTTTATTTAAAATCACAAGTATAAACTACACTCAGTAGGCAATCGTTTTTTACACGTATAGAGGGTTTATGTCTAACATCAAAACTGCTGGTTTCCAATCAAACCTTTTTGAAGAATTGAATGATGCAGATTCAGCGGCAGTCACAGGTGGTGGCATTGTTGGGGATGCGGTAGGTACTGTTACTGATACTAATTCAGCTCTTGGTAATGGAGGCCGACCTACATCAGGCGCTGTTATATTACTAGGAACCACAGCGGTGAATGCTGGGAACTACTTAATTAAGGTTGGTAATGGAGCAGAGTCTGGTCTTCAGGCTCTAAACGGAGGATTGAGTAAGACTGCGGGCAATGTATAGGTAAGGATTCCAGTAATCCATTAATCTTATATGTTCCCGGACTTGAAAGTAGGAGTTCTGGTAGTAATGGAACATGAACATACGCGCTTGCCCAGAACGCAGACTTAGATAGCCTTCTGGCACTAAGTAACTTTGCAGACTTTAAATTCAGGTCTGCAAAGTTACTCAGTGACCTCTACGAGCTTATAAAGGTTTTTGTCGGTTCCCGAAACATTGAACCACTTCCTTTTTAGGCAAAATTAGCTTGCTTCGTACTTTTTGATGTTGCTATTTGTACTTTAAGCATCATCACTTATATAAGTCATTCATCAAGCCCCTGTTCAAACTAGGGGCTTATCTGTTTGTTTGCAGTAAATAATCACTCTAGGAATTACGCATTGAGTAAGCTGGTGCGCTTACAATTTGCGAAGTCTTCCACTGGGAGTATCTCCGTGAAAGACTTCGCATAAATGCGCTCTTCTTGAGAGGCTGTTTTAAAAGTTGGAAAGTTGGATAGTCAGTAAAAAAGCTCACCATGGGACAGTCGTGCCCATCCAACATGGCTTTGCACGCAAGTATGCCCTAGGAAATCTCAAAGAAGCATCTCTACCGGAACTCGCTACTGATTGGCGTCGCAAGTGCTATCCATCTTTCCTAGAATTGTGCCGAAGTGTTTATGAGGAAGTGACAGCACCGGCTGAGCTTCCAATTATAAAATGGTATGAAGCGATCGCGCGTCAGGCAGAAGCGGTCTAAAAATCAGAGAGTAGCGATCGCTACTCCCTGATTGCCGATCGTTACCGAAGACTTGACTAACGACTGCGTTGAAGATAGCCTTCTACGTTACTAATCGCTCGTACCGCATACGAATCCCCAGGACGTGCATTCAGCGCCCTTCTAAAGTTAATCAAAGCAGTTTGGTAGTCCCTTTGTTGGGTTGCAGCGTACCCAAGTTTCATGTATTGAGTATAAGTCCCCTGCCGACCACTCCGTTGCGTAGCCCCAGGAGTAGTACCAGCCGGATTTTGCTGAGTTGTACCAGTTCCCGCCGGATTCTGCTGGGTTGTACCAGTTCCTGCCGGATTCTGCTGAGTTGTACCCGTACCTGCCGGATTTTGTTGAGTTGTACCCGTACCTGCCGGATTTTGTTGCCCAGTACCCGTACCTGCTGGATTCTGCTGAGTTGTACCAGTTCCTGCCGGATTTTGCTGAGTTGTCCCCGTACCTGCCGGATTCTGCTGGGTTGTCCCCGTACCTGCCGGATTCTGCTGGGTTGTACCAGTTCCCGCCGGATTCTGCTGAATTGTGCCAGTTCCCGCCGGATTTTGTTGCACAACTCCTGGGCTAATTACCTCATAGTTAGGTTGCCCAGTACCAGTACCGGCGGGAGTTTGTTGGTTAGTACCAGTACCAGTACCAGCGGGAGTTTGTTGGTTAATACCCGTACCAGTACCAGATGGATTTGTTTGTGTACCCCCTGGAGTACTCTGGGCTAATAATTGTTGGTTTCTCACATTAGAGTTGGAATTGATGAGGGCTAATGCTGGAAAACTGAGGAAAACACTAGCGCTAGCAACACTCATCAAACTAACAAGCTTTTTAATCGAATGTTTCTGATTTTGCGTACTCATGGGAATATCCTGAATTTTAGGCTAAAAAATACTGACCTTGGCAGCTTTCTTGCCAAAACCGAACAAATGTTGGTTGTAAAAAAAATGACCTTCAATCAGTTACGTCAGTTAGAAGTTTAAAGACATATTTCTTGAAGCTCTCTATTAAAACCCTAACTCTATTACTTTTTTAGCTCGTCTATCTAAAGAGTTGTACTAATATTAAGTTAGTCTCTCTAATTAGGTACAGAGTGAGCAAACTCCACTGAGCCGACGCAGCGTATATTTCATAGCGATCGCTGTAAGAACTGCTGTAAAGTCTCCACAATGGAAGTGTTGCGATCGCTGCCCTAAAATCTCACATTGGACAATGCTGTATAGTACCAAAATAGAGCAATCACCTCTTGTGTAGATCCCATTTGGTAGGCTTTTGCTGAATCTACTAATCAAGCAATCAGCCAAGGTAGCCAAATTGCTAAACTCAAAAGCGTTAGAAACAGCACTGGCAAAGTCAGGACGAGACTCATGCGAACATACTGCCCCCAGCTAATATAAAGTTTCTTCCTCGCTAGAATGTGCAACCAGAGTAGCGTTGATAAACTCCCGATGGGCGTAATTTTCGCCCCCAAGTCGCAGCCAATGACGTTGGCATAAACCATCGCTTCTCGGATATTTGCCTCAGTACCGCTGGTGCCTTGGATTGCCAAAGCGTGAATCAGTACGCTGGGCAAATTGTTCATCACTGAAGATAGCAGAGTTGCCAAAAAGCCAGTACCCATCGTGGCAAGGGTGATTCCCCAGCCAGAGAGATTTTCTAAGCTGGCGCTGAGGTAAGTCGTTAACCCCGCATTCCGCAAGCCAAAAACAACCAGATACATTCCCAAGCTAAAGACAACGACTTGCCAGGGTGCCTCCCGCAGAATTTTGCGAAGGTTAATGACTGGCTGGACAGATGGTTGGAACCAGCGCCCAGCCAGCGCTAGCAGGGCAAATGCCCCTAAACCGGCGATCGAGGAAACGGGTAAACCTAGAGGTTGCGCGAGGAAGTATCCGCCTAGTAGCAACAAGAGGACGATAAAACTGCACCGAAAAACCAGGGGATCGCGAATGGCGCTAGACGGCGTTGGCAGTCGCTCAAAGCTATAGCTGGAGGGAATTTGCTGATTAAAGTAAAAGTAGAGGACGGCTAAACTGCTGAAAATTGCTACGAAGTTCACCGGCACCATCACCAAGGCGTAGCGCAAAAAGGAAATCTGAAAATAGTCGGCAGAAATGATGTTTACCAGATTGCTGACGGTTAGGGGCAGGCTGGTGGCGTCGGCAATGAAGCCGGTTGCCATGATAAACGCTAGGGCGGCATTGGGGCCAAAATCGAGGAAGAGCAGCATTTCCATCACGGTTGGCGTCCAAATCAAAGCGGTGCCATCGTTGGTAAATACGGCGGTGACAGCGGCTCCCAATAAGACAATCAGGGAAAAGAGTAACCAGCCTTTCCCCTTTCCCCACTGGGCGATATGAAGTGCCAGCCATTGAAAGAATCCGGCTTCATCCAGAATTAGGGAAATCACGATCAGGGCTACTAGGGTGAAGGTAGCATTCCACACGATATCCCAAACTTCCGGGACGTTTTCCCAGCTGACGACGCCGGTTGCCAGGGCGAGCAATGCTCCTCCTCCAGCGCTGAAGCCGATACCCAGTCCTCGCGGCTGCCAGATGACGAGGGTGAGGGTGAGAAAGAAGATAGCGATCGCTCCTGCTGAAAACCCCGTCAAGGCGATCGCTCCTGCTGCAGCGTAGGCAGTTGCCGCTATGCTGATCAAAACTCTTCGCCTCCGCCTACTAGAAACTACGATTTTGAATTTTAGATTTTGACTGTACAAACTCAGTCTTTTCAACTGAGCAGCGATCTATAGAATTCCTAACTGATTTGTAAAACTCTCTATTTCTTTTCTCTGCGTCCTTGGCGTCCTCTGCGGTTCGTTAAAAAAAATATTTCACAAATCAAATAAGATTGCTATAGCACTGACTGAACCGTTAAATCAGGACTTACGCAAATATCACCACATAGTAAGGGCAACCGCCGGGGAATTGAACCCGAAAAAACGCTTTCAACAGGTTGAAATCAATATCCAGTTGAGCTTTAGCTAACTTTAGCGATGAGCCGCCTAATTTATTTCAGGGCGGAGCTTTTGACTGACAGCTGACGGCTTAGTTACGGTGCCATCGCGTACCATCCGGGCTATCAATTAGAGTAATTCCTTTAGCTTGTAGCTCATTGCGGATGCGATCGCTCTCCGTAAAATTTTTCGCAATCCTCGCATCCTGTCTCTGCTGAATCACCGCCTCAATCTCTGCATCGCTTAAACCATCACCAGAAGCAGCGGTTTCAACCTGTAGTGCGATGTCATCAGCACTCACTTCTAAGCCTAATACACTTGACAAATTAACTAAATTGTGCCAGCAAGCTTCTAATTGTTCGGGTGGGATCTCGGTTTTACCCTGATGAACCAAGATATTCCCCTGCTTGCCTAACTCTTTAGCAAGTTCAAACAATATCGTTAAACCGCCAGGAAAATTCAAGTCATCATCCACTTCTGCCTGAAATCTTTCCACAGCATTGTCATGTCCTGAACCGTCAACTGGGAGGTTTGTCAACGTTCTCATCCAACCCAGTTGGGAACCGTACTTATATCCAAACAACAGACCTTCCTTCAGCGTATTCCAACCGTTTGTAGCGGCTTGTATTGCTTCATCGGTAAAATCAATCGGCTTACGATATTGTGCTGTAAGAACAAATAATCGCACCGCCATCGGATCGACGGGTCGATCCAGTAACTCTCGAATGGTGATAAAGTTGCCCAGAGACTTGGACATTTTCTCCCCATTCACTGTCACCATACCGTTATGCAGCCAGTAGTTCGCTAACGGCTTGCCAGTCACCGCCTCCGACTGGGCAATTTCATTTTCGTGGTGAGGGAAAATTAAGTCAGCACCGCCAGCGTGGATGTCTATAGTTTCGCCCAAGCGATCGCGCACCATTGCCGAACATTCAATGTGCCACCCCGGACGACCCGCACCCCAAGCCGATTCCCACGCAGGTTCCCCCGGTTTTGCCGCTTTCCACAGCGCAAAATCAAACGGGTCTCTTTTCTTGGACGCTTCCGGTTCCACCTCCACCCGGTTACTCGCGCCAGCTTGCATATCTTCTAACTTGCGTCCCGACAGCTTACCGTACTCCGGAAATTGACGCACCGCATAGTAAACATCACCCGCAGATGGATAGGCAAAATTTTTCTCCTCCAACTCGTGAATCAGCCGCTGAATCCCATTCATCGTATGCGTGGCACGCGGATATTCATCCGCTTCTTTGATATTCAGCCGCGCCATATCCTCAAAATAAGCTTGGATGTAGCGTTCGGCAACTTCCTCCATCGACGAACCTTCTTGCCGTGCCCGGTTGAGAATTTTGTCATCAATATCAGTAAAATTCTGCACATAGCGCACGTTATAGCCGACAAATTGCAGATAGCGGCGCGTCACATCCCAGACGATGCAAGCTCTCGCATGACCCAAGTGGCAGTAATCATACACCGTCACGCCGCAGTAGTACATCCCGACTTTATCGGGTTCAACGGGTTCAAAGGGTTCCTTGCGACGAGTGAGGGTGTTGTAGAGTGTTAGGGTCATTCCTGAAACTTACAAAAATAAAGTGCATCTGTTAAGTATTTTAAATTCCCTGGTCGGCAAGCCATCTAGTCATGCCAATCAAAATTGCATTTTGTAGCAACCAGCTTCAGGCTACTCAACTTAAGCTGGGACAAGCCTCACCTTAGCTCAGTTCGGGTGACATTGAAAAAGTACTATAGCAAGCAATACGAGCGGAAAAGTTGCTCCATCTTACATCTATCTAAATAATTAAATATCTTAAATAAAAAACAGGATTATTAGTGAAATAGGGTTACAATCACCTGAAATTAAGTGCATAGCATATAAGATTAACGCCAACGACATGGTCAACAGCAGTCGGAGTTGGGGCAGACGACTCGGTCTAGTGGCTTGGGCAATGAGTGGAGCAATTCCCTTCAGCATAGTTTCGCTTGACGCATTTTCTGAGAATCGCGCTTTCGCTCAGGTGACACCTGATAGCACACTGGGGACGCAAGTTGACGACGGTTTGGTAATTACAGGTGGCACAACAGTTGGCGGCACAAACCTGTTCCACAGCTTTAGCAGTTTTAGCATCCCCAGTGGGCAGACGGCTGAGTTTCTCAACGCCCCCACCATCTTTAATATTTTGGGGCGAGTAACAGGGGGCACTCCATCGGATATTCAGGGAATAATTAAAGCCCAAGGGAATGCCAATCTCTTCTTGATCAATCCCAGTGGGATTATCTTTGGACCAAATGCCCGATTAGACATTGGCGGCTCATTTGTAGGAACGACCGCAAACGCTATCCGGTTTCCTAGCGGTGGCGAGTTCTCCATGACCTCACCCGTTGAGCCTAATAACCCCGTGCTGGCGGTAAATCCTTCTGCCCTTTTCTTTAACCAAACGCCAGCAGGAGCCATAGTCAATCAATCTAGAGCCACAGCTCCCAACGATTCAAACACTTTAGATGGTCTGCGAGTTCCCGACGGTCGTAGTTTGTTGCTCGTGGGCGGCGATGTGAGACTAGATGGCGGAATTATTAAGGCACCAGGTGGTCGAGTTGACTTAGGAGGGTTAGCAGCACCAGGAGAAGTAGAGATTATTGGCAACAATAACTTAGGCTTGCGTTTTCCTGATGGTGTAGCACGAGCCGACATTTCATTGACCAATCAAGCCGGGATTACTGCCAGTATCGTTAGCGGAGGGGGTGATGACGCTGGAATTGTAATTTTGCGGGGGAATAATGTTTCTCTTGATAACAGCCAAATCTTCAGTCAAATATTACCTGGTGGGCAAGGGAGTCCCGGCGGCATTCTAATTGAAGCTGGGTCACTTTCTCTATCAAATAATGCTGGGATAGCTAGCAGCAGTTTTGGCAGTGGTAATGCTGGAGCTATCTTCATAGACGTTGATGGTTCGGTTTCTCTTGCCAATAGTACCATCCAAAGCAATGTCGAAAATGGGGCGACAAACAGCAACGGTGGATTGGTTAGTATTACGGCTGGCTCGTTTTCCCTGCTCAGCGGCTCTCAGCTGCAAACCCTAGTTCGTGGAAATCAAGATGGTCAACCAGCAGGACAGGGAAATGCAGGGAGGGTAAAAATTGATGTCCGCGATACTATCACCATTGATGGAGAGGGATTTGTGGATGGTCAACTCCTTCCCAGCGCTATTTTTAGCAGAGTTGGTCTTGGAGCTAGCGGTAATGCTGGGAACATCGAAATCACCACTGGAGTTCTGTCCCTAAGTAATCGGGGAAAAATAGATACCAGCCTTTTTGGAGTCGGGACAGCCGGAAGTATATTTATTAAAGCGACAGACTCTGTCTCTCTGACAAATGAGGCGAGGATTGAGACCGTCATCAAGGAAGGTGCTAAACAAAGCGGGGGAACTAGCAGCCCCTTTGCTGGCAATATTGGTGCTGTTCTTTCGGGCAGGGGTGGCGATGTCACTGGCACAATCTTAATTTCTACTGGGTCGCTTTCCTTAAAAAACGGTGTACTCAATAGCAGTACCTTTGGAGACGGCAATGCTGGAGCTATAGTTGTAGCGGCTCGCGATGATGTCTCTATTAATAATGGAATCATCGGTAGTATTGTTGGGAAGCAGGCAACAGGTAATGCTGGTGCAATTTTGATGCAAGCTGAGTCACTCTCCATCACTAGCACTTCTAATCTTCCTGCTGGATTGAGTACTCAGGCTTCTGGACAGGGGAATGCCGGACTCGTATTTGTGAGGACTAAAGACGATATTTCACTCAAAGGCACTGGCAGCGTTATCCTCAGCACTGCGGGTTCACAAAGTACGAACACGGATAAATTTGGTGGCGCTATCATTCTCGACGTTAGATCCCTGTTCATCAAAGATGGAGCGACAGTGAGTGTTAATAATTTTGGACTAGGGGAAGCGGGTGGCATCGTCATCGCAGCTAAAGAAGACATTATTTTGAACAACGAGGCAAGGATTACAGCAGCCACGTTATTCGGTCAAGGCGGGAGTATTGTTTTAACATCAGGAGACTTCTTGCTGTTGCTCCGTGGCAGTCGCATAGCTACTCAAACACTCGTAACCACTCCGGTAATCGGAACTGGCGGTAACATTGACGCCGAAACCCGCTATATTATTGCTGCTCCGTTTAATGACAACAATATCAGTGCCGCCGCGTTCATCGGCAAAGGCGGCAGAATCGATGTCACAGCCGCTCGCCTCTACGACATTGACAAGCGAGCCGATGTGATTGTCTCTAATGACATCACTGCTCGTACTGAGTATGGCAGGGACGGTGAGGAAAACATTAATGCACTCAATGCTGACCCGACTCAAGGGCTATCCAACCTACCCGCCAACCCAGTAGACCCCACTACGCTAATAGCTGAAACCTGCGCTCCTCGGACTGGCATAGCCGAGAGGCAAAAAAACCAATTTATTGTCACAGGACCCGGTGGGTTGCCTCCCGACCCCAATGCAGCTTTTCCGGGTGAGGCAGTGGTGAATGAGTTGGGAACCCCTGATGAGGGAGAAGAAAACACTACGGACGACCCAAATTCTACCAACCCCACCAGTCCTACCCCAGATGCTCCGGCTGCTTCTGAACAATCAGAAATTGCCCCAGATGCTCCGGCTGCTTCTGAACAATCAAAGATGGTCGAAGCTCAAGGCTGGGTGTATGAGAAAAATGGCGCGATCGTTTTTACGGCTCGCTCCTCCACCGGCACCGTTACTCCTAACAATCCAGCACTGACACCTGCATCTACCTGCAATGCTTTATCAAAGTTACCTCAGTAGAGGTTCTTCCCTGTTGCGACTGGGGTTGTTGGCGCTAACCAGTTGCATAACCGTAGCGCCAAGTCAAGCGCAGACAGTTGATTTGCCTTTGGTGCAGAAGCGAGGTAGTAGCGGATTTAGTAACGGAGATAACGGATGGGTTGTTGGGTTGGGTTGGGAAAACTCAGAATTTACACCCCTCTCAGTAGATAGCGAGTCCAGCCTTGGACTGAAGTCCACGACTCATAGCTCAAGTCCATTGAAATGGACTGAAACTCCTGTGGAAACAGAGGAAATGTCTCGCGAGACGCTACTTGTGCCTGTCAAGATAATTTCTCACGGGCGATCGCTCGCAACAAACACTAAAATTCTCTCTTCCCCACTTGCCCAAATCCCAACAATTTCCCCTTCACAAGATATCCCTCCCCTGACGCCGGATCTACCTCCCAAACGCCCCTTGGAACCTCTGCCAGAACCGCAGATACCTGTCGTCCCTCTCCTCCCACAAGAAGTACTGCCGTCCCCACCTCCACCTCCCACAACAGCCGAACCCAAGCCGGGTGAAGTCCCTGAAACCATTACAGTTAAGCAATTTGAGTTTGAAGGCAATACAGCCTTCAGCGATGAAGAACTCGCTGAAGCCACCAAGGGTTTTACCAACCGTTCCCTAGGATTCGCTGAAATCTACGAGGTGCGTTCCGCTATTACCAAATTCTACAGAGAACGGGGCTACATAACCTCTGGTGCAATCATCCCACCCCAAACCTTCCGTAACACAGAAGGTGTGGTCAAAATCCAGGTGATTGAAGGGAGATTAGAATCTATTGACGTAAGGGGCACGCGGCGACTCAACCCTAATTATATTCGCAGTCGCATTGCTCTCAAAGCTGGCAAGCCCTTGAATCGGAATGCCCTGATCGAGGCACTGCAACTTTTGCAACTTGACCCGTTAATTAAAAACTTGTCTGCGGAACTAACGGCTGGGACGCAACCGGGATCGAGTTTGCTGATCGTAGAGGTTGAAGAGGCGAAAACCTTGCACCTTGACCTGTCGCTAAATAATAACCGTTCGCCCAACATCGGCACCTTTGAGCGCCGACTGGAACTTACTCAAGCCAACTTATTCGGACAAGGAGATGGTCTAAACTTTGGCTACAGCAATACCGAGGGCAGCAATACTTTCGATGCCAGCTATACCTACCCCATCAATCCTCGTAACGGCACCCTCAGCTTCGCTACCAGTTTCACCTTCTCTCAGGTAGTCGAACCTCCCTTCGACCGGATCGATCTTGATGCCGATTCGCGCTTCTTTGCGCTGACGCTGCGCCAACCCCTGCGGCGAAACTTGACTGAAGAATTCGCCCTCGGACTATCGATAACAAACCAGAGAAGTGAAGTCACGGTTTTTGAAGTTCCGGTCAGACTTTCGCCGGGAGCGGAGGAGGATGGAAGTACCACCGTTACTGCCCTGCGCTTTTTTCAGGACTGGATTGTGCGCCGCAACCGGCAAGTCTTCGCCCTTCGCTCCCAATTCAGTCTCGGTCTTGGCATACTTGGCGCTACAGTCAACGAAGATGCTCCCGACAGCACCTTTCTGGCTTGGCGCACTCAAGTTCAGTGGCTACGTCTTTTGGCTCCCGATACCCTGTTAATCGTCGGGGGAGACTTGCAACTCTCAACCAATCCTCTTTTGCGATTGGAGCAGTTTGGTCTTGGCGGTCGAGATACAGTCCGAGGCTACCGTCAAAATGTCTTGCTAACCGACAATGGGGCATCGGCTTCGGCAGAACTTCGGTTGCCAATTCTTCGCCTGCCTCGACAAAACGCTCTTTTGCAACTTGCTCCCTTCTTAGATTTGGGCTTCGCCTGGAACAGTTCGGGGAATCCCGATCCCGATCCCGAACCCAATTTTCTGGCATCTGCTGGACTCGGTTTGAGGTTCCAAATGGGCGATCGCCTTTCCGCTCGTCTTGATTACGGTATTCCCCTTGTAGAGGTTATTTCTACCGAAAGAACTTTACAAGAAAAGGGGTTGCACTTCTCTTTAATTTACCGCATTTTCTAACTATATAGAAATTAAAAAATGTTAAGTCAAATTTTCAATTTATTTGGTTTTAAAAAGTCTCGGAAGAATCAAGCAAAAAATCCAATTTTTCTAGACAAAAAGAACCACAAAAAACTCTTTCTTGTGGGATTATTTCTTAGTTCTTTCCTCTGCATCCAGGGATTAACTTGGCTATTGGGAGCAAAAAGCCTGCCTGTTGTCGCCCAAACTCCTGCAAAAGTAACGAATCCCCATGTAACAGCTCCAGAAGCGCTAGTGCAGGAAGCCAAGAAACTCTATCGACAAGAGCAGTTTCCGGAGGCATTAACTCGCTTGCAACAAGCTGAGGGAGCCTTTGTAGCCAGCAAAGAGACTCTCAAGCAAGCCATGACTCTTAACCTCCAAGGGCAAGTTTATCTCGCCCTCGGACAGCCAGAAGCCGCCGCAGAACGTTTTTCTGCGGCTGCCACCACTTACGAGCGAGGCAGAGACAAAACGGGCGCGATCAAAAGTCGGATTAATCAAGCGCAGGCACTCCGCAAGGCTGGGTTTTATCGCCGCGCCTGGGAAACGCTCGAACAACTCAATGCTAATCTGAACCAGACCGATCCCCAGCTCAAAGCGATCGCCCTGCGTAGCTTGGGAATTACCCAACGCTTAATTGGCGATCTGGATGACGCTCAAAAGGCTATAGAGGAGAGTTTGGAGATTGCCGAAAGCTTACCCTCACCAGCGCGTGAAGAGAATGAAAGCGCCGCTTATCTAATGTTAGGTAACATCGCCAAAGACCGACGCAACACCTCCAAAGAGCAAGTTAATAATAGCGTTGCCCTAAAGTACTTTGAAGAAGCGATCGCTTACTACGAAAAGGCTGCCGAAACTGCCACAACGCCAACAGAAAGAATTGAAGCCCAACTCAATCAACTCAGCGTGTTTGGAGACGCCGGACAACCTTTCACCGATCCAGAGCGAGAATTATTGCACCAAGTTCAACAGACACTTGACCAATTGCCCCTTTCCCGTACCACCGTTCATGCCCGAATTAACTGGGCACGCATGGTGATGCAACCAAATAGTCAGGCAAATGTCAGCCCTCAAGACATTGCTCAGCAACTGGCTATTGCTGTGGAACAAGCGAGAAAGCTGAAAGACCTGAGATCGGAATCTTACGCCCTCGGTCAGTTAGGAGAACTGCGCCAAAAGCTAGGACAGCTAGAACAGGCACAGGAGAATACCCAGCAGGCGTTAGCGATCGCTCAATCCATTGGTGCGTCAGACATCTCCTATCGCTGGCAGTGGCAGTTAGGACAAATCCTTAGAGAACAAGGAAAAACAGCGGGGCAGTTAGGAGAAACCCTTACAGAACAAGAAAAAACAGCGGAAGCGATCGCTTCTTACAAAGTTGCCGTCAATAATCTTCAGGACTTACGGGGTGACTTGGTGAACCTTAACCCCGACGCGCAATTCTCCTTTCGCAAAAGCGTCGAACCTGTATATCGAGAGTATGCGGGGATGCTGTTACAATCCAAAAATCCCGAAGATTTGAAGAACGCTCGTACAGCTATTGAATCCCTCCAGCAAGCTGAACTGGTCAACTTCTTTCGAGAAAATTGTATAACCTCCATACCCAAATCGGTTGATGAGATTCTGGCTGAGACTGACCAGAAAGCCGCTCTCATTTACCCAATTGTTTTGCCAGAAAGCTTAGAAGTAGTTGTGACGCTACCCGGCAATCAGTTGAGACACATTACTATTTCCAAACCGCGAGTTGAAGTGCAAGGCACCTTTACTCGACTGCGGAGTGCGATCGCTCCTGAGAGTGTTAAACCCACCCGCACGGCACCAAATGAAAACGAACCATTACCCGCCACCCCTCAAGAAGCTCAACCTAAAGGAAATGAACCCAATGCTGTAATACCTGGAGATGATACTCGTAGCGCCGAACCAACACTCATACCCACAGACGGGGGGTACTTAGTGCTTGCTCAAGAGGTATACGGTTGGTTAATTCGACCCTTTGAGGAAGACCTCAAAGCCAGTGGAGTTGAAACTCTCGTTTTTGTCCTGGACGCTCCCTTACTGAATCTGCCGATGGCAGTACTTCACGATGGCGAGAAGTTTTTAGTAGAAAAATACGCGATCGCCCAGACTCCAGGACTGAAACTGCTAGACACCAAACCCTTAGCACGAGGTGAAATCACTGCCCTTAAGGCTGGACTCTCTGAAGCTCGTTTACGAAGCCTTGGAAGTCCTCCCCAATCCGTATATTTTCCGCCACTACTCAATGTACAGCAGGAATTAGAAGGAATCCAGTTAAAAATACCCGGTAAATTAATCCTCAATGAGGAATTTACTACCGCTGCAATTCAACGGGCAATCAACTCGGTTTCTTACCCTATTGTTCACCTGGCAACTCACGGTAAGTTCAGTTCCAATGCTGAAGAAACCTTTATTCTCACTTCGGATGACCGTCTCAACATTAACCAGCTCAACCAACTTCTGCGAGGTAGAGAAGAAGACAGCAGAAAAGCCATTGAGTTACTAGTTCTTAGTGCTTGCGAGACAGCAGTTGGGGATGAGCGGGCAGCGCTAGGATTAGCTGGTGTAGCAGTCAAAGCTGGGGCACGCAGTACCTTGGCAACACTATGGCAAGTGGATGATGAAAGCACGGCTAAGTCAATGATTCGATTTTATCAGGAGTTAAAGGACACGAAGGTTAGCAAAGCCGAAGCTCTGCGCCGCGCTCAACTCTGGCTTATGCAGCAGGATAGCAAGTATAAGTCTCCCTATTACTGGGCACCATTCATTTTGGTGGGAAACTGGCTGTAATTGAGAACTTGTAAATAACAGGACTTACGCAAAGCTTATACATATAGCCTTTTGTCGGGGCAATCCCTTGCGATAGCGAAGCGCCGACCTGTCGGTTCGCCCTCTTAGATGTGATGTTGCGTAAGCAGGACTTACGCAAAGCTTATACATATAGCGTTTTGTCGGGGCAATCCCTTGTGGTTGCCCTCTTAGATGTGATGTAGCGTAAGCAGGACTTACGCAAAGCTTATACATATAGCGTTTTGTCGGGGCAATCCCTTGTGGTTGCCCTCTTAGATGTGATGTAGCGTAAGCAGGACTTACGCAAAGCTTATACATATAGCCTTTTGTAGGGGCAATCCCTTGCGATCGCCCTCAGATGTAGTGCTATTTGCGTAAGCAGGACTTACGCAAAGCTTATACATATAGCCTTTTGTAGGGGCAATCCCTTGCGATCGCCCTCATAAGTAAGGTGCGTTAACCCACCCGACTGAAGTCAATCCACCACCTCAACTACAGTCGAAATGGCAGCTAACACGCTTGTAGATACCGCTTGAGTTCCTTTAGAGAGCAGCGAAGGTGCAGCCTCACTGGAGCGGGAATTATTATCGATGTCCCCCAGTAAATTTCCAATGATATCGACTGACTCATCCTCATTCACATCAATGGGATTTCCATTGCGAGTCCCGCGACCTCTGGCGATGCTCTGTAACCCCTTCAAAGCGTTGCGTAACGGAGCAACACTTGCCAGAATTAGTACCTCAAACGTGCCAGCCTTCTCCCCCACGTTCCATACAAAATTATCCTCTGGCTGCGGTACGGCAATCGATTGCCCAGGAGGGACTAAAGCTTTTTCCTCTGGGGCATCCCAGTCTAGAGGAAACAGGTTGATAATTTCTCCAGACCCAGTAATGAAAAGCAAGCTGGCATAGATATTGCGACTTTCATTGTTTTTTACCTGAGCGAGTATGTTTGTTCCCCTTTTGAACTGTAGCTTTTGAGTATTAGTCGCTCCGGGCGGGAGAGTTGATTGAGCATTTCGGGTGCCTCGACTGCTAACAGTGCTGGAAGTTTCTTTGCTATCCACAGCTTGAATTGAAGTAGTGACATTTAACTGAGAGGAATCACCATTAACCAGGCTCTTCAAAATGCGCCCAATCAACAATACCTTGAACTTCGGTCGCAGTCGCACCACCGCATTCTCTGCCGATTCTCCCACCCGACCAAAAGAATCAGAGACTGGCACTTGGGTAGAGGTAAATAACCCCAAGGCACCTACGGGTGGAGGATTGGAAACACCTTGCTTTTGCCAAGATTGGAAATCTTCTTGTGTTACTCGTCCTAATAAGTAGTCAGTGACGGCTCGTTGTTCGACTGCAACAGGTTCAATCCTTTTTTGCTTTTGAAGTGCTGCCAGTACCTGTGCTTTCTCTGCACTAGGGATGTCATTTACACCAATGCGTAGGGTTAAATCCGTAGGCATTCCCCGCACCAGTTCTCGCAATAATGTTCCTTCTTTAACTATCCCTGATTGAGAAGTTGGAATAACTTTGCCGTACCCGACTAATCCAACACGGGATTCTTGCTTGATTTGTCCCTGTTCCCGTCCCTCATCATCAATAATTGAGAAGATTGCTGCATCTTTAAACGCTTCTAGGCTTTGGGAGGCTATCCCACCCAACCAAAACTCCACGCGATCGCCAGTCACTTTCTGAATCACTGCTTCGGCGGCGGGTCGTTTTTTCTCCAAGAAGTAAAGGGGTTTAGAGCCATTGTTACTTCCCGGTTTTTCCTCAAATTCTGGGTTTTGGATTATGTTAGAGGACATAGCCACGTCTTTGGTGCGACGGGCTAGATTGACAAAGACTGTGTCAAAGGAACTGTTGCTACTTTCTTGCCAGAGATAGCGAGTTAGTAGATAAGTAAAGGCACCCGCATGAAATCCCTCAAATTCAGCATCTGCCGCCTCTTGGTCGCGCCTTGCCGAGGCGATGACTACTCCCTTAGCCACACCCTTGTGGCGGCGATCGCGAAACTCGTCTTGGGAAAGCTCCAGCTTAGAGAGCAACTGCTTTTGATACTCAAATTCTTCCGGACTGGCATCAAGGGTGACACCCCTCTTTAAACGGGCAGCTCTCACAACCACGTTACCGCGCTTGCCTCCCCCGGAATAGCAGCTATCTAGGACAACGGTGAGGTTTTCGGTGGGAATGGCAGACATTAACAGGAATAGGGTATGACCCATGATATCCGGGACGGAGTTAGCCGAGCCGGTGACAGAATCAGCCGGACGATCAATTGGCACCATTGTGCTATTAAATGGATCGTCCCCAATCGGGTTGGGGTCACGTACCCGCGAACCATGCCCGGAGTAGTGAAAGACTACTACATCCCCAGGTTTTGCCTGTTTTATAAGATGCTCGTTAAAGGCTGTTAGGATTCCTTCACGGGTGGCTTGGGCATCTTTGACTTCAAGAACGTCATTGGGATTGAAGCCAAAGCGGTGAACCAGGAGTTCTCTCTGCATTTCTACATCAGTGATGCACCCCTCTAATGACCCTAAAGCGCCTTGATACTGATTGATGCCAACTAACAAAGCCAGTTTGCGCGGGGTGCTTTGAGCCAGCACTCTGGCACCCCGAAGCGCTTCGCGCCGCCAGCTAACGCCTTGAGGCATCAAGTCCAGCTGGTTCATTCCCAAGCTGGCGAAGAGCGAGCTGCTAAATTGTAGAAAATGACGACGTTTCATAAGTTCTCTAGATAAAACTATTTGCAGGTGAGATGATCGGAGGCTGGTTAATCAAAAGATTATTTTTCTAATCATCTCTATCTCTAAGCGCCGAGAGGTTATGTAAAAACTACTGGCTCTGTCGGACTTATGGCAATAAGCTTTACTAATACAAACGCCTGAGACTCCTGGGCTGTAGTCAAGATTTCGGCAGCTCTCTTCGGATCGAGGCTAGGGCGTGTCTGCTTGCCTCATAACCACAGAAGGGTAGCAGCGACAACGTCTGCCAATTTTCTGCTATAGCAATGAGTTGCTTGCATTAAGGATAAACTACTACAGTCAGTTGATACCAAGCGTCCTAGAAACGCGCTACCCGTAATGGGTGGCTGAGACTGACCTTTTGCTAGAAGCATGGGGAAATGCTGATTTGGAGTCAGGTAAGCTGGAGAGAGCGATCGCGCCAAGCGCGTATGCGAAGCTGTTCGCTTGCTATAAAGTAAAAGGTTGGGTCATTTCAATCCCGAACAAGGATTGACACCTACACCCATTTACCGCTTAGACTTCATACCAATTTACGGATAAGTCTACATAACGTTATTTAAGAAATTCTGAAAGTCGCACTATGCAACCAGTCACCACTCCCAGTCAATCTCCAGAGATAGATGCTCCGATCTCCGGCTTGCCCGTGACAATCATTACAGGTTTCCTTGGCAGCGGCAAGACCACTCTCCTCAACCACATTTTAAGCAATCAGCAAGGCGTCAAAACCGCTGTTCTGGTTAATGAATTTGGTGAAATCGGCATTGATAATGAGCTGATTGTCACCACCAGCGAGGACATGGTGGAGTTGAGTAACGGTTGTATCTGCTGCACCATTAATAACGATCTCGTCGAAGCAGTCTACAAAGTTTTGGAACGCGAAGAAAAGGTCGATTATCTGGTAGTCGAGACAACCGGACTCGCAGATCCCCTGCCAGTGGCACTCACCTTTTTAGGTACAGAACTGCGAGACATGACCCGCCTAGATTCGATCATTACGGTGGTAGATTCGGAAAACTTCAGTCTCGATTTATTCAATAGCGAAGCCGCCGCCAGCCAGATCGCATACGGTGATATCATTCTGCTCAACAAGGCAGACTTGGTGGATGAAGCAGACTTAGACTCCCTAGAAGTCAGAATTCGGGATATGAAAGGCGGTGCTAGGATTATGCGAACCACTAAGGGACAGGTTCCGCTGCCGTTACTTCTCAGCGTCGGTTTATTTGAGACTGACAAATATTTCCAAAACGAAGAGGCAGAACAGGGTCACGACCATCACCACCACGACCATGACCACGATCATCACGATCATCAAGACGATCATAGTAGTTGCGATCATGAGCATGACGTTTGCACTCACGACCATCACGACCACGATCATCATTCCCACCACTTGGAAAATGACGGGTTTACCTCAATTTCCTTTGAAAGCGACAAGCCTTTTGCTATCAAGAAGTTTCAAAATTTCCTAGATAATCAGCTGCCCCCGACCGTCTTCCGTGCCAAAGGGATTCTTTGGTTTGATGAAAGTCCTCGGCGTCATATCTTTCACCTATGCGGCAAACGCTTCTCCATCGAAGATGAAGATTGGAAAGGACAACCAAAAAGCCAGTTGGTACTGATTGGTCAGGATTTAGATAAAGAAACCCTGCAACAGCAAATTAAAAGTTGTGTCTGTTTGCCTTCTACTACTCGCGGTAAAGGCTTCGGAAAATAGTTTTTAGTCATGAGCAATTAGCTAAATATTAATTGCTCATGGTTCATAGTTCATGGCTTGATTAAGGATAAACTATGAACCATTAGCCACTAGCGTAGAACTAATGACTAATTATGCGAGTTGTCATCCAGCGAGTTAAATCCTCACAAGTTGAGGTGGCAGGTCAAGTCGTCGGCAAAATTGGGCGCGGGCTTAATTTACTCGTAGGCATTGCCGAAACGGATACCGAAGCCGAACTTGACTGGATGGCTCGTAAATGTCTGGAATTACGCTTATTTCCAGATGAGCAGAATGGTACCGGGCGTTGGGAGAAATCCGTCTTAGAAATTGGGGGCGAACTGCTGGTAGTCAGCCAATTCACCCTCTACGGAGATTGTCGCAAAGGACGCCGCCCCTCCTTTGATAAATCTGCTGCTCCTGCGATCGCTCAAAATCTTTATCAACAGTTTATCGCTAAGTTGCGCCAGAGTGGTTTGCGCGTAGAAACAGGCGAATTTGGGGCGATGATGCAGGTAGCAATTGAGAATGATGGTCCTGTTACTTTGCTGCTAGAGAGAGAAGCGACTTAACTTAGTTTATTGTTAGTGTCATTAGTTTTTTACCACCTATATTTTGCTTTTTACCATTCCCCGTAAAAAATATTTATTCCCTAACCCTCTCTTCTTAGGAGAGGGTTAGGGAGAGGTAGCAAGGAAATTAGGCGCTTAGGTGATTATTAAGGCCAGATATTTTGCCACCAAGGTCTAGAATTGCTTTGTGCAACAGGCATTTTTTTCCGAATATCCTGAATACTCCACCCAGTCAGTTTGGCGAGAGTTTGAGCCTCTTGTTCAAATCGTCTAGTCAAAGACTTTTTGTACTGTTGACCCGCTTGACATTTCACATCTCCTGTAAAGGGATGACGTAGAACATAACGACCCTGAAAATTTTGTTCATTTGATGTTTCTTGAAACACCAAATCTTCCGGAAATTTATCGCGGGTGTACCGGACATGGAGACGGGTGATAAAAACATTATTAGAGGGAACAAGGGATCTACGGAAAGGCGCTGACTCGTGCATACCTGAATAATCTAGCCAAAAAACACCGGCTTTCTTCAGTTCTTCTGAATTTAAAGGTTCGGCAGAACACGGATCGCAATTTCCCATGTTCCAGGCATATTCCAGAAAGGCAACCTTTTTATCTTCACGAGTGTATGAAGTTTGAAACATTGCTTTGTAGAAATCGCCAAATTCGTTTTTGACGAATACTGGAATTTCAGCATCTGAGGGGACTTTTACGGTTCGGTAATTGGTAACTTCAGCCTGACCTTTAGGCGATAAAACGTAAACAATCAAATCCTGTACGCTGGTAGAGTTAATCATCCCTAGACGAATCGGCAACATAAATTTAGGCGATTCGTAAGCCATCTGTAGGGGTCGCAGAAATTGAGAACCGGAATTTTGAAATTCTTTAAGATTTACTTTCGCAACAAAGAATTTCATGTTTTGCCGGATGTAGGGTTGCAGCAGTTGTTTTGCACCCCGTGGAATCTTATATCCGTTGCGATTTAGCCAAGTTTCTAGACCGTTTGATTCCTTTGCACTTAAGATTACAATGTCATATTCTCCCACATTGAAACGAGCTTCTACAGTGACACCCAAGGTACTCTCTTCATCCATTCTACCCCCCCTTAGAAGAGCGCCTGACTCCCGTGCGGCTGATGGTGCAGCGACTCTATCGTACATGACAGGATTACAAGGATCTTCGTCAAAATATTCCACCAGTCGCGGCGCACTAAAAGCATCCAATCGTTCGATAATTTTAGGATCGCCAACGTGAACCTGCTCTTTCTGAAGCACTGTCGGAACAGGGACAACCAAGGCAAAGTCTTTGACATCACCTTGATAGTCATTCGCCATCGTTAAAACAGTGCGATCGCTCTCACGAGCAATTACCACTTGCGACGCTTTATTGTAAAGCTTTGTATCCGCTTTTGCCACATAGAAACCACAAAATCCCCAGGCTGTCGGAGCAAAGCAAATAACAGCCAGAAACGTTATAACTAAAGTTTTCCAAATCCGAAATAGCTTCATTGCAACCTCTTCTAGCTTGGTAAAAATTTAAACTTGTCAATACGACTTGGATTCCCTACTTTTCAGTTAAGGCTTACTCCTCCCTAGCTCCAAAAAAGAAGGAACATCGCTCCCCTAAAAAAGGGGGGTTGAGGGGATCTCTGTAAGCGTTGCAACGCTCTCTTCATGAGCTGAAATTGCTAACCGAGATGTATTAGACTCTGATTCAACATCATCAGGTTTGCTATTATCTAAATTGCTAAAAACAGTTGAGGGAGTTTCTCCCCAGGAAAATCGGGGTGCTGACCAGATAAAATCCAGAAGTATGGTCAAGGGTGCCAAAGCAAATAAAGCCCAGAAAACGGCGGTAGATACAAAAAATTGATTTCGCAGGGTAAAAGTGAACAAAGCGATAGACATTGCCCATACTAAACGCCCGCTCCTGGCGTTAGGAATAGAACGAGGATCGGTAATCATAAATAGGGCGAATAACAACAAAGAACCGCTCATCAATCGATGTAAAAATACATCCCACGTCCAGCCAAGCCAAATATTGCGAATTGCTTCTAACAAAGCGTAGGAACCTAAAAAAGCAGCGGTTGTATCCCAGCGACCAACTCGTTTTAAAATCGTGCCCCCGGTGCCTGCAAATAACAGCGCATACCACCATTCATCTCCCCATTGTCCAGGTGAAACCCAGGCATCTTTTGTCAAGATAAGCGCTGCAATAATGCCAAAATTAGCAGGATTAAAAAAATGCTTATTCCGAAATTTAAAAATAAATTTACTTACAATTGCTAAAGCTCCTGCCAAAATCATGGTGCTGTAACTATCGGCTCGCAGCAGCAAACTCAGACCTAAAGCCGTAATAAAGGCACTGCGTAATGAAAGATTGACGGGAGCATTTGCTAAACCAGAATCAAGTTCATTTGGGCAATTATCTTGTACTGGAAGCAAATTGAATAGATTTTGTTTAATCGATACTGCTAGCCACTGAGTCGCTAGGCAAGTTACCATCACCACTAAAATTAGATCCGGTCTTAGCGTCCAGTCTCGTGTCCAAATACCCAAGAACAGGAACAAGGATAGAAACAGAATTTGATAATCTCGGACATCTTTTAGCAGCATTGCCGATTAATAGTAGGATTACCCGTATCTTTCTCCTGAATTTAAACGCAATAGGATACCAACGGGGCTTCTGTTACAGAAATTGTTACAAAGATGCTCCCTTAGCAGGGGCGGTTTTTACCAACTCCTCTAAAAATGCGATTCTAGGTGTCTCTACAACAGACACTTTGGCTCAATCAAGTCTTTTTAAAAATTAGGCTCAAATTTGATACAACAAGAGCTTCTCACTTTTATATCTTGACGGCTATAGATTTTACAAATAAATTGACCTTACTTCTATAATTAAACATCATTCTTTTGGAGCGATCGCTTGGATGAAGACTCTCTTACTTGTTCATCAGCAACATCTACTCGTTAATGGGAATGGCAACCGAGTCGATGATTGTAGTAAAAGAGGTCAACAACCAGAGAGTGGTACAACTCTATTAATAAAACGGCTTCACTAATATCAATTTTTGTCTTCAGGTTATGGTGAAACCTAACAATCAAATAACGTAGGCTATCTCTTTGGAGAGCTAAAATCCAGCTATTGGGCTTGGTAAAACCAGAAAAAACAATGACCCAAACTAATCAATCTACACATTGCCCAGAAAGCCTTTTAGAGGATGTCGAGCCAGCCTCTACGACAAGCAATTTTCAATTCACCATTATTGGGAAACTGGGTGTCTCTGAAAAAGGGCTGTGTCTTGTGTGTCGAGATTCGACCCAAATAGCTGTCACCCAATCTAAAGCAGAATACCCTGCGGGGGATATGCTCTGGAGCGTTATTCCTAGCAGCGATTCCACTGCTTCCAAATCGAGATTGGCCCTTACGAAATTGTATTGGATTGCGGTACTCGTCCCAAAGGCTACGATCCCCTACCAGCACTGGATTACCTCAAAAACCCTAACTTACTGCTCATCTCCCACGCTCCTTGCTGACCACATCGGTGCTGCGCCTGTCTTTACACAAGCGATTCCCTGGCGTGCGGATGATTTGCACTCTAGGCACCAGAGAAATCGCTCACGTCATGTTGCAAGATTGCCTGAAGGTACAGCAATTGAATGAAGACTCGCCAGAGTTATTCGATGAAGCTGACTTGTCTCGCACCCTGTTTCGGCTGGAGACGGAAGCCATTGGCAAGGATTTTGAGCCGTTACCGGGGCTAAAAGTCAGGTTTATCAATGCGGGTCATATTCTCGGAGCCGCCTGCATCTATCTTAGGTATGGGGAACGAAGTCTGTTGTACACGGGCGACTATAATACCAGCAGTTCCAGAACTACAGAAGGACTGCGCTTGGCTGACCTTCCGGAAGCGGATATGTTAATCACCGAGTCTACCTATGGTGGCGACACTCGCAGATGTTAGCCGCCAACGGCATACTCACAGCCAAGTGGGACGGGATACATCTCAAGCTAAGTCCCCTGAACGAGCAGCATCTGGCAATCGAGGCGGCGCAAGTTTCAGGAGTTAATTGCTGTGCGACGTGCCAGCACTTTAACGACAAGAGAAGCCAATGCCAATGTTCTGATAGCCCCTTATCAGGATTAGTCGTTGATCCCGCCGGACATTGCTTAGAATACGCCTCTTTAGACGACATCATCGTTTTAGAAGACTTCACCGACTTAGACGATTTAGAGGAAGAACCTGAAGATTTTATCGGCAACTTAGACGAAATGGAATCAAGATTTGGGATTGGCAATTAGTCAGTATTCTAAAAGAACCTCAGCCCCAGCTCCTCATCGAAAAGCGGAGAGGGGAAGAGAGGCGGGGTGAGGTTCCAAATGATGACTATTCAAATGGATTTGATATGACTCTTCACCCATTACCTTAATCTCCCTGCGGATACTCATCCCATAATGTTGTTGTCTGGCGCAGACTCAAATAGTCGCCATTCCCTAAGATCAAATGATCCAGTAACGGAATGCTTAAATATTGCGCTCCCATCAACAACTGGCGCGTCAAATCGATATCTTCCTGACTGGGTTCAATACTCCCAGAGGGATGATTGTGTGCGATAATCAGCCGCGTCGCGCCCTGGCGAAGGACTTCTCGGAAAATCTCGCGGGGAGGAGCCAAAGTTTCAGTCGCCGTGCCAATGGTAATCACTTGAGTACCCATCAAGCGATTCTTCACATCCAATAGCACGACGGCAAACCGTTCTTGCATCTGCCACATCAACTCATGACTGAGAGCAGCAGCAGCGGCAGCAGGACTATCAATCATGGTGCTAACTCCGGGGCGAGATTGAAACGCCCGTTTTCCTAACTCAACCGCTGCTAGGATTGTGGTTGCTTTTGCTGGCCCCACACCTGGAATTTTTATCAACTCTTGAACGCTGATATCTCGTAACATATCCAGCGGATCGCGTTGGTGTTGACTTAATTCCTGTAATATGTATTGTCCAAGACCGACAGCAGAGAGTTTCCCTGCCCCTTGACCCGTGCCCAGCAGAATCGCAATTAGCTCAGCGGTTGCTAGATTTTTGGCTCCCTGAGCCATTAATCGTTCGCGAGGACGCTCGCTATGGGGTATATCTGCAATTCTGAGACAATAGGTCATAAATGCACTGGGAAAGACTATATCTAGTTTTCCCGATAGTGCCGCGAGAGTTGCGATCGCGCCAAGAACAAAATAATTAAAAATTAAAAATGCAAAATTAAAAATTGAGAAATTCCATTTTTAATTTTTAATTTTTAATTTTTAATTCCCTACTGGTGAATGTTGGCAGCTTTGAGCATATGATACGCAATCAGTAGCTGGCTTAGAGCCAGAGGATAACTCTGGAGCGTTTCCCCAGTTGTCCCAACCAGAGTACCCAGATTGGGGGTGCCTTCCAAACTACAGAAAGGCAGTAAGTCGGGGATGTCGTTACACAGCATCCGCTCTAAATCTCTGACTTGTTCGCTCGTTGCTTGACCATCAATTTCTAGGACATCAACCGGCTTGCCCATATCCCGCTCAAGCTCCAGGCTAATTGCCGGTTTATAATTAGGACTGCTTGGGTTCAAAATCTTGGTCAAGTCTGGATGTGGAATCGTCGGTCTGAGTACCAATTGCACATTCAGGTGTGAATTGCTCTCTTCTGGCGTGTGTGTAGGTGGGTAGAAACTCACCACGATATCTGCCCACTGGCGCTGGGGACGGATGAATTCCTCTGAGTCTGATTCGCGCTTTCGCAATTGTTCGCGAACCTGTTCTTCGGTATAGCCCCGTTTCATTGTATCTCGCTTGATCTTCCACTCAGCGCGTAGAGATTCAGGCGGTGCCAGATAAACTTTTACATCGTGATACTCACGGGTTTTCAAGGTTGAATAACCGAGAAGTCCTTCAACAATCACAAACTTGTTCGGCTTGATATACTCAGGCGGATCGAACATACCACTATCGTGGTTGTAAATCGGCTTCAGGATGGGCTGTCCGTTTTGAAGCAGGGACAGGTGTTGCTCCATGATATCCAAGTAGTTGCAGTCGGGATGTAGCGCTGAGATTCCCTTGTCTGCACGCTGAATCCGGTCGTACTTGTGATAGTCATCGGTACAGATAACTGTGACATTATCTTCACCTAATATCTGAGCAATTCCCCGTGTTAGTGTTGTTTTACCAGCGGCACTGTCACCAACAATGCCAAGAATAATCGGACGATGGCTCATTTTCCCTCCCGCTCAAAAGCAAGTCCTGCTGGACATTCTGAATTGTTCAATTGTAGAGGGAATAGGGATCAACTCGATCGCAAGAATGCCTGCTGTTTGGGCGTTGGTTCTCAATGCAGGTTGCTCCAAGCGTGTCTTTTTATAGGAACACGCTTGGTAAATTAATGTAAATTAATCACGATGCCAGTTGACATCCTCTACAACCTAGCTTCGCTCTTGGTCGCAGATTCCTTCCTCTCCTCTTTCACAGGCACTTGGCTAGACGTTACCGCCCCCGCTAGGTTAGCCTCTAGAGGCAATTTCTTCTACCGTGTGCCCCACGGCGGATAATCCTCGATAAAGAGAGTGTGTTTACCCAGCATTCCTTTTGCCATGATTCGGAAGTCCAAATTCTCGACAAAAATCATGCCAGCTTGGTCGCAGTGATGAGCCTGCTTAAAGTGAAAGTTCTTGCGAGTGTCAGAAATTCGCTTTGGCAATCTTGCAATCTTCTGATTGAGTTTGGCGCGATTTTGACATTAGGTGTTTCACTTTTAAGTTGGTATTGTTTGGAGCAGCCTATTCTTAGGCTCAAGACTTATTTTCCATCGAAGCGGGAATGCCAAAAGGAATCTCCAAAAGCCCAACCCTCCTGAAATTTATTGAGGAGATGAGGTTAAATGCCGAAAACGCGATCGCTTGCGGAGATACTCTCAACGATGTGTCACTATTTGAGACGGGGTGGAAGGGAATCGCTGTGGGAAATTCTGATCCAAAATTAGTTGAGAAAATTCAAACAATGGAGAATGTTTACTACAGTCCTTATCCTGGTTTGATGGGGATTTGGGGAAGGATTAACTTTTATTTCCCTTTTTAGTAGTTGTCTAAAATAGAAGTATTTTCTAAGGTAGTCAAATGATAAATAATTCATTTCTAAAAAATATTAAAGATACTTTACACAAAGGTTTAGGAAATATCGGCTCATTTGAACAGTGTTCTCTACTAAATTATCCTGATTATCTCAATATTGGCGATCACCTTATTTGGTTAGGGACGGTATTTTATTTAACTGATGTTTTGAAAACAAAAATCAAGTATACTGCTGCGGGAATCGCAGATTTCTCTGAGGAACTGATGGAAAAACAGGTTGGTAAAGCTCCTATAATTCTTCAGGGTGGAGGGAATCTAGGAGACCTCTGGAGCAATCATCAAGAATTTCGCGAACATATAATTTCTAAGTATCGAGATCGACCAATTGTAATTATGCCACAAAGTATTTACTTTGATAGTACAAGCAATTTAAAAAAAGCTGCTGATATATTTAACTCTCACCCCAACTTAACTTTATTTGTTCGGGAAAATTATAGTTACGAAATTGCCATGAATTGTTTCGACAAATGTCAGATCATCAAAACACCTGATATGGCTTTTCAACTGTTAAATACGTTAAATATAACATCCAATAATAGGGATAAAAAATCTTCCATTTTGTATCATTGTAGAACAGATAAAGAATTGAAAAAAGATTTCTCTCCTGCTTCTATCTTTGAACTGCCTAATTTAATTGTAGAAGATTGGGTTTCGAGTGAATGGAAAACCTGGCGTTCATCCAAATCAATCCTGAAAACTTCTCAACCTTACCCGGATCATACCCCAGCTATATTTGATAGCCTTTACGACCCTAATATACATCGCACTTCCTGGATTCTAATGCACAAAGGAATAGCTCAATTTAGGCAACACCGTCTAATTATTACAAATCGCTTGCATGGTCATATTCTCTGCATTCTTTTAGGTATTCCTCACATTTTTTTAGGTAACTCTTACTATAAAAACGAGTCATTCTATGAAACCTGGACTCATCAAGTTCCCTTTTGCAGATTTGTAAAAGATTCTGCACAAATCAAAATTGCTGCACAGGAATTGTTAGAACTGTACTCGAAAGCCTAATACTATTTGATAGGACTAAGTAAGACAAAAATACGTGTACTATCCTCAATAGCGCGATTGAAGACTGTATCAATATTATCCGTTGTAAAAGCAATTTGGGATCCAGCAGGCTGATTGTTTAAATTGTTTTCTTGAAATCCGTTAGTCAGATGAGACTTGGCTAGTTCATTATTTTTTCCTTTGAGACCGACTATTTAGTCTAGCCTCTGGATAATCGCTTATAATCACTTTATCTCTTCTTCTAACCGAAGCGTTCCAAGCTCGGTAGATATAGTCTCTCAACGTATTTTGAAATAATATGCCCGATTCTATTTTCAAATTTTCTTCCCAAATCCGAAGAGAAATGCTGCGGCTCCCACCAAGCGTAGTTATCAGACGGAAAAGGGAGCGCATAATAGTCGATTTCTTTGTGATAGGTTTCAACTGGATAAAAGTAAGACATTAGAGTCTCTCTTGGAAAAAAAGTGTTTAAAGCGACTATTTTGTAGGTTAGTTGAGGAAAGACAGACTTGATAACCCAATTCAACCGACTTGGATATTCTTTGTATTGACAAACAAACAAAATATTATCGTCTGCAATATACCGATAGAAATTAGTAATACGTGCCTCATATCGCTCTATAAAATTTGCAAAATTATTGGCTGAATATATCTCGTACTTGCCATTCATTGATTCGTGATTAAACATCACATTGTATTTAGTATGCTCAATGTAGTTGTCCTGTGTTAATATCAGGAAATCAGGGTTACAATAATCCTTAAATTTTGACTTAATAATTTTACACAGGCCATAATAACTATGTATAGATAGATCAAAAGGTAATGTTAGTTCTCCTTGACTTTTTGTCTGCTTATATCCTTGGCGTGTAAGTATAGTGCGTGGAAGGCAGCTATATCCTAAAGAAATTATATGATTGTAATTTAGTTGTCTCACTATTTCCTCCTTGTAATTATATTACTTAGTGTTTTAAAAGCAGATAATTATCAGTATTTAACCTAGAACACTTCTGAGGTTTGCTCAATTATTCCCTTTTTCAGCAGCCCCAACCAGGCTTATGCACCCCTGATTGCGTCTTACGAATTTTTCTAAGATTGTCACCCATGAATCAGAGATAGAATTGGCTTTGGCATCTGCCAAAAGGAGAGCATAATCAGTCAATAGAGTTTTTTTCAAAACCTGTAAAATTTCTTCATCAGCAACATCTTGGTCAAAACATGGGGGTAAGCCGAGTCCAACGGCGCGGAAATTCAGAATAGTCTGAATACATTTCTCGCAGTGTCCGCAGTTTCCGTCTTTTTGATCACCTTCCCAACACACTCTGAGATTTTGTAAAGCTTCTCGCCACTGGGCAATCTGCTTCACTTTTTCGGCACGGGTAAAGGCTGCACCATCATGAACGATTGCAAAAGTACGGCTCGACAGTAACGGATCGGTGAGTGGATTTGATCCCCAGCGTAGAACGAGAGCATGATAAGGAAGAGAACTGGGGATTAAACCTTCCGAGTAGCCACCCTGTAACAGCATCAAGCAAGACGCAACTGCAACTCCGTGAGAGTCCTCCCAATCTTGCTCGAATTCGCGGAAGTTAGTTACCATCGGAATTAGTTCTAAACCCAAGCTGGCGAGTGTCAACCTAGACTTTTGCGCCGCACGGTTAAAGATTTGCGGCTCTGAAAGGGGAATATCCAGCCCGTGAACCATCAATCCTGCTTGTAAAGGGCGCTGTACCCTGCTATGCCCTTCTTGGCTGTGGCGAAACGCTGTTAAACAACTATCCACCCCACCAGAGAAAGCAGAAATTACTCTATGTACCCTATTAGCTACGGGCTGTTCTCGCTCAACTTCTGCGGTGATTTCAACTTGCTTGTAAAGCTCTGATCGCCAGCACGCCCAAGCTGCTTGGAACTCTGCTAAATTCTGCAATAAAGAAGGAGAAACTTCGCCGTGAACCACCATATCAGTGCCGTGCTTCATGGCGATGAAAATGGTGGCAACAACAAATGGGTCGCAGCTTAGTGTCAGTAGAGAACCGTGTTCCGCTTGCACTCGATACCACAAACGATTTTGTGCTTGGTTGGGAGTCTCTATTGTGGCGCTAACAGTGGTTAAGCCATTTACTTCAACTGCCTGTTCTTGCCAAAGATGGGTAGTCATGCGTTACACTTGTTTTCTGGTAATTTTTTAAGGTTTAGCGATCGCGCACGCCTGCCTTGACAAAACTTTTAATACAACTGCTTGTTAGAATACTCTCTCAACTACCTTTTAACAAACGGCTCCCATATTGGTGCGGCTAAACTGGGTTTGAGCCGTCCGTAAATCCAGAATAAGCGATAGATTGGTGCACGTAAAATCCACTCGTAACTTTTGCCATTTTGGAGGATGAAGCGAATGTCCGCTAATACTGACCTGCGCCATTTACCTAGAGCCTGGTGCAAGCTCATTTTTTCCCCGTAAATCAACTCAAATGCCAGCGCTTCTCTGTAAGCTCGCTGATATACCTTCAGAAGAGGCTCGTTGTGTGAGTGATATACTGCTGCCTCAGGTTCATAGACGATTTTGTAGCCCAGCCTTAGCATCATCCATGCCCACTCCCTATCCTCACCCCCAGTTAGTGTTTCATCAAAACAGTGCTTCTCCCAACACTGGCGACGAATAGCAGAATTAGCATTGGAAAAAAAGTGTTCGCTAGGATTATCCGGGTTTGTCTGAATTCGTAGCTGGTCTCCATAAAATGTTAGGTCTCGCTGAACTGATGGCCAAGCATCAGGTTGAGAAACCTGTTTGCCGTAAACTCCCGCCACTTCAAGGTCATCAAAGTGCTTAACTAGGTTTTGCAACCAGTAGCGATCGCAGGGAAAAGCATGAGCGCTCAACGCTATAACGATTTCTGCCTCAGTAGATTTAAAGCCAATGTTCAAAGAACGACCAAATGTAAATTCTTCAGGCTGAATTTGAATTAGCTTAACGTCACTCCACTGCTTGACAATATTAACTGTTTCATCGGTAGAGCCAGAATCCACCACAACAATATCGTTGGGCTTTAAAGACTGACTTGTCACTAATTTCAAAGTTTTTGATATGTCTTGAGCTTCATTTTTCGTGCGTATTAGTATGCTAGTTGTAATACTCATGGGATACATTCTCAGTCGGCATAAATGTTCCTCTCAATAACTTCCATTACTTGTTTCATACTCTGTTCTTCCCTAAACATTTGTTCCGCTCTTTGCTTACAAGCTTTACGAATAGACTGACGCTTTTGGGGATTTATAACCCACTCTTGAATTGTTGCTACCAATTCTTTAACTGTGGCTTGCGGATCAACGTTGGGGTCAGGAAGTAATTTGCCAGTGTTACCCAATTCTTCTGGAATTCCACTGACTGCTGAAGCAATTACCGGCAATCCCTTTGCCATTGCTTCCATAACACACAAAGGCATTCCTTCTAATTGTGAAGGAAACACAAAAATATCAGCAGCATTCAGCCAATCTGATACGTCAGAACGGTTCCCCAAAAATATAACCTTGTCAGTTATGCCCAGTTGCTCAACTGCTTGTCGAATTTCGATTTCAAGTTGCGGCTCAAAAATTCCACCTCCTGCCCACACAAAGTAAAGTTGATTCCATACGGGGCTGAACATAAGCTGCTTAATTGCTTCTAACTGATACTGGTAGCCTTTTCGCAATTCTATGCGAGCCGCTGTGAAGCAAACTACAGCATCTGTTGGTATGTTAAGCGATTGGCGCAGGCGATCGCGCACGCCAAAATCGCAAGGAGTGAAATATTCTACAGGTCGTCCATTATAAATAACCTTTCCTTTATTTTTAGGAAGCTTGAATAATTTGTGTAATAAACCTAAATCATCATAGGAAACAGCAATAACTGACTTGGCTTGAATGTAGTGATGTGATAGCTCATCTAGATATTCAACGAACCGAAGAGCCATATCTGGCACAACCAGATTCTCGATTACAATGTATGGTATTCCCAGTTGAATAGCAATTTGTTGAACGGCAAAGTTGGCGAACGGATGGGTGTTACTACAAATAATTAAACCCGGTTTTGGGGAGCTATTTGTTAAAGTCGGTTGCCAACTTTCAACATCAAAGCCTCGTGAATTGTTTTTGTTCTTAGCTTCTACCCATAGGTGCTGAATACCCAACTGCTTTTGGAAGCTAATTACCCTATCATCATAGGCTGGGGGTTGTACACAGGTTACTTGATATCCCAATCTTGCTAATGTACACATAATTAAGTGATTGTTTTGTGCAACTCCGCCAACCCCTGAATCAAGTGTATACAAAAAAATATGTTTACTCATATTAGTGATAGTTGTAACATCGGAATCTGTACTCCACAAGTTTTTTGTCTCTGGTTCATATATCACTTTGAAGAACACTCATTGGTTTGATTCTGTCACTAACTGTTCACAGTACTGGTTGACTAATTCTCCTTTTGTTTGTAAAAGCTTTTCAATCACAATTTCGTAGACTTGATCGTTCATATCTATTCCTTGATAGCTAGTATTTCTAAATGAGGCACACAAATTTGCTCCGTAAATAGGGAATCCCAATAGTCTGACATACTCTTGAGTAAAATACCTTTTTTCCTGAGCAAGAGCATACATATTTAAAGGACTAAAAAGCCCTATATTATTAAAAAGATGCAAAGGAAAAATTTGATGCAGATTAGTTAGAAATCTAGTACCAACTTCAATCGAAGAAAGTTTACCTTGATTATTCCTAACAATTTCTTTGCAAACATAAATGTAAAAATCTAAAAAGCTATTATTTTGAGTAAATATAGTCAAAGCATTATGAATTTTACTACTAGAAACAATTCTACTTTCCTCTACTGTACTTCCTGCTTCTAGCTCTATCCAAGCTTCGCGACAAAATAAATATTCTTCTCTCGTACTAATATCTAACTTTTCTGGCTGAAAGATCAGAATGTCAGCATCTATCCAAACAGTTCGCTCATATCCTTTTAGAAGAAACTCTTTCGCCAATTCTAGTCTAGCTAAATCACTAATTGGCTGTATTTTTCCCTGCGCCTTTTCTTTATACCAATCCGGAACATAATCAAACAGTTTATCATCGATCATTTCATAATCGAATCCCTTCAGTGTTGCCCACTTCTTAACTGTTTGCATACAGGTATTAATCCAACTAGGTACATTGTGGGTACGATAAGACTGATAAACTATGGTTTTCATTTTTAAACAAGGAAATAACTCATTAGAGGATTATTCAACTTCGGCAAATATGGCAATTAAGCGATTTGCTGCTTTAGCTATAGGAACGTACAAATCTGATGGTATAGTCCAGGTATCACTTGGTTTGTTGGGGTCAAGGTAGTACTTAGAGAAACCTGCAATAAACTGCCTCATTCTGCTGATTCGATAGCCCTCTGCTTTCAGCATTGGCATGGCATCAGTTTGGATGATTTTTAATAATTCATCATGACTACGGGTTTGTCTCAAACAACTAAAAATAGTAAATGCCATTTCTAAATCTTCAAGAACTCTGTTGTCATCTTCCTCTTGTGACCATTCAATCTCAAAATCAATCAGCCGCACATTTCCTTGGGAATCTATAATTTCATTTTTCCCCCAGCGATCGCCATAAATGATTCCCTGTCTGTGAGCCAAGTTAAGTTCTCGCAGAACCTTGAGCAGAATTTCTACTTGTCCTGCCTCCAGTAATTCATGGAATAATTTCCCTTCAATGTATTCAATCAGCATCCAATCTGTATCTGCTTTAATTAACTTAGGAACAGGCAAGCCAACAGTTAGGGCGCGGCTGATAAAGTCAATTTCTTCAGCAATCGTTCTAAGTTTAAATTTTCCTCCTATTTCTAAAAAACCTGTGTTCTCATACATCCGCTTCAAGTATGCGTTAATTCCTTCTAAGGAATTGCCACGTCTAGCGCGAAAAACGTATCGTTCCTCAGCTATTGTAATTAATAAAACATAGTTTAATGCCGCTTCCCATTGAGTAGGCTCCTCTATTTTTGCTGTTTTTCCTTTCGGCAGTTGAGCTAAAGCACGCTCAAGTTTTTGAGCAATGTTTTCCGGGAGTACAACTTTTAAGTTTTCATTCAGTGGGTCGTTCATCACCTTTAACCGAGCCTTAATTATAGGGGGAGCGAACATCTACAGAAAAGAAGCGTCTTCATTCAGAATATAATGCTTCACCTCAGATCCTTTGTTTGATGTCATAACTATGTTTTTGACTGAGTACAGCGTCAATTTTTTTTTTGTCATAGGAAACCCCTAAAAAGTCAAGCATATTTTTAAAATTACTACTTTTACTAATAACATCTTCATATTGAATATGAAACGTGTTTTCATAGTTCTTTAGATAATTATTAAATCGCTCCTCAGTTGTTAATATTATCTCTTTACTTGTGTTATAATCTCGTTCTCGCCACCACCCACTTTGAAGAACATTCTCGATATTTCTAGTGTTAAAAAGAAACGCAACATTGGGAAAAATATTGGTTAAAAAGCTAAGATATTCTTCAAAATTATTCAAAATTTCTGGATAAGTATATCTTTCTTTAAAGCCGTAACACTGGATTTGTGGGGAATGGCTCTCGTCAGCAATAATTAATTCTTTAACTAATGATTGGCATCGGATGAGAAATAATTTCTCATTTAATAAAGGCGCTCCATACCAAGGATGGTTGACAACCGTAGCTGGATAGTCAGCCGGAACATTAGCTGCTTTTTCTTTGGCTTTTAAGATTGCTTGATAAGTGTTAAATAGGGGAAAGCAGAAATTATTATTTTCTCCTCTAATCAGGCAACCTTCTAGGCTATTGAGAACTCCTTGTAATAACGTAGAACCAGTTCGCCCGTAGGTAATTATTAAAATTGATTGATAATTCATAGTTGTTTGCTGACTGCTGATGTGAATAGAATATAGATGATTTTTAAATCAAACTCTCTGCCTAATTAATAGTACTATTAACTTCCTTTGTCAAGCATACGCTTGACAAAGTCATTTAATTCACTGCAATTAACAATCATGTCATCATCTTGTGGTTTGCACAGAATAAAACCATGTTTAAATCCTAGACCTTTAGCCAGAGTATAAAAAAAGTAGCTGGGTTTTTGACCAAACAACTCAATAATAATTGGGTTGTTAGAAAAGATCATATTAGCAAAACCAGCTCCATGAGGAGCAACAATAATTTTTGCCTGGGAAAATATTTTTACCTGAGTTGGAAAATCTAAATCTTCCAAAACATAGGAAATAAAGCCCATTTTAGCTAAATTTTTATTTAATTCTTCTTCATTAATTACCCGACGGCAAAGAGCTTTTCTTCTGGAGATGATAATTTTTGGAGACAAAGGAATATCGCTAGTTTTACTAAAGTCAAGATTACTAAGTATTCGTTCGCCAAGCCAACGACAAGCTTTAATTGATTGACGACGTTGCTCCCGTCGGTTGGAGGGAATAACCAATCGGTTGACTTGAGCTTTATAGCCTTGCCATTCAATGCAATCCTCTCGGCTATACCCCATCAGTTCCAATGACTGAAATTTCCACAAAGGAGCATTTTTTTCAATAATTAATTTAGGTCGTTCACCAGTTTTTTCATAGTAGTGTTCAAGTGCTTCAATTCGTGTCAAACATTCTACAATCCAATGGGCATATAAATCGCTCCAACAATTAATTAATGAGCAAGCAAAATCAATTTTTTTTATATCTGAGGCAGGTTTTAGGTACTGTAGATAAAATCCTTGATTTATAGTAGCTGTAATACTTTTTTCAAGACAGTCTTCTCTCGCTAACGCTGTCTCTAAAACAATTTTTATATCTTTTGTAACGCCAACAGCATGAGGACCAATTAAATATACATTTTGAATTTCCGCAACAAAAGGAATACTAAAACTAAACTCTCCTTCTTTTTCTTTGATAATTTCTGGAACCTCGTAGGAAGAGATTGACTGGTCATAATAAATTGATTCTTCGTACTTAAGCGAAAAAAAATTATTTTCCTTACGAGTATCAGCTTGAAAAATTAAGGTTTTTCTATCAAGTAGATTTTGATGAATATATTTCATTAATAGAGGCTTTATTAGATACTGTAGCCACTTTAGTTTTTGCCATGTTGGTATCTGTTTAATCAACCCGAACATCAAATTATATTTTTCCTTAGTTTTTGTCAGCCCCTAAGATATTAGCCTATTTCTAATATCTGTGTGATTAAGATATTAATTTAACACAAATGTTTAAATGTAAAAAATATAAAACTATAAAAATTTGTTACGTTACTTTGTGAAGTAACGTTAAAGACAATGAGTCGGGGAGACATTGAGGCACTAGAATACTCTGGGTAAGTGTTAGCGCTAATTTTTTAGGGCGCATTTCACTTAAGGAAAACTTGATAAGCTCTAAGGAACGAGAACCAATGCCTGTAACAACCTTACGCTTTCCCATTAACCTAGATACTTACAAACCGTTAAAATTAGACCCGACTAATTCAACTTTGACGAATGAGCAAAGAGAAACGCTGAAAGCTAATATTCAAGTTTGTCGAGACACTATTGTTTTTTTTACTGCCATAGCAGCAGCAAAAGGTCTAGGCGGTCATACAGGAGGGGCTTATGATACAGTTCCCGAAGTTATGATTCTAGATGCCTTCTTTCGGGGAGTACCAGATAAGTTTGTACCGATTTTCTTCGATGAAGCCGGACACCGAGTTGCCACACAATATCTCATGGCGACTCTACTCGGTGATCTTGATGCTGAAAATCTGCTGCACTATCGAGAACCCTATTCCAAACTTCTTGCTCATCCGGAACGCGATCGCACTCCTGGGGTAAAATTTAGTGGTGGTAGATTAGGACATCTGTGGGCTTATGTGAATGGAGTTGCGATCGCTAATCCTAATCGGGTAGTCTTTTGTCTGGGATCGGATGGATCGCAGCAAGAAGGAAATAATGCAGAGGCAGCACGTTTAGCTGTAGCCAAAAATCTCAACATTAAGTTGATTATTGACGATAACAATTCCACCTGTAGTGGATACCCTTCAGACTATTTGACGGGTTTTAGTGTAGGTAAAACCTTATCTGGACATGGGCTAACTGTGTTACCAGGAGAGGGCGAAGACTTGGATGATTTGTATTGCCGCCTCTGTGAGGCAGTTACCACAGTCGGCCCAGTAGCGGTTGTGAATAAACGTAAGATGTGCCCTGGCATTGCTGGGGTAGAAGGTACGCACCTTGGTCATGATGCCCTCTCGCGGGATTTAGCGATCGCATATCTCGAAACTGGCGGACACACCCAAGCCGTTAATTATCTCAAAGGAATTGTTCCGCTCAAAGCATCTTATACCTTCGCGGGTTCTAGCAGTAAAACTCGCCATATCTTCGATGCCACCGTCGTTTCACTTCTCAGCCATCTAACTCCATCTGAACGCCAAGAAAAAGTCATGTGCATTGACAGTGACTTGGGAGAATCTTGTGGTATCAACAAAATTAGTCAAGCCTATCCAGAAATTTTCTATCGCGGCGGCATCATGGAGCGGGGAAACTTCTCGGCAGCGGCGGGGTTTGGCATGGAAAAAGGCAAACAAGGCATTTTCAGCACCTACAGCGCCTTTTTAGAAATGTGCATCTCCGAAATCACAATGGCGCGGTTGAATAAATCTAACGTTCTTTGTCAATTTTCCCATAGCGGTATAGATGAAATAGCAGATAACAGCTGCCATTTTGGTTTGAATAATATGTTTGCAGATAACGGGCTAGAAGATGGCTACGAAACCCGTCTGTATTACCCAGCCGATGGCGGACAAATGAAAGCCTGTGTGGAAACTATATTTCACCAACCTGGCTTACGGTTTATCTTTTCCAGTCGTTCCCCTGTTCCCGATATCTTTAATGCTGATGGCAAACCTTTGTTTGGGGAAAGCTATACCTTTATTCCCGGAAAAGATGACATTGTACGTGAGGGAACATCTGGGTACATCGTCAGCTTTGGTGAAGTGCTTTACCGCGCCCTTGATGTCGTAAAAAAGCTCAAGCAAGAGGGAATTGATGTAGGGCTAATCAACAAGCCAACCCTAAATATGGTTGATGAAGAAATCATAACTCATATTGGCTCCACACCCTTTGTCTTGGTCGTGGAATCCTTGAATCGTCGCACAGGTTTAGGAAGTCGCTTTGGTTCCTGGTTATTAGAGAGAGGTTTATCTCCCAAATATGCTTATATGGGTACTCATCAAGAAGGATGTAGTGGAATATGGGAGCAATTACCCCATCAAGGTATTGATGCTATTGGAATCATGAACAAAGTTAAGGAATTATTGACGTGATCAAAGTTGCTTTTCTTGACCGCGATGGCGTTATCAATGTTGATTACGGCTATGTTGTCATGCGATCGCAGTTTGAGTTTGTCGATGATGTGTTTACAGTCTGTCGTCTACTGCGGGATTTGGGCTACTTCCTGATAGTAGTAACTAATCAGTCGGGTATTGCTCGTGGTTATTATTCTGAACAGGACTTTTTATATCTGACTGCCTGGATGTGTGAGCAATTTAACAGACAAGGTGTACCCTTGCTTGATGTGTTTTATTGCCCACATCATCCCCAAGCTGCTATACCTAATTACCGCCAAAATTGCCGATGTCGTAAACCTTACCCAGGAATGATTGAGCAAGCTTGTCAAAAATATCCCATAGACCTTAAAAGGTCAATAATGATTGGTGATAAAACATCGGATATGCAAGCAGCAAAAGCCGGAGGAATCGGTAAATTTTATTTGCTGAGTAAAGAAGTTGCTCAAAAAAAATGGAGGTGTCTACTCGACTGGACAACTTAGCTCAAATAAAGTATTTTATTTAAGAATATTTGAGGGAAATTTGTTGATTAATCATTGATAATATTCACCTAATTTATTCCAATTTGTTGCAAATCTAAATTAAGAGTTTTATGAACAGATGAACAAAATTTGGAGTAGTTTACAACAATTATTGATTACCAAACTAATTTATCCTATATTATTAAAATATATTGATACTCACTTGCTCACTACTACTGAGGTGATGGAGCAATCTAAAAGGGAAAATAATATCCCTAATTTAGAAGAGGAATATAAACAAATACCTGCTTTAAAATTTATATATTTTATTTTATTTAATTATATTAACAAGAATTTAATTAGTAGAGTAGGGTTGACAGTAACCTCTAAAAATCAACATAAATTATACCAATTAAACTATGAAAAAAATATTAAAATTCAACTTCCTATTACCGATCAAGAAATACCCAATATATTAAAAGAAAAAGCAGGAATATTTAAATTTACCGTTCCTTTTGCTGCTGAAATCAAAAATGTTGAATTATTTGGAGTTGATGCTATTGGATTTACTGAAGATAAAAAGATTATTTTAGAAACAGCTTTAGACAGAGTAGATTGTTTACAGCACAGTGTCATTTCAACACTTAAGCAAGGGTTTAATTTTCAATATATTAGACCTATGCCTAATTCAGAAAATATTGATTTAGCTTGTTCATTAGTTAATTATTGGAGCCGTTTGTATGCTCATTGGATTTCTGAGGGATTAACTCGGCTAGAAGCCCTGGAATATTATTCTAAAAAAACAGGTAAAAAACCAGTATTAATTATTGATAAAGACCCTCCAATTTGGAAAATCAAATCTTTAGAATTGATGGGTTATCGACCAGAAGATTGTATTCAATGGAATGGATATAGAGCTAAAGTTAACGAATTAGTTATTTGCTCTAAACGTAGGGAAGAAGGTCGTGTTTCAATTAAAGCTTATTATTGGTTAAGAGAACGTATTCTTGGTAATATAGATAGTTATGCGGTTTCCAAGGTTCCTTTGAGTCCAAATATTTTTATTTCTCGTAGGAAAACAAATGCTCGATGCATTCTCAATGAAGAAGAAGTGATAAATACTTTAGCTGAGATGGATTTTATTACTTATGTTTTTGAAGATATAGATTGGCAAAATCAGGTAAAAATATTTGCTCAAGCTAAAATTATTGTGGCTCCTCATGGCGCGGGATTAACAAATATGATTTTTTCTCAGAGGGCAACTATAATTGAAATATTTGGCGATAAAATTAGTCATTTCTTCTATACTATGGCTCAGGGATTAAAATTTAATTACGGATGCCTGTTTTGTGAAGCAAATAATGAGAATATGATTGTTAACTGCGAACAATTGAGCAAACTGATTTATAAAATGTCAAATAAAACGTTATTTAAATGAACAGTGAATTGAATTCTGCTAAACATTGCTTAGTGACGGGTGCTGCTGGTTTTATCGGCAGTCACTTGTGCGATCGCCTCCTCAAATTAGGTCACAGTGTTGTTGGTTTGGATAATCTAGTCACAGGACGAACTGCAAATTTAAAAGTAGCTCAAACATATAAATCATTTACTTTTATTGAGCAGGATCTAGCCAATATTTCAGCTTCCACCCTAGTAGACATTGATTGGGTATTTCATTTAGCAGGATTAGCTGATTTAGTGCCATCAATCGAAAATCCAGGGGACTACTACCATTCAAACTTGCACAGTACCTTCGCTCTTTTAGAGGCTTGTCGTACTGCTCAAATCGAGAAGTTTATTTACACAGCCTCCTCAACCTGCTACGGTATTCCTGACCAATATCCCACACCAGAAACATATCCCTGTCATCCCAAACACCCCTACGGATTGACTAAATATATGGGGGAACAACTTGTGATGCACTGGGCGCAAGTTTATCAACTGCCAGCCCTATCATTACGATTATTTAACGTTTATGGGCCGCGATCGCGCACGACTGGGGCGTATGGTGCGGTGTTTGGTGTGTTTTTAGCTCAGAAACTAGCTGTAACGCCTTTCACTGTCGTTGGAGACGGGACTCAAACTAGAGATTTCACCTTTGTCAGCGATGTAGTAGAAGCCTTCGTCAAAGCTGCCCAATCTGATATTACAGGGGAAATCATTAACATTGGTTCCGGTAAATCCGAAAGCGTTTTGACACTCGTGAAATTATTGCAGGGAGAAATCACTCATATCCCCAAACGACCAGGAGAACCTGATTGTACTTGGGCAGATATTACCAAAGCTACTACACTTTTAAAATGGCAACCTCAAGTAACTTTAAGTCAAGGGGTAGCCGAGATGTTAGCTAATATTGAACTCTGGCGAGATGCTCCAGTCTGGACACCAGAAGCGATTCAGCAAGAGACAAAATCGTGGTTTGAGCATCTAGGGAAGGAATCAGCATGACAAACTCATCAATAAGACTTTACCAACAATCGATTCAGGTACAAACCACTGGTAAATCCCTGTGTCAGATTACACCACAAGTGCAAGCGGTAATTACAGAATCAGGACTTCAATCAGGACTTTGTACGCTTTTCCTGCGTCATACTTCAGCCAGTTTACTAATTCAAGAAAATGATGCCAAGCCGGATGTAGAAGCCTTCTTTGCAAAATTAGTTCCAGAAACAGGTCAATACCTATTAGCAGGAGAGGGTTTAGACGATATGCCTGCCCATATTCGATCTGCCCTCACTCATACCTCTGAACAAATCCCTGTTGCTCAAGGTTTGTTGCAGCTGGGTCGTTTACAAGATATCTATATTTGGGAACATCGCCAGTCTGGTCACACTCGTGAAGTCTTTATCAATATTCTGGGATATTAAAGTGTAACAATTAACGATTAATAGACCTTTTGCATAAGTTTTTGAAGGGAAATTAACCACAGATATCCACAGATAAACACAGATGAACACAGATGTAATTACTGATTTTTGCAAGAGGTCTAATCAAATTCCCTACATCGACCTCAAAAGTCAACACGCTTCCCTGAAGTCTGAGTTGTTAACAGCAATTGGCGAAGTTATTGATGATGGCAACTTTATTTTAGGTGAGCAAGTTGCAGAGTTTGAGCGTCAGTTTGCTCAATTGTGCGGTGTTCGTTATGCAGTTGGCGTTAATTCTGGGACAGATGCCTTAATTTTTGCACTCAAAGCGATCGCTATTCGTTCTGGTGATGAAGTCATTACTGTACCTAATTCCTTTGTGGCTTCAGCTAGTTGTATTCGCGTCCTTGGTGCTAAACCTGTATTTGTTGACGTGGGTGATGATTACAACATCGATCCGAGTCAAATCGCATCTGCCATTACTCCCAAAACGAAGGCAATTATTCCAGTGCATCTGACGGGGCGACCCTGCAACATGGAACCGATTTTAGCTATTGCGAAAGAGAAAGGAATAGCTGTAGTGGAGGATGCAGCCCAAGCGATCCTCGCTGAATATCAAGGTCAGCGAGTGGGTTCTTTTGGAATAGTAGGCTGTTTCAGTTTACATCCCTTAAAAAACTTAAATGCTTGTGGAGATGGGGGGGTGCTAGTTACAGATGATCCAGAACTGTACGAACAGTTCAAAATCATGCGTAATATTGGCTTGCGTACCCGCGATGATTGTGTTTTGTGGTCTCACAATTCCCGTTTAGATACCCTACAAGCAGCAATTCTTTTAGTAAAATTGCGCTACATCCAAGAATGGACACAGCAGCGTCGGCAAAATGCCCGTTACTACCAAACTCAACTTGCTGACATTCCTGAGATCAAAATGCCACTAGAACGTGAGTGGGAAAAATGCGTGTATCACACCTTTGTCATCCAAGCTGAACGCCGCGACGAATTGCGCCAATTTTTGAGCGATCGCGCGATCGGTACTGCAATCCATTATCCAGTACCAATTCACTTATCCACAGCAGGTAAAGAATTAGGCTATCCAGAAGAAAGTTTCCCTGTTACAGAGATGCAGGCACGCCAAATCCTCAGCTTACCTATTTATCAAGGATTAACCGTTGAGCAACTTGAGAAAGTCTGTGATAATATTAAATTATTCTATCAATAATCTCTGAACGATTCAGCTAAAGAAAATCTAAATAATACACTGCCAATGAGAGATGTTTATGATACGCTCATACACGCCTTGTCAATCTCACGAGAGTATCTGTTTTTTATTCAAATAGGCTCTAATGATGCTACGCATGGCGATCCACTTCATAGATTTTTGAGACATGAACACTGGCATGGAATCATGGTTGAACCTGTTAGCTATGTGTTCGATCGCTTGCGTGCTAAATATGGTGGTTCAGAACGGTTTATACTAGAAAATGTAGCTATTGCTGAAGTTAACGGTACTAAAGAGTTTTACTATCTTGAGCAGTCAAATGACGATTTACCAGTTTGGTATGATCAGCTTGGATCGTTTTCACTACCGATTATTATGAAGCATACTGATTTCATTCCCAATATAGAGAAACGTATTAGAAAAACCAATATTGAGTGTATAACGTTTCAAGCATTGTGTGATAGACACTCAGTAGGAAGTATAGATATCATCCATATAGATACGGAGGGTTTTGACTATGAGATCCTCAAATTGATTAATTTTGAATACTATAAACCTGTTCTATTAATTTATGAACACAAGCATTTATCTAAAATCGATCAAGCTGCCGCCCAAAGACTTTTAGGTGAGCAAGGGTATGAAGTGTTAGAGGTTAACAGTTCTGATACAATATCAGTTAATTTAGAAGCTATAGAAAATGAACATTTGTTAAAAAAAATATGGGACATTGTACTCAAAGAAGTTGGTGTAAGCAATGCCAGTTTGGAAAATAATTATTAAAAAGAGTCTTTTGTCTATCAGATAAATTTATCAGAATACGAAGAAGGCAGTAAAATTTTGCAATTCTGAAGTTTTTGAATCGTTAGATTATCAAATTTAAGATTAAATATGCCAAATAACATTAACCCATCAAACATTGGCTGTGCAGCTTGGGGCTGGAGAGAAGTAGAAATACCGGAATATTTTCACTGGATAGCTAGCCAAGGCATTCGTTTAGTAGAAGTCAATGCCCATCCCCAAGCACCCAAACATCTTATAGATGGTGGTAACGACGAATCAATCGCCAAGATTGCAACTTGGGCAGAGGAAGCCGGAGTAGATATTATTTGTATCGCGGCACGAAATAATTTTACAATTCCAGAAGTTGCTGAATTAGAAAAAGAGATTCAAAGAGTAGAGCGTTTCGTTGATATAGCACAACAACTAGGGGCAAAATTTGTCCGATTATTGTCTGGCGATCACAGAAACGCTCATATTCTTCCAGATGTTTTCCCTCGGCTTCACTATGCTTTTAATAAAATTGGAGATTATGCCGAAAAACAGGGGATTAAAATAACCATTGAAAATCACGGTGGCCCAACAGCAACAGGGCAACGAGTTGCTAAGATTATGGAAGGCATCAAGAGTCCTGCAGTTGGTGTCAATTACGACCCGGCTAACTTTTTGAACCAGGGAACCGACCCTTTGATGGCACTACGCTACATCCTGCCTTGGGTAAACTACAGTCATTGGAAAGATGTCCGATGGGCTAATGGCAAACCCGAATTTTGTGCTTTTGGAGAAGGAGAAATTGTTTGGCAACCGATTATTCAAGAACTTCTAAATTCAGGTTATCAGGGATATTGGGTAGTTGAATATGAAGAGCCAGCAGATGTGCAGCATGGAACCAAAGAGAGTTTAAATAATTTATCTCAATTATTAGAAAAATTCTGATTTTTGTTTCCTCATTTTCATGTTTAGGTTAGCAATTAAATGTCATTTTCTCTAGATGGACACGTTGCCCTAGTCACAGGAAGTTCTGCTGGCTTGGGGAAAGCGATCGCGCTGAGGTTAGGTTTAGCTGGTGCTAAGGTAGCACTTAACTACTGCAACAATATATCGCGTGCAGAAAGTGCCTTGGCAGAGTTACAAAACCAAGGCTGTGAGGCTATCCTCGTCAAGGGTGATGTCACCCAAGAAGAAGATGTGGCAGCTATTTACGAAGCGATCGCTACACAGCTAGGTTCAGTGGATATTTTGGTGCTGAATGCAACAGGAAATCAGCCCCAGATACCCTTTGAGGAGTACACCTGGCAAGATTTCCAGACGATGATCGACTTTTTTATCAAGAGTCCTTTCTTGCTGACTCGTGCTTGCTTACCCGCGATGAAGGAGAAACAATGGGGACGAATTATCAATATCAGTAGCGATGTTTTTTTTCGGACAGTTAACCACTTCAGTGCTTATGTTACCGCTAAAGGCGGGCAAATCGGGTTCACGCGCAGCATGGCAACCGAACTTGCGCCCTTTGGAGTTACAATAAATGCGATCGCTCCTGGGTGGATTCCCGTAGAACGGCACGAAACAACCGCTCAAGAGAAAAAGGATGCTTACCAAGCAAGAGTTCCTATGCAGCGTTTCGGAACTCCACAAGATATTGCTGAAGCGGTGCTTTACTTCGCCAGCGTTGAGTCTGCATTTGTTACCGGACAGTATCTTTGTATCAACGGTGGCATCAGCCTAATGTAATTAGTTGAGTTTATACCTGTGGATACAAGCTTTTTATCAGTGGGTTGTGTGAATCTCAATTGGAAATGGTAGCGATCGCACTCGTTCCAGCGTGTCTTTCAATCAGGGATTATGCCGCAATACTTCGGGCAACTGCATACCAGCGAGCAGCCTTGGTCAACCCTTGGGGCAGTACAAACAATACAACAGGATAAGCGCCGTATCCTCTTCAACTGCGGCGACTTCCGTCTGACCATTAGCGTCCTAGCAGCAAACTTAATTCGGGTACGGATGACACCTACTGGCGAATTTCTGCCACGTCGGTCATGGGCAGTCACACAGGCAGATGAAGAATGGTCTACTGTGCCATTTGAGGTGCGAGAAAAAGCAGATGTTGTAGAAATTGAAACTCAACAGCTACGAATCCTCGTTAACCAAAACCCCTGTCGCATCCAGTGCTTCGACCTAGCAGGACAGCCCTTTGCTCAGGATGCAGCCCCAGGAATGGGTTGGCGGACTGGCGCTACTGCTGGGTGGAAACAAATTGAAGCTGACGAACATTTCTATGGCTTCGGCGAACCCACTGGTTTACTCGACCAACTGTCTAAAGTGAGAACTAATTGGACGAGTGATGCAGTTGATTTCGGCATCCTTACAGACAGTATGTATCACGCAATTCCGTTTTTCCTGGCGTTGCGTCCGGGAGTGGCCTATGGCATTTTCTTCAATACCACATTTTGGAGTCAGTTCGATCTTGGCGCAAAGCAACCCGGTGTTTTGCGGATGGAAACGCTTAGTAGCGAACTGGATTATTACATTATTTATGGCCCCGAACCGGCAAAAATTCTCGAAACTTACACCCAGCTAACCGGACGGATGCCTATGCCGCCGCGATGGTCGCTTGGTTATCACCAGTGTCGCTGGAGTTACGAGTCACAAGATATAGTCCGCAAATTGGCTGGTGAATTTCGTCAGCGCCGCATTCCCTGCGATGTCATCCATTTCGATATCGACTACATGAATGGGTACCGGATTTTTACCTGGAGTCCTAAACGCTTCGCCAACCCGAAACAATTGGTAGACGACTTAAAGCAGAATGGCTTCAAGGTGGTGCCAATTTCTGAACCAGGGGTGAAGTACGATCCAGAAGCAGATTACCAAGTCTTCGACGACGGACTCAAGAACGACTATTTTATCCGTAAAACTAACGGTCAATTGTTTCACGGCTACGTTTGGCCTGATAAAGCAGTTTTTCCCGACTTCATGCGCCCTGAAGTCAGGGACTGGTGGGGAATTTTGCAAAAAAGCCTAACCGACATCGGTGTTGCTGGTATCTGGAACGATATGAACGAACCCGCACTTGATGACCGTCCGTTCGGCGACCCCGGTAACAAGATAACGTTTCCCCTTGACGCCCCGCAGGGGTCAGCTGATGAGAAAACAAATCATGCGGAGACTCACAATCTCTACGGGTTGATGATGGCACAGGCTTCTTATCAAGGGATGGAAAAGTCACGTCCACAAGAGCGTGCTTTTTTCCTAACACGCGCCGGATATGCTGGTATTCAACGTTGGTCAGCCGTATGGACGGGAGACAATCAATCTTTGTGGGAACACCTGGAAATGTCCATCCCAATGCTCTGTAACCTGGGGTTATCGGGCGTCGCTTTTGTGGGTACCGATATTGGGGGGTTTGCGGGTAATGCGACGGCGGAACTATTTGCGCGTTGGATGCAGTTAGGGCTACTTTACCCGTTCATGCGGGGACACTCAGCGCTAACTACAGCACAGCACGAACCTTGGACGTTTGGCGACCAGGTTGAAAAAATTTGCCGCGAATACATCGAACTCCGTTACCGACTCCTGCCCTACATTTACAGCCTCTTCTGGGAAGCAGCAACTACTGGAGCGCCAATTCTGCGCCCCTTGCTCTATCATTTTCCCAATGACCCGAAGACTTTCACCATCGCTGACCAGATAATGCTGGGTTCTTCATTACTAGCAGCACCGATTTACCGTCCGGGTGTCGAACATCGTGCTGTGTATTTGCCGGAAGGTCGCTGGTATGACTGGTGGAGTGGTGAAGCTTTCGATGGATCAACCACTATCCTAGCCCACGCCCCACTGGAGCGAATGCCATTATATGTCCGTGCTGGCTCGATTATTCCGATGGCACCAGTAATGCAATACGTAGATGAACGCCCTTTAGACCAGCTGACGCTTCGGATTTGGATGGGCACAGGTCAGTTTACTCTTTATGAGGATGACGGTCATACTTTTGAGTACACAACAGGAGCCTTTTGCACGACAACTTACCACGTTCGTTCCGAAGGGCAACAAACCATTGTTGAGATTGAAGCACGAGAGGGTGGCTTTTCACCCGCAGCGCGTGAAACTATCGTGGAACTGGTCGGGATTGGCGAACAGCGCTTTGTCGATGATGGCATGGCACGTCAGTTGACGTTTTCAACCGACACTCCGCACCCTTAACTGTCGCATCCTCAGGACTTACGCAAAGCTTATACATATAGCGTTTTGTAGGGGCAATCCTCCAGGGGGATTGCGGTGGCAGATGTGGTGATGTTGCGTAAGTCCCGATCTTCTAAGAAAGCGATCGCTCAATTGTGCCCGATGAAGGTGCGAAATGTGAGATGTAACTTACATCTGGCACCAGTTGCATTAATCGCTAAGGTTTTAACAATTGGCGAGTAACTTAATTCCTGTTATATAAAACTAAATGCCTACTAGATAAGAATTTAACTCGGTTTTAACTGATATCTTGCACCACGATCAAGTCGAGGCTGGAGCCTCCGGCTTATTGATAATGGTGCAAGATGTGAGATGTAGCTTTATACTGATTTTCCATGACCTAAATATATAATCTATCCTACTTTTTGTGCATTTTTCCCCAGTCAACGAAAAATTTAGCTTTTCATAGCCCGATTACGCGAATAGTGAGTTATTAGGTTTGGTGTGATGCTATAGAGAGGAGAATTTATTGCCGATTTGAACAGTGTTTACTATTTATAGATCGCACTATGAGTGATGTGCGACCCGATGGATGCTTCTCTTAATATCTAGTTACAAACAGTTTTTAATGCATAAATTTGTAAAGAAAAGATAAAAATAAAACTGGGCTAAGCCAAATATTAGTATAATCAATAACCAAAATAAAAATTTGCTTGATATAAGAAGGTTTTTGCTGGATTACAAAGATTTTTCAGAAAGTTGACTTATAGCAGCATTGCTATTAAGATTTGGCGTCATACGATACATTTCACTTTCTGAAAGGTAGCTCGAATTGAGAAAAGTTTCGGACAACTAAATAACAGAATATCTATGCATTCAGCACCATCCCAAACGCTCCCGTTTTCTAGTGATTACTTTCGCCAATTAGCTGCCCTTGGCGAGAAGTTTCAGATAACAGATACCCAAGGTAAATTTATATCAATCTCTGAAGGAATTAATCGGGCTGCGGCTTTAGTCTATCGACAAAGAAAGCAGCAGCGAAAAGTTATTTTCATTGGTAATGGAGGGAGTGCAAGCGTAGCCAGCCATCAGGCGGTTGACTACTGGCGCAATGGTAACATTCCTGCGATCGCTTTCAACGACAGCGCCTCGCTGACCTGCATTAGTAATGACTTCGGCTACGAACAAGTTTTTAGCAAACCGATATCAATATTTGCTCAATCTGGAGATATTTTGTTTGCGATTAGCAGTTCTGGAGAGTCAGCAAACATCCTTGCTGGTGTTCGCCAAGCGATACAAATGGATTGCCAAGTCATTACGCTATCAGCCTTCCAAACCAATAACCCCTTGCGTCAACTCGGACATCTCAATTTTTACGTTCCGACTATGGCATACGGTTTTGCGGAAATCATGCATCTGTGCATTTGTCACTGTATTATAGATGGTTTGGTTAAGGGAGCTTTGCCTAGTTCTGATGAGGATAATTATCTGAACCTTGCCCAAAACGAAGTATCTTAATCGTTACCGAACGTAAAGCATTAATTATTTACTCTAGAAAACTCAGTCTCTGAATGGAACTAGCAATCAATAAAGAAAAGTATCTTAGCTTTGAAACCTGTGCAGAGATACTTGATAGCTACCGACAACAGGGGTCTAAAATCGTCCTTTGTAATGGAGTGTTTGATTTACTTCACCCTGGACACATCGCTCATTTGCAAGCCGCTAAAGCGATGGGAGATTTGTTAGTGATTTCCCTGACAGCTACTCCATACGTTAATCGAGGTCCCGGAAGACCGATATTTTCTGATGAATTGCGTCTAAGTTCTCTGGCGGCGCTAGCTTGCGTTGATTACGTGATCTTAACCCCAAAGGTAACGGCGTTGGAAGTAATTGAGAAAGTACGTCCCCATATTTACTGCAAGGGAGATGAATATGCTGACGCAAGCAAAGATGTCACCCAAAATATTGACAAAGAAGTTGCCCAGGTTAGAGCTTATGGGGGCGATGTTCGCTATACCAATGAAATCACTTTTAGCTCAACGCGATTGATTAACAATTACCTTGATGTTGTCCCCTCAGAATTAAAGGATTATGTCAAGGATTTAACTCAGCAGTATTCGTATGAGCAGATCGCAGATGCTGTGGAGGCGATGCAGCTGCTTAAGGTTTTAGTGCTTGGCGATGTCATTATTGATGAGTTTGTTCACTGTACCGTTCAAGGGTTAACCTCGAAAGGTAGAGCGCCGTCCACTCGATTTGTGAAAAAAGAACAGCACTTAGGAGGAATTTTTGCCATTGCTCGCCATCTGGAGAGTTTTGCTAATTCTGTTACAGTAGCTAGTGCTATTGGGAATGAACCTGATGTACATCGCTCGATCGCGAATCAGATCAAGGGTTCGATTGATTTAAATTTGCAGTATGCAGAAGGTTATTCTACTGTAACCAAGTGCCGTTATATTGAACAGCAAGGTACAACAAAGGGTTATACACAACTGTTTGCTATCAACTCTATAGATGAGGAGGGACTAGCACCTCAAGAGCGTCAAAAACTTTTAGATTCCTTGGAAAAGTCTATCAAAAGCTACGATCTAGTCGTTTTGGCTGATTATGGTCATGGATTAATTGATTCATCCATGATGGAATTAATTCAATCTCAAGCACCATTTTTAGCTGTTAACTGCCAAACGAACAGCGCCAATTACGGTTACAACTTAATTAGTAAATATCGACGCGCAGATACATTCTGTATAGATGAGCAGGAACTTCGTCTAGCTTTTTCTAATCGCTACGGCGATCGCAACGAGTTACTCAAGCGTTTGCAATCCCATTTAGGGGCGCAACAAGGCTGGTTGACTTTAGCCGCTTCTGGATCTTTGGCAATTCAGGCAAATGGAGAACTGGTAATGACTCCTGCGATGACACAACAAGTCAAAGATACTACAGGTGCAGGAGATGCCTTTTTTGCCCTAGCTAGTTTGAGCGCCAAGTTAGATTTACCTCTGAAGCTGGGGTCATTCCTGGGAAATATGGCAGGTGCGATCGCTGCTAATGTTCTGGGCAATGAAAAACCTGTAGCAAAACCTCGCTTGTTAAAGTTTGCCAAAACAATTTGCACGTTCTAGAGGACTGTTAGGAAACCAATCAACCCATGAATTCAATTCAAGAAGTTCTAGTTACGGGTGGTGCAGGTTATGTGGGATCTGTCTTAGTTCCTAAACTCCTGCAAGCTGGATATCGAGTCAAAGTGTTAGACCTCTATATCTATGGGACAAATGTACTAGAGGCTGTCAAAAATCATCCAAATTTGGAGGAGATTCAAGGAGACATCCGCGATCGCGCACTGCTGGAAAAAGTCATACCAGGATGCGATGCAGTGATTCACTTAGCTTGTATCTCCAACGATCCGAGTTTTGAATTAGATCCGGATCTGGGTCGTTCAATTAATTATGATGCCTTTGTTGACTTGGTGGATGTAGCGAAAAATTCAGGAGTCAAGCGGTTTATCTATGCCTCTTCTTCCAGCGTTTATGGAATTAAAGAGACTGATAATGTTACAGAAGACTTACCACTGATGCCTTTGACAGACTATTCCCGTTATAAGGCTTTGTGTGAAGAAGTATTGCTGAGTCAGCGAGAACCAGGATTTGTTACTTTAGTGCTGCGCCCAGCGACAGTGTGCGGTTACTCTCCCCGCCAGCGATTAGATTTAGTAGTTAATATTCTCACCACTCAAGCTATCAACAATGGCAAGATTACAGTTTTTGGCGGTCAGCAAAAGCGCCCCAATATTCATATTGAGGATATGACCGATCTTTATATTAAGTCTCTGCAATGGTCAGATGAAGCGATCGATGGAAAAATCTTCAATGCTGGCTACGAAAATCATACCTTGATGGAAATTGCCGAGATGATTCGTAAAGTAGTGGGATCTGTAGAAATTGTCTCCACACCCACAAACGATATTCGTTCTTATCACATTTCCTCAGAAAAAATCAAACAAGAATTGGGATTTGTGCCTTCACATACGGTAGAAGAGGCAATTCAAGATTTAGTGGCAGCATTTAGAGCCAATCAAGTTCCCAATCCGATGACAGATAGCCGCTATTATAATGTTAAGACGATGAAGGATCTCAATTTAAATTGAGATTTTTACCGCCAAATTAAATATTATGGCAGGGGTAATCATAGCTTTACCAAACTTTCATATTTTTAGGATTTACGCACCGCGTTGCTTGAAACCTAGATCCCCCCTAGCCCCCCTTAAAAAGGGGGGAACTTCAAAGTCCCCCTTTTTAAGGGGGATTTAGGGGGATCTCTGCGTAAGTCCTGATTTTTGTAGAGTTTATTCTGCTTCCGAAAAAATGGCTATCAAACGATTTGCTGGTTCAGTCATTGAAACATACAACTCTGGTGGTAAAGACCAGATATTACTGGGCTTATTGGGGTCAAGATAAAAGTTACAAAAACCTTGAATAAACTTCCCAATCATATCAATTTTATATCCCCAGGATTTCAGCAATGGCAAGGCATCATTTTGAACTATATTTAATAAATCATTTCGAGTGCTTGTCAGTCTTAGGGAGTGAAAAATGGGAACCGCCATTTCTAAAGCTTCAACAATGCCATCGTTGACTCCCTCGTAAGACCATTCAATATCAAAATCAATCATGCGAACGTTTCCTTGGGAGTCTATAATTTCATTATCACCCCAGCGATCGCCATAAATAATTCCCTTTGTGTGAGCTAAATTAAGTTCCCTCAGAATCTTGGGCAGAATTTCTACTTCTCCAGCCTTGACGAATTCATGGAAGGTTCTTCCTTCAATATATTCAATCAACATCCAATCTGTATCGGCATGAATTAACTTAGGAACGGGTAAACCTACAGCCAGTGCGCTTTTGATAAAGTCAATTTCTTCAGCAATATTTCTGAGTTTAAATATTCCTCCAGCTTCTAAAAAGCTAGTAGCTTCATACATATACCTCATGTATGCTTCAATCTCTTCTGAGGAACTTTCGCGTCTGGCTCGAAAAACGTAGCGTTCCTCATCTGTTGTAATTAATAAGATATGATTGAACGCGCCTTCCCCCTTGGGTTTCTCTATTTTTGCCGTTTCTCCTCCAGGTATGTGAGCCAAAGCCTGTCCAAGTTTTTTAGCAATATTTTCTGGCAGTACCGTAATTAAGCTTTCATTCATTAGATTGTTTATTACCTTTAACCAATGCTTAGTTATAAACTCATAGCTAAACTATCATAAAAATCTGCTAATATTTTATGATAGTGAGATGCAAAGTCAAGATGATCAATTTCTGATTGACTAAAGTAAGCTAATTTCTGCCCTTCGTGAAGCTTGATGTTAGAGATATCTAAATCAATTTGAGACCAAAAAATGTGTTCATCGCATTCTTCCCAATAATAAAACTTGAAGAATTTCACTTCATCTAACTCTAGTTCCATTTCTTCAAGTATTTCTCTGCGGATAGTTTCTTCGGGAGACTCGTTTTCTTCGATATACCCCCCAAGTAATGCCCAAGTATTCGGAAAAGGGATAGAGTTTTTATGATCACGAAGCACAAGTAAAACTTGATGTTTACTGTTGAGAAGAATTATGTCGGCTCCTGGTGGTTCTCTCATTTCACGGAATTTTTAACAATTTTTGTTAGTATACTTAGATCTTGCACCATTCTCCTTCAATTTAGTGGCGATCGCACGATTATTTGTGGCGATTCGGGTAACGATCTGTCTATGTTCCAAAATGTACCTTCCTGTGGCATTATTGTTGGTAATGCCCAGCCAGAATTATTAGAGTGGCATCACAATTCCCCGCCTGGGAAGCGTTATCTTGCTAAAAGTCACTTTGCTGCGGGGATTTTAGAAGGACTAGACTATTTCGGATTCTTGAGTCGCAGTCAGGAAGTCACCAATGCAGCTTCATCTGCGGTCTGGGAAAATCAATAGACCTCGTAGCCTTAGTCGAATTTTAGATAATTAACCACAGATAGGACATTTAAATTTAATTTTCCTCAAGTTCTCAAATCGAAACTTGAGGACATTCAATTCTAGCTCGGTTTTTTGCTTAATACTGTCCAGTAAAGATATTGCCATAATTTTTACCTTTATCTTGACCAAGTATATAGTATAATAATCTGGAAATATGTACCTAAGAATATTTATTAATCCGTTGTAGTGGATGATCAATTTTTCAAATTTTTGAGTCGTAATTAAAAAATAATCTATGCAGATAAATACACCTGATTGGGTCAAACACTCCGTTTTCTACCAAATATTTCCCGATCGCTTTGCAAGAAGTATCCCAACCCACCAAAATTGGTTACTTGATGTACCTTTAGAAGATTGGAATGCCCCGCCTACGTTTCATGGTTATAAGGGGGGGAATCTTTGGGGAGTAATTGAAAAACTAGATTATTTACAAAATTTAGGCATTAATGCAATTTACATTAACCCAATTTTTAGCTCTGCAAGTAATCATCGTTATCATACCCTTGATTATTATCAAGTCGATCCCTTATTAGGCGGTGAAGAAGCATTTACAAGTCTACTCAAAGAAGTTCATCGCCGTAAGATTAAACTTGTCTTGGATGGAACTTTTAATCATGCCAGTAGGGGCTTTTATTTTTTCAATGATATTATAGAAAATGGTCAAAAGTCTCCTTGGATAGATTGGTTCAAGATTCAAGGTTGGCCCCTCGCACCCTATGATGGCTCTCGCCCTGCTAATTATGCTTCATGGAACGACCATCGGGCTTTACCAGAGTTCAATACAGATCATCCAGGGGTACGCGAATATATTATGCGTGTAGCTGAATACTGGATTAAGCTGGGTGCAGATGGTTGGCGGTTGGATTCGGCGGATTATATTAAAACTCCTGGGTTTTGGCAGGAGTTTCGGGAACGGGTGAAGGCAATCAATCCTGAAGCATATATTGTCGGGGAAATTCCAATAGATGCGAGTGAGTGGTTAGATGGTACACAATTTGATGGTGTGTCAAGTCTGCCTTTTCTGATTGCTACGACTGCTTTTGTTGTAGGCGATCGCCAAGTCAAAGGTCATTTTAAAGAATATGCCCCACCTCCGCCTGCGGATGCTGCTGAATATGGGGAAAAAATTAATGATTTGCTCAAACTTTATCCTTGGGAAATTCAGTTAACCCAACTCAACGGTATCAACAATCACGATACAGCAAGATTAATTGATGTTGCTGAAGGCGATCGCTCTAGTTTATATTTAGCAACGTTGTTACTATTTACTTTTCCTGGCGCACCTTGCATCTATTACGGTGATGAAGTCGGTTTGACAGGTGGTTACGATCCTGAGTGTCGTAAAGGTTTTCCTGACCCAGAAGAGTGGGATCGAGATACTCTAGAGTATCATCGTCAATTAATTACACTGCGCCATACTCACGCCGCGCTGCGGATTGGTGAGTATCAAACGTTGTATGCTGAAGGACAAGTTTACATTTTTGCGCGGATATTACAAGCAGAAATATTAGTAATTGCCGTTAATGCTGGAAATGAAACAGCAAAAGTTAGTATTCAACTTTCATTGTCATCGAAACCTCAGCAAGTGTTATTTACCTATGGTTTTGGTGAAGCAAATTGGAGTGATGAAGCAGCACAAACAAGTCTCAACTTCACTCTTGCACCCCGCAGTGGATTAATCTTGGGCTAATTGTCGAATGAAATCTAATCACTCATTATTGTTAGCGACCGACTTAGATGGAACCTTTTTAGGTGGTTCTGAGCAAGAACGATCTGAATTTTATCAATATATTCAATCCCAGCGCGATCGCATTCTTCTCGTTTATGTGACAGGTAGAGAACTTGACAGAATTAGGAAACTATTCGACGAAGAACCCAACATTCCCAAACCTGAATACATCATTGGTGATGTTGGAACCACAATCGTACATGGCGACACCTTCGAGCCTATTTCTGTTTTACAAGACTGGGTAGCGCAAACTTGGGGAAATGCTAACGAACAAATCAAGGAACTATTAGCGAATGAACCAGGGATAGAATTACAGCCTGTTAATCCCGACTATCGCGTCTCCTACTACTACGAACCCGAATCTTTTCAACCTGGAACCATCCAAAAAGTAATCGACGCTGGATTTGATACTATTCTGTCGTATGACATCAGACTAAATTACCATTATTTTGATGTGATGCCAAAAGGCGTTTCCAAAGGCCCAACTCTCCTGAAATTTTTGGCAGAAATGGATTTTAAAGCTGATGACACAATTACTTGCGGAGATACTCTCAACGATTTGTCACTATTTGAGACTGGATTAAAGGGAATTGCTGTAGGAAACTCCGAGCCAAAATTAGTCGAGAAGATTCAGACAATGGAGAATGTTTACCACAGCCCTTATCCTGGTGTAATGGGCATTTGGGATGGTCTTAAGGCGTACAACAAGGACTAAAGGAATTCCCAAAACAATTAAATTAAATTAAATAATTTACGATCTTTTCCTGAATGTTAAAATCATCCCCAGATGCAGAGAGAGTGGGGAGCATCCCGGTTTTGTCAAAATTCCATCAACAGAAGAAAATAGGTAGAGAGTCAACACTCAAAGATGTCCCAGAAAGCTCCCAGATTACATCGCAAAACGCTGTGTTATTCCAAATCCGTAGAGATGCTGAGGTACTCAATACGTTTGCTACTCCACTACTTGCAATTGCGCTCGATACCGAAGTTTGCCTGATTCATACTTCATTCAGCAGCGCCAACTTTCCTTGCGGGACGTGGGCATCTGTCAGGTCAGCACCCTTGAGCATCGCCCGACTCAAATCCACATCCGTTAAGTCTGCCCCACTCAAGTTGGCTCCCCTTAAATCGGTTCGCGTCAAGTCTACCCCCCTCAGGTCAGCTTCACTTAAGTTCACCTGATTCAAGCTAGCTCCGGTCAAGTCTACTCCTCTCAAGTCGGCTCTACTTAGATTAGCTCCCTTCAAGTCGGCTCGCGTTAAGTCCACTCCTCTCAGGTCAGCCTCACTGAAGTTCACCTGCTTCAAAATGGCTCCCGTTAAATCCGCCCCTCGCAAGTCTGCCTCACTCAAGTTGGCATCCTCCAGGTCAGCTTTCCTCAAGTTAGCTTTGCTTAAGTCTACCCCTCTCAAGTTGGCTCCTCGTAACTTTGCCGCTCGTAGATTTGTCGCCCTCAAGTCGGCTCCGCTCAGGTTGACCCCACTCAAATTAACCCCAGGCAGCGATACACCCGCAGCAATTAAGTAAGCTCCCGCTTCACTGGGGTCAAACTCGTAGGGAAATTGAGTTTCTTGCGTATAGACAGCTTTTTCTAGAATGGCTCCCCTCAGCTTGGCTTTACTCAAATCCGTTCCGACCAGATTGGCACCCGCCAAGTTAACGTTCTCCAAATTTGCCCCGACCAGATTTGCCCTCATCAAATTTGCTGCTCTCAGGTCGGCTGACTTTAAATAAACTCCACTGAGATCGACTTCACTCAGGTTGACGCCGATGAGCGATGTGCCAGAGGCAATCAAGTAAGCCCCGGCTTCCTGAAGGTCAAAGTCTGGAGGGAATCGAGTCTCTTGATTGTAGACAGCCTTTTGCAAGATAGCCCCCCTTAGCTCGGCGGCGCTCAAGTCCACTCCCACCAGGTTCGCTCCCGCCAAGTTAGCGTTTTCCAGATTAGTCCCAACCAGATTCGCCTTTTTCAAGTTGGCTCCGCTCAAGTTGGCTGCCGTTAAATCTGCTCCAATCAGGTTGGTTGCACTCAAGTCTGCTTTCGTCAGGTCTGCCTTGCTCAAGTTTGCTAAATTGAGACAGGCTCCACTCAGATTTGACCCATTCAGGTTCGCCTCTGTCAGGTCTGCTTCTATTAGGTCTGCATAACTTAGGTTCGCCTCGCTGAGGTTTACCCTCTTTAGGTCTACTCCCCTCAGATCCTCCCCTTTGAGAAAAGCTCCCCTGAGTTCAGTTTCTTTCAAGTCTACAATCACGGCGTATGCCCCCTGGGTTTGTGCCCCCTTAGGTATTGGCTATTCAAGTCAGCTCGAATAGGTTTTTCCCGGCTCGGATTTTCTGGAAATGTTTTTTAATTTTTTTTCAGCACCAGGACTCGCCGCACATCACCACATAGTAAGGGCAACCACAGGGGGATTGAACCCGAAAAAACTCTATATGTATAAGCTTTGCGTAAGTCCTGAGCATTTTAAAAATAACCGCTTTCGACTCTTAAGTTATTATTCAGTTATTATTCCCAGTGCTGAGCAGGTGATTACTAATCATACGCGAAGTACATCGCCTCCCGATCGAGGGCAGATGGGGGGAGCCGCCGAACACTCGCGGCATACGCTAGCGAAGAGAGCGCATGGCAAGGGTTACGAAGAACGCGGCAATATAAGAAGTTTTACGCTTGTCAAATTTCCCCTCTTCCCGTTCGCCTAGCTCTCAATCTCGCCTCCACCGCTTCGAGAGTTTATGGTTCGGAGTCTTTAAGATTCTATCTGGGTTGTTGATGGTGTTATAATTTCCTCAGAAGTATTCACTGTTAACGGCAAAATGACAGTGAAGGTGGAGCCAACGCCCACTTGTGAAACTAGATATATTCTTCCTTGTAATAATTTTACCAATCGCGAGACAATTGCTAATCCTAAACCTGTACTTTCGGAAAGGAAATGTTTTTCTTTGGGGATAGAGCGAAAGTAGGGTTCAAATATCCGAGCTTGGTCTTCTGGATCGATGCCAATTCCTGTATCGCCCACAGCGATCGCCGACTCTTTATCTGATAGCGTTTTACAGGTTAATTTAATTGTTCCAGAGTCAGTGTAACGAATCGCATTACTGAGCAGATTAGTAATAATTTGCTGTAGTCTCAGGGGATCTGTCAGCACTCGATCGGGGGCGCGTGTTGGGTGTAGCCCTTCTCGAAGAGTAGCACAGCTATCGGCGCTAGCTGAATCGTAATCAACTATCATCTGTAGCTCTTTGGAATGCGCCAAAGGTTCCACCATTTCCAGGATGTTCTGAATTAAAGAGGGTACATCTGTTAGGGATGGCTGCAATTTCATCTTCCCAGCTTCATAGCGGGAGATTTCCAACGCATCGTTGATTAGGCGAAGTAACTGTCGTCCATTTCGTAGCACTTTCTCAATGTGTTCTAGGTGAGCAAGGTTATCGTCCTCCGACTTTCGCTGTTGTTGGCGCAAAAATAAATCTGAGTAGCCAATAATCAAAGTGAGAGGAGTTTTCAATTCGTGGGCTAGATGAGAAAGGTTATCTTTATTCGCGCGAAGCAAACGAGTCAATTCTTGATTGGTCATTTTTAACTGACTTTGCAGCTGCTGGAGTTCCCGAAATCGCTCATTCATGTAGCTTTTAAAACATTGAGCGATCGCTTCATCCACCACTGTGTCAATTATCCGAATTACTTGGATTATCTCTGTCGGTGATGAGTTTAGCAACTCTCCCTCTAAAGTGGAAACGATTGTCCAGCGTAAGATTCGATATTCACGGACAATTTCTACCGGATCGTAGCCTTGTTCAGCCCGAAGTACACCATGTTGTAAACTTGCATTTACTAACGACTGAACATCACTGTCTTGAAACTGAGAAAGTACAGTTGCTAATGCCTTGAGGACAAGGGGGAGGCTGTCGCGCAAACCCTTGTAAGATAATTCTGCTGCGGTCTCAATTTGACTATCAGCACGTACCGCTTCAATCCATTTCTCTATAATCGTGGCAGATTTATCGATAAGTAATTGACTAAAATCCATCATGTTCTGGCGCTCTTGACTCGTTCACAAATGCGCTCACTAAACTAAGATTAGCTTAGGGAGTCGTTGATTGGTTTTGTCTTCTCATTTTTGCGCCTAAATACTTAGTTTAGAATCTCCCGAAAGGTTTTGCTTCAGAATCCATTCTATGCTAAATTTGAAAATTGTCCTAATTTGCAAACGCTTATTTCTTCATAAACGATGAGCGCCGGAAATCGCTTCCACTAAAGTTGAATTTCTAGTTAAATTTTCTTTGCAGTTAGTATGTATTTCTAGTTGGGCATCCGGTAAGGCTTTAAACAATCAACGTTGTCTGGGAAAAACAATCCGTTCAAAGTTAAAGTTTTGAATACTATTAATTCGAGCAATTTGATTTTTACTTGTGCAATTTATATAAAAACAAAGGATTTGCTCGGAAGATTCAGAAACCAGAGAAGAGAATGCTGACATCATGTTGGGTGCCTTGAATTTTCTATAAAATTGGCTGATTAACAAGATAAATAATATAAACTTCGACTGCTTCAACCGGCTTCTACCTAAGGATGGGGTTGAGGAAAGACAAGATGTAGTCAGAGATACAAACATCAGCAATCCGTCCCCCGAAAGAGGTCGTAAAGTACTGTGAGTTTGATGCCACGATCGCTAGCAAGCAGCTATGTCTTTGGAAAGGTGGACTAACTTGAAAAGGCGTGCTAAACTTATCGATTAAATCCGAGTAAGTCAGCCTAATTCAGCGTCTTAGCAAGCGATCGCTCTCTATAAGCGCTGGAACGGAGGAACCAATTAATGGGGCGTATCTCTGCCAGGAAGAAGGCAAAAGGTGCAAGGCAGAATAAAAAATCTTTATTCATCCTTTATCCTTCATCCCTCATCCTTCAGAAGAAGAGCATCTCTCAGCTCTAGCCCGTCAGCTAACTTCGTAGGCATTGAGAGGAGACTGAAGAGTCAGCATTTTTCATTTTTTGAAATGTTCTGAACTCGTCAGTGTCCCCGGCTGGTACTGCTCTACTTTCTTGTACCTGAAGAGTGACTCTGAGGAGCTTCACAATGATATTGCAGCTGAATTTGTCTGCGATCGCGGTTGCTGGACAGGTAGCCTGGAAACGGGCAAAACCCGTCCTGATTCGGGATGTCGTCGTCCTTCCCGCCCTTGGGTTTTTAGGAATTATCGCTCTGTGGTGGATTGTTGCCCTTTTCAAGCATGAATTAATACCGACTCCACCAGAAGCGTTCGTCAAAAATTTAGACTACATCCTGAACCCATTCTACCGACGCGGTCCTGGCGATCTAGGGATTGGTTGGTTACTACTGGCAAGCATTCGACGAGTATTGCTGGGATTTTTGTTAGGTGCAGTTGTTGCCATTCCCATTGGATTTTTGATCGGGATGTCCAAGCAAGCAATGTTGGCGCTCAATCCCATGATTCAGATTTTCAAGCCGGTATCGCCGCTAGCTTGGTTGCCCATTGCTTTAGCAATTTTTAACCTAGCAGATCCGTCAGCAATTTTTGTTATCTTCATTACCTCTTTATGGCCCACGATTATTAACACTGCCCTCGGTGTTTCTAGCGTTTCCAAAGATTACCTTGATGTGGCACGGGTGCTAGAAATGCCCCGTTGGCGAAGAATTACCAAGATTATTTGGCCTGCCAGTTTGCCTTATGTCTTCACTGGTTTACGGATTAGTCTGGGAATTGCTTGGCTGGTCATTGTCGCTGTAGAAATGCTCACAGGTGGTATCGGAATTGGCTTCTTTGTCTGGGATGAATGGAGTCGCTTAAACCTAAGCTCAGTGTTTTTGGCAGTGATAGTGATTGGATTGACAGGACTACTGCTGGACTACGCCTTAGGCAAAGTTGAATCTTTGGTTACTCACCGTCGCCCTAGGGCAACAGCCGCCGAATAAATTTTCTGTAAACCTCTGTTGCAGCAGGTAATATTCCGCTCCCAGAGAAATCGCTAGCGTGAGCGAGACTCACAGGCGTCGTGGTAACGATGACCCCTCAAACGAGTGGGTTGAGAGTAGTACCTATCGGCGTCAATTTCTCCAACAACTCATTAGCAGTAGTAGCTCAAGCCACTAGGGTTGAGAAACGTGGAAATGGAGCGCGAGGACGAATTATGAGTGACACCACAAACTGGACGCGACGAAAATTTCTAGAGAGTATGGGTGCCACAGCAGCAGGAATGGCACTATCGTCTTGTGCGATTAGCGGCGATTCCCTCCGGGATAGCTCCGCTTCACGCTCTGCGAAAGGACTCACTGAAGAATCCGCATCCATCAAACAAGTCGTAGATCCCGAAACGTTAGAAAAACCCGATCTAATTATTGGCTACGTGCCGGTGAATGATTGTGCGCCGTTTGCGATCGCTTGGAAAAAAGGGTTTTTCCGCAAGTACGGTCTCAACGTCCAACTTAACCGGGAAGCTAGCTGGGCAACCTCTCGTGACGGCTTGATTTTTGGTCGCACTGATGCCGCCCCTGTTGTCTCCGGTGCCGTCACCAACGCCAGAATCGGTGCTGAAGGCGCACGCCATGCCCCCCTATGTGCCGCCATGACCATTCACCGACACGGCAATGCCATGACGATGAACCGGAAAATGTGGGAAGCGGGTTTGCGTCCCTGGCAGGAATATAACGGCGATCTAGAAGCATTTGGGAAGGACTTCCGTAACTACTTTGACAAACAGCCGCCAGAACAACGAGTTTGGGCAGTTGTACTCAGTTCTGCCATTTACGAATACTTCGTCCGCTACTTATCCGCCGCCGCCGGAGTCGATCCCCTGAAAGAGTTTCGCATCATCATCGTTCCCCCACCGCAAATGGTGACGAACGTGCGGATGGGGGCAATGCAAGCCTACATGGTGGCAGAACCTTGGAATACCCGCGCAATTACCGGAAATGAAGGCATTGGTTTTACCTTCGCTCAAGGCAAAGAAATTTGGTTGGGACACCCAGATCGACTGCTGGGGGTGATGGAATCTTTCATCAAAGAAAATCCCAAAACTTATCGTTCCCTCGTCAAAGCGATGATTGAAGCTTGCCAGTATTGCAGCAAGCCTGAAAACCGCGAAGAAGTGGCAACACTCATTTCCGAGCGTTCCTTTACGGGTGCCAAACCCAAATTTACTCGTCCCGCAATTATTGGCGAATACAATTATGGCGGTTTTGATAGTAAAGCTCGGATTGCCAAGGCGGATGACACTACGATTTTCTTCGATATCCCTGACAGCATTCCCAAACTTCCAGGAGAACATTCAACATTTCTCTGGCAATCTGAAAGTCTCTGGTTAATGACTCAAGCGGCTCGTTGGGGACAAATAAAAGAATTTCCAAAAAATGCAGAAGCAGTTGCCAAAAAAGGCTGGAGAACCGATCTCTATCGAGAAATTGCCGCAGAAATGGGCATTGAGTGTCCCCAGGAAGATTACAAGGTTGAAGCACCGGAAGTATTCATTGACAAGAAAGGTTTTGACCCCAGCGATCCAGTTGGATATCTCAATGGTTTTGAGATTCGAGCCAACCGTCCCACTCGTTTCTTCCTATCTTAATTCGCTGCACTTGCTACAGTTCAAACGGCTTGGCTGAGTTTTACTTTTTAGAAACAGCCAGCCTCGTTCATACCTTCAAGATTATCAAAAGTTCGTCCCCAGAAGGAGCATGATATGACTAAATCCACCTCATTATCAACGGATGCCAATAATCGAAGTGTCAACCGCACTGGATTTCTGGAAATAGAAAATCTTTGCAAATCCTATTCCACAGCGGATGGAGGTAAATTTGTTGTCTTGGATGGAATTAATCTGAGTGTAGGTGAAAACGAATTTATTTGCGTGATTGGTCACTCTGGCTGTGGTAAATCAACACTCCTCAAAATGGTTGCCGGGTTAGAAAAACCGACTTCCGGCTCAGTGCAATTAGAGGGTAAAGAAATTCGTAAACCTGGTGCCGAGCGGATGATGGTGTTCCAGCAATATTCACTGCTGCCGTGGCTGACAGTGAAAGAAAATATCCGTCTGGCGGTAGATGAAGTGCTAAAAAATGCCTCTCGTGCTGAAAAAATTAGCATCGTCAACGAACACTTGGCAATGGTGAATTTAACAGCAGCCGCTGACAAATACCCCGATGAAATTTCTGGTGGGATGAAACAACGGGTGGGGATTGCTCGTGCCCTCGCAATTCGCCCCAAAATGTTGTTGATGGATGAACCTTTTGGGGCACTCGATGCCCTAACGAGAGGAAAATTGCAGCAACAGGTACTGCATATTTGGGAACACCAGCGGCAGGCGGTGATGATGATTACCCATGATGTAGACGAAGCCCTGTATATGTCTGACCGAATTATATTGATGACCAACGGTCCCCACGCGAAAATCGGGGAAATTTTGGATGTGCCTTTTAAGCATCCACGCGATCGCCAAGCCCTCCGCAACTCCCACGAGTATTTTGAACTGCGTAACCACGCTCTGAATTTCCTAGATGAATATTTCAATCAAGACGAGTAGATGATGTATTGGTCAATTGTTTATTAAAGAAAAAACAACTGACCTGGAAACACGATCGACCGCATTTCCAGCCAACTAAAAACCTTTACTTTAGTTGTTGAAACGCTAGTCTAATCAATTCAGGAGGTTTGAGTTTGTGAATATTAAATCAATGTTAGCCCGTCTTGAAAGCGCAATGGGTCGTCAGAATGTCGTTGAACAAATGGTGTTGCTGCCAGAGCCAGCTTCCCTCGTTTCCAAGCGGGCTAATTCTGCTAAATCAATCAACTTAGTCGTGGGCTATAATCGCTCGCCCAGCAGTCAAACTGCGCTGGATATTGCCCTATGGATTGCCCATCAAACCCGTTTAGTTACAAAGGCACAGGTTACTGTTCAAGTCGTTTATGTTGTCGATGAAGATCAAAGTAGTCATTGTCCACATATCTCCAATGGGGGTGATACCAGCCGCCCTTCCATCCAACAGCTTCCCCTATCTCTGGAAGCATCGGCAGTAAGGTCTGCTACACCTGTTTTAACTCAACCTACCCCTGCGGAACTAGCAGCACGCACACGAATGACGGAGATAGATCCTTCCTATTTGAGGGCAATTTTTTATCAGACGAATCCCTTCGCGCAAGCAGATCGTATCTTATCGCAAGCCCGTTGTCTGGCTGAAGAATGGCGAGGTTCTTTCAAAGCTCATCTACGGTTTGGTTGCGTTTCTACAGAACTCAAAAAAGTTGTTGAATTAGAAGCTGCGACTTTATTGTTGCTGGGCTGTACCTCTGTCAATAATCCCATTGTTCAGGAACTAAGTTCTAATTTACCTTGCGCGGTGTTGGGTATTCCTACCATCTTGAATTCGTCAGATTCTTCAAATTGCTCCTCGGATTTCCAATCAGTTTAATCGTTGAGGGGACAGGCTCTCTATTAATGAATCCTGTTAGCGATCGCTAACCCGGTGCGGATGCGATCTCTTCGCTTTACACGCAAAGGAAGAGGAGAACAAAAGCGGATAATTTCACCAGGTACAACAAAAATAAAAAGGCAAATGCATCAAGAAAATCGCTCCTTTCTTTAGCATTTTGCCTTTTTATTTTCTCAAACCGACCATCGGATGTTGAAAAAGAAATTCTAAAAATTAGTACTCAATCAGATGGAGTACATCACGAACTACACTAGAACCTATACCGATAGAGGCTTGCATAAAATCATCTGATATATTACCTTCTTCCTTAGCCCCCCAGAGCCAAGTGTCTGTAACTTCTGATTCAGTTCCTAAAATTTGGATAGAAGATAAACTTTTATTAAAGGTTATTGTTCCAGTCCTTAACTTAAACTGCGCGTCATGGTTTCGGAGCATATCGCCTAGATAAAGCTGCTTATCGAAAGAAGCAGCAGGGTGTTTTAGGAAAAGGTCTGCAAATGTAGTTTTAGGGTTCGCGGTTTTCTCCCCTACCTCTCTCCATCCTGCCACAGGTATACATTTCAGACCTCAGGAGGATGCTTTGCAGTGACCGATTCGACGATTCTGACGTACAGAGAGGAGTTGGGCGACACATACAGAGTTACTAACTTAAGTAGATGAGTACAAAGAAACCAGAAAGATAATCACCCGTTTTTTTGACAAACGGGTGTTTCAGAGCGTGGTCTTTTTTGCAGATTTTGACCACTCAACATAGCTTAATTTATAATTTGCGCGGCATTTGCTTTGAGGAAGAAAATATCATGTTTGAGAGTAAGGGAATACTCATGGGAATGTACAAAACCCTATTCTGGATAGCTCAAGCTACGCCAGTCGATCCATCGGTGAATACTCCGGAAGAAGCGGCGCTTGTCTTTTCGGGACCTCAGTTTTTTGTAGCGCTGATTGCTGGGATAGTGTTAGCTTTTGCATTGCAATTATTGTTAACAAATCTCTCAGTTGCCGCCGGGATCTCTTACTTGGGGCATCAATCAGATTCTGATTCCGATCAGAATGAATCTAGCAGTTTTGGCGGGACAATTCGCAAAATTGGAACGGCAGTCGGAATTTGGACGTTGTTGACTGTCACCATTGCTTTAGCGATCGCGTGTTTCCTGGCAGTGAAACTGAGCCTGATTAGCAGTAGCGGTTTGGGTGCCATTATTGGTTTGGTAATCTGGGCGACGTACTTCTGCCTACTATTCTGGGTCAGTTCAACGACAGTGGGATCGTTAATTGGTTCAGTCGTTAATACGGCAACCAGCGGCTTTCAAGCAATTATCGGCACAGCAACCGCAGCCATAGGTGCACAAGCTGTCAACAATCAAGTTGTATCAACCGCAGAGGCGGCAGCAGCAGCAGTGCGGCGAGAACTGGGATCGGGGATAGATCCTGCCAGCATCCGCGAAACGCTGGAGGATTATTTAGGCTCCTTGCGTCCCCCGGAACTCGATATGCAAAAGATTCGAGGTGAATTTGAAAAATTGCTCAATGACCCGCAACTAAAAGCGATCGCTAACACCGACAATCTCCGCAACATCGACCGCCAAACATTTATAAATTTGGTAAGCGATCGCACAGACCTCTCGAAACGCGATATGAACCGCATCGTAGACCAACTCGAAGGCGTGTGGCGGCAAGCCGTGGGATCGCGAGAGCAACAAACAGATCGGATGGGCGAACTGCTCAACTATCTCAAGTCTGCACAACCTGGTCAAGTAAAGTCAGATGATATCAACGCCAAACTCGACCAGCTGATTGCAGAGACGCGCGATTCTAAGAAAGCCGATCAAAAAGCAGTCGAGGAAGCAGCTCCGGGTCCAATTCAGCTAACAATTCAGCAGGGTTTAACGACCCTCATGGGATTGGCAATGGGGCGCACGGATCTCTCAGATTTAGATGTGCAAACCATCTTAAGTTCGCTTTCTAAAGCTAAAGACAAAGTAACCGAGCAAACCGACAAACTAGCGACTCAAGCAGGAGTTAAACCAGAACTCCCCTACAGCACCATTCGAGCAGATGTAGAAAACTACCTGCTCAACACCTACTCCTGGCAGATAACCCGACCAGGACTCAACCGGGAATTCAAAGAAGTCATCTACGACCCCCAAGCCGATCCGGGGACAATTCGCCGCGAATTAGAGCAACTAGACCGGGGGTATTTTGCCAACCTGCTGCAACAGCGGGGCGTCTTTACCCAAGACAAAATCAACGACATTGCCGATCAATTAGAAGGTATCCGGCAAGAAGTTTTGGTGACAGTGCGGGCAGCTGAGGAAGAAGAAAAGACACAGGATCTGCGTCGCCGAGTCGAAGAATATATTCAAACGGCTCCAACAACTGAACTCACTGCACAAGGCATCAACGACAATTTCAAACGGGTGCTGGAAGATTCAGATACCGACCACGAGACAATTGAGCGTCGCCTTGCTTTGTACGATCGCTATGCCTTGACGCAATTGCTCAGGGGACGTACAGACATCACCGAGGAACAAGCCGATCAAATCAGTGCCAATTTGGAACAATCACGCGATCGCGTCCTAATTGAATCCCAAGCCCTGCAAGACCGGGTAAAATCCGAAACCGAGGCGCTGTGGGTGAATTTAGAGTCCTATCTGCGGAACACAGGTAAAGACGAACTGAATCCCGAAGGCATCCAGCGGGATCTAAAAACTTTCCTCTCCGACCCGCAAGCCGGACTGTCGGCGCTACAGGCAAGGGGTTCTCGCTTTGACCGCGATACCTTAGTCCAGCTACTGAGTCAGCGGCAAGACCTCAGCGAAGAGCAGGTAAATCAAATCATCGATCAGGTGCAAAATTCTTGGAGCAACGTTGTCCACGCACCGCAAATGGTCGTAGATAAAGCCAAAGAGCAAGTAGACAAAACCAGCACTGCTCTAACAGATTACCTGCGAAACACAGGCAAGGACGAACTCAACCCCGAAGGCATCCAGCGGGATTTGACCAAACTGCTCTCTGACCCCAAACAAGGTGCAACGGCACTGCGGCAACGGCTATCTCAAGTAGACCGCGATACCCTGGTGAAGCTACTGAGTCAGCGGCAAGACCTCAGTGAGGAGCAAGTAAATCAGGTAATCGATCAGGTGCAGGGTACGATTCGTAACATCGTCAGAGCGCCCCGTCGCCTCGCCACCCGGACGCAGGCACAAATCCAAGATTTCCAAAGCACCCTGGAAGACTATCTGCGGAACACTGGCAAGGACGAACTCAATCCAGAAGCGATTAAGCGCGATTTGCAGCTGTTACTGCACGATCCGCGCACTGGAGTTGATAGTCTGACCGATCGCCTCTCCCACATCGACCGCGATACGATGATCTCCCTACTGTCGCAACGGCAGGATATCTCTGAGGAAGAAGCTGCCCGAATTGTGGATCAAGTCCTCTCGGTACGCGACCAATTTGTTGAGCAAATTCGCAGCATTCAGCGTCGTATCCAAGATACGATTGACGGGATTTTTGGTCGAATCCGCAACTACCTCAACTCGTTGGATCGTCCGGAACTCAACTATGACAGCATCAAGAAAGATGTTCGCCAGTTGTTTGACGATCCGCAAGCTGGGTTTGATTCGCTTAAAGATCGCCTCTCCCATTTCGATCGCAATACTCTGGTTGCCATCATGTCTTCCCGCGAGGATATCTCCGAGGAAGATGCTAATCGACTTGTCGATCAAATTGAAGGCGCACGCAACAGCGTACTGCAACGGGTGGATCGCCTCCAACAGCAAGCCCAACGCCGCCTAGACGAAGTGAAGTATCAAGCGCAGCGACAAGCGGAAGAAACTCGCAAAGCTGCCGCCTCTGCTGCTTGGTGGCTGTTTGGAACTGCGCTAGTCTCAGGTGCTGTCAGCGCGATCGCTGGCGCTTTAGCCGTTTCCGGTCGTTAAAAGTTACCGATTTTCTCCGCTAATCCATAGACGTAGGGGCAGGATTGTTTTCCTGCCCCTACCGTTTTTTTAGAATCCCAGCATCCGGTTAACTTGATCGGGGGTTAAGGGTTTCGGTGAAATTTTGGGATCGTAGTCTAGCTGTCGCAGGCGATCGCGCACGGCTTTAAAACTCGTCGCCTCCAGCAATACCAAATTCTGATATACAGATTCTTTTGGCATTTCTACTCTTAAAATTACATCTTGTAGCTTCTCTTGTTCTATCGCGTGTAAAATTTGCTTGTAAAATAATTCACGCTTCGACACCTGAGTTAATGTCACTAAATACCAATTTCCTTGGACAGGAACATTCGGCGAATCATCCTGAGGTATGTTCTGCACGGGTGTAGATTTAGGGATATTGGGTAGCGGCAGATTGATGGAGTGCTAGGGACACGGCACGGCAGCGCCCCTACTAAGAAAAAACTCTGGCTTCAACCATTCATAGACATGGTTTTAATTAGCTTGAGGTTATTAATAACTCTTTAAAACTTCTGAAAGTCATTATTAACAGTCAGCAACTAATTCAGCATCCAGAAAATATTTCATAGCTTCATTCCCACAATAGTGTAGCAGGAGTCTGGGAAAGCTTCATTTTCTTCAATATCTTGAGATAAATGAAAATAATCTTTCTGTTGGCAAGATGGCGATTTTGCTTTAGATTACGATCTGCCTACGGAACCAGATTAATTCAGGGCTTTAAAATTACAACCGTCGCAGCAATTCTGGCAACAGCTTACCCGGAACCTTGGAAAGGGCGAGATTTTGCCCTTGTAAGCCACGTTCGCGGAAAAACGCCCGGATTGTCTGCACAACGTAAGACAGAGTGGATTCGTAGGCATCGGGTTGATTGCTAAAGCCCCGCAACGCTTGCAAATGGTTGTGCAACGCTGCCTCTAGATGCTCTAACAGAGAACCCTGAGCCAAAGCGAACTGCTTATCCGTCGCCATCTGGTAGTGAGCCAGCCCCAAATTATTGTAGGTGGCAGAGGCATCAAACGTGACCGACACTGGGGGAGTTAGTTTGCTCAGCCGGTGGACAAGCGCGATCGCAGTTTCATAAGCTGCAATACACAACTGCAAATATTCCTGTCGCGCTTCCGGCTTAGTTTCTATCTGGCTTGCCAAATGCCAGTAAGCCGTACCCAAATTATTCTGCGTCGCCGCGCAAGCTGCTGGGACTACATCAGGCGTCCGATATTTCAGCCCATTCAAGTAAGCAACGATTGCAAGCTTTAAATAGGTTGCGGGTTGTTCGTACTGGGCGAGATTCCAATAGGCGGTACCGATGTTGTTTTGCAGCATTGCCCAGCTGAGCGACTCTTGCTCTGGATTGTAATACAACAGCGCTTCTGTATAAGATGCGATCGCTTGTTGCAAGTGCGTCACTGGCTGCTGCTGCTGCGCTAAATGCCAGTAAGCCGTACCCAAATTATTCTGCGTCGCCGCATATTTGAGCGACTCCATCTGGGAGGAACGATAGCGCAAAGCTTCCTGATAAGCGCGAATCGAGTATTGCAAGTTCTCGGCGGCATCTCGATAACGAGCCAAATCTCCGTATGCCGCCCCCAAGTTATTTTGAATCATCGCATAGGTGTGGGGCGCTTCATCGGGATTGAAGGTGGTTAAAGCGGTTTGATACGCTTGAATCCCTTGCTCCAGATAGGCAAGCATCTCCTCAACTTTGCTGGGATAGCGAGCCAGCATCCAGTAGAGATTGCCCAAATCATTGAGGGTATCGGGTACCAGGGGCGAATCTGCCTCCAGCCAACTCAATGCCTGTTCGTAAGCTTGGATGGCAACGATCAGGTTTTCCGGCGAGGCATTAGATTGTTCGAGTTCAATGTGATCGCGGTAATGATTCCCCAGCCTCAAATAGGCTTCAGCAAGTGCCTCTGGCGGGCAGGATTGCTGCTGTAATTGGGCAATTTCCTGCAACGATTGCACCTGAGGCAAATTCTCCATCGCCTCATCATGGGAAGGATGAATTGATGCTGATTCATCACTCTTTTCTGCTGATTCCTGTACCGGGGAAGCATTCGTTGCCGAATTTGTCGCTGGTTGCTGAGATTGCTCTCCCGAAAGCCTCGCTTCTACCTCTTCCTTGCCAGAATCATTGCCTGAAACCGGATTTTCCAAACCTGTGTCGCCATATTTAGCGAAGTCACGGTTCAGAATGTGCCACAGATTTTCTTGGGGTACCGCCGTCTCTTGCTCAGCGGCTGGTTCGCGGGGCGCTGCGGATGCACGAGATGTATACCACATCTCTTCTGATACGGGCGTGGGTTCCCCATCAAACTCAAATAAGCCCGTGTGACACCGCCAAAACTCAGGTGCTGACTGCTGAATCGCCCGGAACCAAGGGCGAGGCATCCACAGCAACAAGCTAGATTCCAAGCGCGGCAAACTGCGCTCAATTCCCCTGAGAGAGCGCAGAAATAATCCCTGTACTGTTGCTGGCTGCTTGGTTAATAGCTCCACACCCAAAATTTGAAATCCGGGTGGGTTGTCGTCAAGGGGCGGGTGTTGTGCTAACCAGCGATTCATCTGAGCGATGGGATGCGGCTGGCTCAAGTTTAAGTTGAGGCTGACCAATCGGGGGTAGCCTGGGAAGGATGAATGAAGGCGATTGGACTTGTTTGTTCGTGCGTCTTGTGAAATCGCCAATTCTGCGTGTAATCGGGCAGCCAGACGATTTCTCAAGGTGAGATCGTCGCATACCGCCACAAAAATTTGGCGGCGCAAACCAAGACTCAGCGCCTGTTTCAACCGCTGATAGACGATCCTGTTTCCATCGGAAATTTTTCGGTGAGCGTTATCCGTCACCGTCATGCTGGCACTTTTGTGTCCGTTGGCTTGTGGCACCGACGTTTAGGAAGGATAAATAAGGGACTGGGGACTGTTCGGGGGGTTTGGAACTCGCCCATAGGGACTGGGCACTAGAAAACTAATTCAGTAAGTAGGAGAACCGAATTCAACTATGTAATTTTGTAGGTTGAGGGCGTGGCGTTTGAGGTACGAAACCCAGCACTGCAAATTGATTAATGAATCAGTTCCGATAGAAATTCTTGCCTGTCATCTTTAAAATCCGACTTCTGCCTTTTTTTACAAGTGGATACCCATTTCTTCCTATTCCTGTGGTCTGGGTCAGGATTAAACGCAGCTTTTATCTATCAGTCAAAAGGATGATTTTTGATTTAATCTTTTTGAGCGATCGCCATTCCCCACATCCGTAGCATTCTTGACAATTGCTGTATCCGTAGTTACATCATCTACCTCAATATCCCTTGTCCTCTAAAGATGTGGGAATTGGCAGCGATGGAAAAAGGCTAACTTAGACAATAATTGAGAGGCTTTTCAGCAGCTATTTAAAAAGCCTCGAATTTGCCAGAGAAAGCAGAAGAAAGCTTTGGGCAGAAACAGACAGGTATTCGCAATTATTCAAATTTTTTGATTTGGATTTTCCCTAAAATTTAGGTATATTATTTATTATAATGACAATTGCTCTATTATTCTGCCGCTACAAATAAATTTGAAGTTTCGTAAAGCAGTTTCAACTGACTTGAGACACTGGCATCGGGAAATGGCACCTAGAAAAGCAAATAGCGTCACGGTTCTCAGGGCGAATGTCATTTTCGATTTCGATACCATCGTGCATCCCGCCGAGCCGGTGCTAATTTGCACTGAAGAGAATTCCCTAAAAAAATAGCGATGTGCCATCGTCGGGAGCAGGTGAATGCCTGTGTCCCTAAAGCCATTGTTAAGATAATTTATTCTGGGGAAGTCCTTTAGAATTAAAGGAAGCACAAGACGACAGTTGGTGGCGAGATTTGGGTAAATTCCGTCTGCAATCTTATTGGAAATATTTGACCGTACCGTGCCCACTACCATACCAGAGCTAGACCTTAAGACTTTATTTTCCTTTGAACTGGATCAGTTTCAGCAGGAAGCGATCGCTGCGTTAGATGCCGATTGCTCCGTCGTTGTGTGTGCCCCCACCGGGTCGGGAAAAACGCTGATTGGGGAATACGCCATTTATCGCGCCTTGAGTCGCGGCAAGCGGGTATTTTACACCACACCCCTAAAAGCGCTATCGAACCAAAAATTACGAGACTTCCGCGATCGCTTTGGGGCTGACCGGGTAGGGTTGTTGACCGGAGATGTGTCGATCAACCGGGATGCCCCGATCCTGGTGATGACGACGGAAATTTTCCGGAATATGCTCTACGGTACCCGCATCGGCGAAGTCGGCACCTCCCTCACAGGTGTAGAAGCCGTGGTGCTGGATGAGTGCCACTACATGAACGACCGACAGCGGGGCACGGTTTGGGAAGAATCAATTATTTATTGTCCCCGCGAAATTCAGCTGGTGGCGCTATCGGCAACTGTCGCCAACAGCGATCAACTCACCGACTGGTTGAATCGGGTTCATGGCCCCACCAAGCTCATCTACTCCGATTTTCGTCCCGTTCCCTTGCAGTTTCACTTCTGCAATCCTAAAGGGCTGTTTCCCCTACTGGATGAGTCGCAAAAAAAACTAAATCCGCGACTCAAGCCCAAGCGCCCACAAACAAAAGAAAAAGGCAAAAAGCAAGACAGCCCTAGTTTAGGGTATGTCTTGAGCCATCTGTGGAAGCGGGATATGCTGCCAGCGATTTACTTTATCTTCAGCCGCCGGGGTTGTGACAAAGCGGTGGAAGAATTGCGGGAAGTAACGCTGGTAAACCAACAAGAAGCGAGAATTTTAAAACAGAAAGTTGAAGCATTTTTAGCCCACAATCCAGAAGCGGCTCGCAGCGGTGGGGTTGAACCGTTGCTGCGGGGGATTTCCTCGCACCACGCCGGAATTTTACCGGCATGGAAAGGTCTGGTAGAAGAACTGTTCCAAGAAGGCTTGGTAAAAGTGGTATTTGCCACCGAAACCTTGGCGGCGGGGATTAATATGCCTGCCCGCACCACCGTGATTTCTAGCCTTTCCAAGCGCACCGACCGGGGACACCGACTGCTGACGCCCAGCGAATTCATGCAAATGTCGGGTCGCGCCGGACGCCGGGGGATGGACACCACAGGTCATGTGGTGACGTTGCAGACGCCTTTTGAAGGCTTCAAGGAAGCGGCTTATTTGACAACCAACGGACCTGACCCGCTGGTGAGCCAGTTTACACCCAGCTACGGCATGGTCTTGAACTTGCTGCAAACCCATAGTCTGGAAGAAGCTAGAGAGTTAGTGGAACGTAGCTTCGGGCAGTATTTGGCGACAGTGCATCTCGAACCGACTCGGAAAGCGATCGCAGACTTATCCGAAGAACTGGCAAAAATCGAAGCGGATCTGGCATCAGTAGACCATAAAAGCCTGCAACAGTACGAAAAACTTCAGGAACGTCTCAGAGAAGAACGCCGATTACTGAAAATTTTACAAACTCAAGCCGAAGCCGAGCGATCGCGGGAAATAGCGATCGCGATCGCTTCTACAGAAGCCGGGACACTGCTGAGTTTAAAAGGGAAACACATTCCAGTATCCTCTCCTGTACCCGCCGTGTTAGTCACCAAGACACGCGGTTCCGGTCAATCGCCCTACCTGATTTGCTTAGGTGCAGATAACCGCTGGTATGTAGTCACCGCTGCCGATGTCGTCGCTTGCAGCCAACTACCCCGCGTCTCCAATGTCGAATCCGTACAGCCGCCGCCGGAAATGCCCATAAAACCCGGTCACTGCAAGAAGGGCACCGAATCCACAGAGGCAATTGCCCGTCAAATTGGCTGGGCTTGTCGGAACGACGCTTGCGGTCGTCCAGACGCGGATCTAGAAGCAGATACCGCCCCAGAAGTGGTCGCGCAGCAGCAGCGAGTAGCCGCAGTAGAAGCGCAACTGCAAAATCACCCCGCCCATCAATGGGGCAATCCCGCCGCCCTCCTCAAACGCCAGCAGCGCCGAGAGGGATTGCTTGACCAAGTTTCCCAGCTTCAAAGCCTCCTCCAAGAAAACCTAGCACGCCACTGGGAAGAATTCATCGACCTGATTGAAATTTTGCAACGGATGGGCGGACTGGAGGGCGTGATGCCGACACCGCTGGGAGAAGCCGCCGCTGCAATTCGGGGTGACAACGAGCTGTGGATGGCTTTAGCGCTGATGTCGGGTAAACTTGACGAGTTAGATCCCCACCACTTAGCCGCTGCTTGTGCCGCCTTTGTGACCGAAACAATGCGACCCGACAGCTGGACGCACTACAATGCACCGGCTGAAATGGAAGAAGCCTTGGGAGGCTTGCGGGGCTTGCGGCGCAACCTATTCCAGCTACAGCGGCGGTATCGCGTAGCGCTGCCAGTCTGGATGGAGTATGACTTAACAGGTTTGGTGGAACAATGGGCGTTAGGCGTTCAATGGGATCAAATCTGCTCCAACACCAGCTTAGATGAAGGGGATGTTGTCCGAGTGTTGCGGCGGACGGTGGATTTATTATCTCAAATTCCTCATGTGCCTCACATTTCAGATTCGTTGCAGCGCAATGCCTATCGGGCGATTCATCTAATTGACCGCTTTCCAGTTAATGAGGTCGTTGCTTAGAACCAGCGGTTAGCTGTCAAAAGGTCATTGTGATTCGTCCTTAGTCATTAGTCATGGGTTCGTTGCTACTGACTGAGGTCGTTGCTTAGAATAAGCGATTAGCCATTCGCTGTTGAAAGGTTATTGGTGATTCGTCATGGGTCGTTAGTTTGTTGCTAATGACTGATGAGTAATGACTAACGATGAAAAGCTAATCGCTAACAGCTATTTCAGGAGCAGCTTGTGTTGAGGAGTGGTTTTGGTTTGAAGCGGCAACGCCAGGGAAAGGAAAAATGCCAAACTTGGAACTGGGCATTTTTAGTTTTGAATTTTTCCTGTTTAATTTTTAATTCTTTTCCTGCCGGTGCCGCACCGGGTGTACTGGGAGTGGTGAAAACCCAGGACAATGCCAACCAATGGGAGGGAATTACAACGCGCCTGGGACTGAGTGGTGTTGCCTACTGTGTGGTGGACTTACAGCAAGTCCGGCAGGCGGCAGATTTAGCAGGCACGTCGGTTTTATTTTTACCGAATGTTGAAACCCTGAGTGCCGTACAGGTACAAGCAATCCAAGAATGGATGGGAAAAGGTGGACGCGCGATCGCTAGTGGTCCCCTGGGCACCCTCTCGCAACCGAACGTCCGATCGCAATTGCGATCGCTCTTTGGCGCTTACTGGGGATTTGGCTTACAAAGCCCCTCCACCTTGGCACCCGCGCCTGCCAAAAATCAGAACTGGGTGCAACAGAACGGACTCGCCGGAACCGCCCAGGGAGGTGTAATCGTTCCCGCCGGATTGACCAGTCAAACCGCTGCTGTCTGGAAGTCGGTTGAAAATCCACCGGCGGTCGTAACCACCGATCGCTCGGTCTTTTTGGGCTGGCGCTGGGGCGTCGATACTGCCTCTAGCCCAAACCTGGATAGCGCATGGCTGCGGGCGTCCCTGAACCGCTACGGGGGAGTGAGAACAGCCAAAAATTCAGCAACCGATGTGCCACAGCAGTGCAACTCCCCAAGCGGAACCACTGCGGCTGCCACACCACGCCCGCCAAACGGGCAGCCAAGCTCAACGAATCCTGTTTCTCCAGGGTCTGCGGCAGGTCGAACGCCAGCCAACTCCCGCACCCAATCGGGAACAACAGCGCTTTTCCCCACCTTCACGGCACCCACAGACGCCAACGCCGATGGTTTGGTGGCTCCGCCTGGACTCGACGTAAAACCAAGCTCTTTGCCCATCACAGGCGGACAAGCAACCGCCATGCGTCAGGAGTTGGAAGCTCTCATCGGACGCTTTGAGAGTGCCATGTTAACTGCCAACGCCACGAACCAGGTGGGAACGGCAAACGGAAACAATTCCTCAACGCAAACCAAGCTCATCGCCCAAACTTCTTCACTCTCCAATCAGCAATCAGCACTCAAAACTGCCCAAACAGGGTTGCAAAAGTTTCTTCAGCTAATTGCCCAACAAGACTACAGCGCTGCCAGACAGCAGTGGCTTCAGGCGCGGCGATCGCTCTGGGACAACTATCCCACCGACCGACCCCAAGGACAGTCAGAAATTCGGGCGATGTGGTTAGATCGGGGTACCATTGTCAGCGCTGGTTCGGAGCAAAAATTAGCGAAAATTTTCGACCGGCTGGCGGCGGCGGGGTTTAACACGGTTTTTTTTGAAACAGTCAATGCGGGATATCCCATTTATCCCAGTCGCGTCGCTCAGATTCAGAACCCCCTGGTGCGTGGCTGGGACCCCCTGGCGTCCGCTGTTAAATTAGCCCATGAGCGAGGGATAGAGTTGCACGCCTGGGTGTGGATTTTCGCCGTCGGCAACCAGCGTCATAACGCCTTAGTCAACCGTCCAAAAGAGTATCCTGGCCCGGTACTCGATCTGCACCCAACTTGGGCAGGCTACGATAACCGGGGGCGTTTGTTCCACTTGGGTTCGGGTAAAACGTTTCTCGACCCGGCGAATCCGGAGGCGAGGCGCTACTTATTACAGATGTTGGGGGAAATTGCCACAAATTATCAAGTGGATGGCATTCAGTTCGATTACATTCGCTATCCTTTTCAAGATCCCCGTGCGGGTTATGCTTTTGGCTACGGTACGGCGGCGCGTCAGCAATTTCAGCAGTTAAATGGGGTCGATCCGGCAAAGATTTCGCCAAAAGACCGCAATCTATGGCAAAAGTGGACGCAATTTCGCACCAATGCCATCAACAGTTTTGTGGCAGATGCATCGAGAAGCCTACGCGCCTTAAAACCAAACCTGATTTTGTCGGCGGCAGTGTTTCCTTTTCCTGAAACTGAGCGTCTGCAAAAACTACAACAACATTGGGAAGTCTGGGCGCAGCGAGGAGATGTGGATTTGCTGGTGCCGATGACTTACGCTTTAGATACTAACAAACTCCAGAGTTTGGCGCAGCCTTTACTTACTCAGGCTCTACTGGGTTCAACTCTAGTTTTGCCCTCGATTCGCCTACTGAATCTGCCGGATGTCGTGGCAATCGATCAAATACAGGCGCTGCGGAATTTTCCTGCCAGTGGTTACGCTTTATTTGCCGCCGAAAATCTTAACGAAAATCTGCAAGGAATCTTCCGCCGCACTCAGGGAAGGGAAATAAAATCATCTACAGAACCGCTGCCTTATCGCCAGCCTTTCCTAGCTGCTGCTACTCGTTACGCGGCACTCCAAAAAGAATGGGATTTTCTGTTGGAAACTAACCAATTTGGGATTAAAGAACCAGCACTCTCGGAATGGCGCAAACAAGCAGATGCTCTCTCAAATGCACTGAATCAGCTGGCTGCGAATCCTTCTGCAAATAACCTGGCAAAGGCAAAAATTTCACTTCAATCTTTTAAATTTCAGTTCAATCAATGGATGCAACAGGAAGGTTTAGAACAGCCCTACCAAGTCCAAGTTTGGGATAACCGTTTGGCAACTTTGGAAAGGCTGCTGCGCTATGGTGAGCGAGGGATTAAGAATTAAAAATTAAAAAATAGGAGAATTTTAAATTCTTACTTTAACTTAAAGGAAATTTCTGCTTGCCCGTAATTAATTGGGGTTTGGGGGTCTTCTTTGGCTGGAATTACCAAACCATCACTTGCTCTGGAATTACCAAACCATCACTTGCTCTGGACTTACGCAAAGCTTATACATATAGCGTTTTTTCAGGTTCAATCCCCCTGCAGTTCGCCCACACTATGTGGTGCTATTTGCGTAAGCCCTGTTGCTATCCAACCCCAAACTGTATTGAATACATGGCTACTGTTTGATTGATTGCAATCAGCTTAAAAAAAGGGGATGAAAAAGATAGCGATCGCGCAATATCTAGAAAGCGACGCCGGGGGTGGAGAAAGCCCAAGGTGAAGTTGCTGCAAAGTCTCGCAGAATACATCATTTTTGTCGGTTTTTCTTCTTGCCTTTTGCTCCCACCAGAGAAGCAAAGCCTTGGGAAACGCCGATAATTAAGGCGAGTACTGTTACCATCGGGTGTCTGGATGGCGGTACCTGTTGTATGGTGCTGGTAGATGTTTCAGACACGCGATCGCTTGCCTCTTCTTGCTCACCTGCTGCCTCTTTGTCCTCAGTGCGGGGTATCCCCTGCTGCGCCCTAGCCTTTTCCGTGACGGGTACGGCATTCTTAGCGGGGACAATTCGGGAGCCGTATTTATTGGCGTAAACTTGAGTAAATTCAGCACCGAAAAAGAGAATCTGGGCGGAATAATTCACCCACAATAGCAGCACTACAAACGATCCAGCCGCGCCGTAGGTTGAGCCGACGCTGCCATTGCCTAGATACAGCCCCAGTAGGTACTTACCAAGGGTAAATAGTAAAGAGGTAATGGCGGCACCAATCCAAACGTCACCCCAGGCGATTTTGGCGTCTGGCAGAACTCTAAACATCAACGCGAACAGCACCGTCACGATACCGAAGGAAAGGAGAAAGTTTAGGGCTTGCAGGAAGGGCAAACCGGGCATCAAATGACCGAAATAATTGCCTACTCCTGCTAAACCGGCGCTCAAGATTAGGGAAACCAAGAGCAAAAAGCCAATTCCTAGTACCATTGAGAAGGACAAAAATCGGTCTTTGATAAAGCCTTTAATGCCGCGTCCAGGCTTCGGCGCGACTTCCCAGATAGTGTTTAGTGAATCTTGCAATTGACCAAAGACGCCGGAAGCACCGAACAAGAGGATGCCAACGCTGATCAGGGTGGCAATTGTGCCTTGCTCTGCCTTCCGGGAATTTTTGATCATATCTTGGACGGCATCGGCACCCTGTGAGCCAAGCAAGCCTTCAATTTGCTCATCAATTCTACCCTGAGCCGCTTCTTGCCCAAATACTAAGGCAGCGATCGCGATCGCAATAATAACTAGCGGTGCCAGAGAAAATACAGTGTAATATGCCAGCGCCGCCGCCAACCGCGATGCCTTATCTTCTTGCCATTCTGAAAATGTATCTTTAAGCAGTCCTACTATATCTTTTGGCTTCATAACTAACTTCTAGCCTGCGCTACCACTCTTCTTTGAGTTTGCAATGCCTTGCCTGGAAGTTAAAAGACCCGAAAGTTAGAGTTTCTCCAGAATTCCAGCTTACACCAGCCCTCGTTTTTTCAGTTTGGACAGTGCATCTTCAGCAGCCGCTTTCTCAGCATCTTTTTTGCTGCGTCCTTTACCTTCCCCGTAAGATTTATCGCCCACAAACACTGTGGCGATGAACTCTGGGGCGTGGGGTGTTCCGCCTGCTTGTTTGGTAACATATTTAGGTGGCGTTGAGCCAAGGTCAGAGTCTGCTTGCACCCATTGCTGAAACCGATTTTTCGAGTCTACATTGGAGAGGGACACTACAATATCCTCCGGAACGGAATCAAACAGCGGTTCTACAAAATTGCGGACTTTCTCAACATCTAAATTGTTATCTAGATAATAAGCGGCGACGACGGCTTCAAAGGTGCTGCTGAGTAAATTTGGATTATAGTAGCCTCCCTCGCGAATGGCACCTTGACCTAACCGCATTTTGAAGTTTAAACCAATCTCGGTAGCGAACTTTGCTAGCTGCTTTTCATCTACCAGCGCCGAACGTCTACGAGTCATTTGGTCTTCTCCCATTTGTGGGTGACGACGATAGAGATATTCGCCACTTAAAAAAGTTAGCAAAGCGTCACCCAAAAATTCTAGCCGTTCGTTGTTTTCGCATTCTCCGGGGTTTTCATTGGCATAAGAACGGTGAGTAAGCGCATGAAGCAAGAGTTTTTCATCCCGAAATGTTGGCAGTGACATTTCTATTTCTCCTGTTTTGGGGTAAATTAATTGCATGGAAATATCAGTACCATTAATTGATGGCTATTAACTAGGTAAACACGAGAAAACCGCCCACTAGCGGTTTTTTGGATAAACCCGGTTTGGAGGGAAACCGGGTTTTTGATAAGGTAGCGATCGCTTGATTATCTAGCTTTCAGCAATCGGCTTAACTATACTAACAACATTTCCTCATTTTGCAATTTGATTTTCCCATCTTTTACAACAGCAGCAACAAACTTGCTGAAGCTTGAAAATTTCGTCCTATCAGCTTTACGAATAGTGGAAAACCCTTTATAGTTGGGAAAATGCTGACTTTTACGCATCAGGTTGTCAATGGTGGAATATACTGCATGCTTACCTTGGCTGTTCGCAGTCTTGATACCTGCGATAAGATACTGAACAGCATCATCGTAAGTGATATCAGGCAAAACGCTATCTTTCTGAATCACAGTCTTGTTGCTAACTAAGTTAGGTAATTCGTTTACAAAGTGAAATTCATTAGCAACACTTTTCAGACTTTGCTTTACAGTGCATCGTTGAGCTAAAATTATCACTTTTTTCTCTGACTTTTGCAGAATCAAAACTAAATTCTCAAAATCACCATCTCCTGATACAAGAAGAACCACGCTGGGAGGGTTGTTGCTGTGAATATCGTTAATACAGTCAACTATCAATTGATTGTCAGCACTGTTTTTTAAAGGACAAGGAACATCAACACATATAAACCCAATACTTTCTGAATTTACTTTGGCAGAAAGCTGGTTTTTGCACTCTGAATTGTAGTACAATCTTTTGTTAATCAAACGTCCTTGCAACTTGGCAAAGTCCACCAATAACTTTGCTTCTTCTTCTGTTAAGGAGACGTTTTGAAAATCCCAGTAAATTGAAACTAACGGTTTCTGATTGTTTGTTTTTGTTTGGGAAGCTACAAGAATGCTTGTCATTTTGATACGTCCAAATAGTAAGTTAATGGACATCAAAAAATCGTGCATTTAGCTTCAGCAAAAAGCCGATCTAGGGATTTAAGAAAGATAAAATAAACCCCGACTAAGTTAATAGCCCGAATCAACTCTTCTGCCTGGGAAGCTATTGAATTTGCAGTCTCAGATATAGAATTTTCAGCTTCCTACTGAGCGTGCAGTCAACCATTTGACCGACATACTGTTCAGCCAAATCGTTGACTAGACGCTCAGCAGGAAACTAAAAAATCGTGTACCTGAGACAGCATTCAAAACTTCTTAATGCGAGATTTTTTTACTGTCTGCGTTGAATTTAACATCGGCAAAACTTGGATGTCAAGAGTAATTGGGTGGATTTGAAGCGTAGGACTTAGTTGAAGGCGACAAACTTTGCGCTATGCTGAAAAATTGGACTTGCATCGCTTTTAAACTATGCCTGCATCTGTAGCTAACCCCGCCTTCCCCCTCGCTGCTGTGGTGGGACAAGAAGCAATAAAAATGGCGCTGCTATTGGCAGCAATTGATCCCGGACTGGGAGGGGTAGCGATCGCGGGTCGTCGCGGGACTGCTAAATCGGTCATGGCACGCGCCTTGCACTCCCTTCTGCCCCCCATTGAAGTCGTCAAAGGGTCGATTAGCAATTGCAACCCCGATTGCCCCAGCGAGTGGGATGACAAACTATTGGCAGAGGCTGATGCCCAGCCGGATGCCCAGATTGACGCTCAGGTGATTCCGGCTCCATTTGTGCAAATTCCTTTGGGAATCACAGAAGATCGGCTGCTGGGTTCTGTGGATGTGGAACAATCAGTTAAACAGGGAGAAACGGTGTTTCAGCCTGGGTTACTGGCGGCAGCACACCGGGGCGTCCTGTATGTAGACGAAATTAATCTGCTCGATGAGCAAATTGCTAACCAACTGCTGACCGTTTTATCTGAAGGGCGCAACCAGATTGAGCGGGAGGGGATTAGCTTTCAGCATCCTTGTAAGTCTTTATTTATTGCCACCTACAACCCGGAAGAAGGGCCACTGCGAGAACATTTGCTCGATAGAATTGCGATCGCGCTTTCCGCTGATGGTGTACTCGGTTTAGATGAACGAGTGCAAGCAGTAGAACAAGCTCTCGCCTACGCCAAATCCCCGGAACTCTTTCTAGAACAGTACAGCGAAGACCTCGACAACCTGAAAACTCAGATCGTATTGGCGCGGGAATGGCTTAAGGAGGTTCGCATCACCCGCGAACAAATCGCTTACCTGGTTGATGAAGCAATTCGCGGCGGAGTGCAGGGACATCGAGCCGAACTATTTGCTGTGCGAGTTGCCAAGGCTGCTGCTGCTTTAGAGGGGCGCACTAACGTGACGGCGGAAGACTTGCGCCGTGCGGTGGAATTGGTTATTGTGCCGCGTGCCACAGTAGTGCAGACACCTCCAGAAGAAACGCCTCCTCCTCCTCCCCCACCGCCACCACCCCAAGATGAATCTCAGCAAGAGCAGGATGAGCAGGATGAAGAGGAACCGGAAGAACCCCAGCAGGATCAGCCCAGCATTCCAGAAGAATTTGTCTTCGATCCAGAGGGTGTCATCCTCGACCCCACCGTGCTTTACTTTGCTCAGATGGCGCAACGTCACGGCAAGTCGGGCAGTCGCAGCCTAATCATTTCAGAAGATCGAGGGCGTTACGTCAAGCCGATGTTGCCGAAAGGCAAGGTGCGGCGAATTGCCGTTGATGCGACGCTCAGAGCCGCTGCACCCTACCAAAAGGCGCGGCGGGAGCGAAACGATGCCGTCGCCCAATCTCCCCTTGGTCAGGGGGGACAAAAAGGAGATCGGCGGGTATTCGTCGAGCAAGGGGATGTTCGCTCCAAACGCTTAGTCCGGAAAGCCGGGGCGCTAGTCGTTTTCGTCGTCGATGCCTCTGGCTCAATGGCGCTGAACCGGATGCAGTCAGCTAAGGGTGCGGTGATGCGCCTGCTGACGGAAGCCTATCAGAACCGCGACCAAGTGGCGTTGATTCCCTTCCGAGGAGAACAAGCCGATGTGCTGCTACCGCCAACTCGTTCGATTGCCTTAGCGCGGCGGCGTCTAGAGCTATTGCCTTGTGGCGGCGGCTCCCCTCTGGCTCATGGTTTGACTCAGGCAGTGCGCGTCGGCATGAATGCTCGGATGTCTGGAGATATCGGTCAGGTGGTGATTGTGGCGATTACCGATGGACGCGGCAATATTCCTTTAGCTCGTTCTTTGGGCGAACCGATACAGGAAGGGGAAAAGCCGGATATTAAAGCTGAATTGTTGGAGATTGCTTCCAGAATTCGCGCTTTGGGGATTCAGTTGTTAGTGATTGATACGGAAAATAAGTTTATTTCCACTGGTTTCGCTAAGGAATTGGCAAAGCAATCAGGGGGAAAATATTATCACTTACCCAAGGCAACGGAGCAAGCGATCGCTGGAGTGACCAGAGGAGCGATCGCAGATATGAAATCTCGCTAAGGTTAATTACCCATAATTCCCCAGCACCCGGAACCCCACCCCCAACCCCTCCCCGCTTGCGGGGAAGGGAGCCGGAGCCGCAGGTGATGGCGGGGTGGGGTTCTTTTATTACGGGTAATCAACCAGACTTAATATCACTTCTACCAATTACCAATTACCAATTACCAATTACCAATTACCAATTACCAATTACCAATTACCAATTACCAATTACCAATTACCAATCTCAAAAATTCTCTATCGCCCGATATTTCGCTTCAACTGCTCAAGCTCGTCGTCCGCTTCCCAGTGCTTAAATTTATCCTCTAATGGATCGGGACCGCTGTTGATCGGGCGGTGGTAATTCTGATTCCAGCCAACCGTCTCCGCACGCTGCTGAGTTTGAGAACTTGTACGCGCTGCTTGCGCCTGCACGGCTTTGGTATGTACTTCCTGTCGGCGAGCCTGAATTTGACGCTGTAGCTGTTTCGCTTGCTCGGTTCGCTGTTTAACCCCTTGCATCTGTCCCCAAAGTTGATTCCCTTCACGTAGCAGGGCTGCTTCTCGCTCTTGGGCAGGCTGGACTAAATCTAACCTGTTCGCAGCTTTTGCCTTTTCAATCCGGATATGCCAGCGCTGAATTTCCTGGGCAGTTGAGAGAATTTCATCCTGTAATTTTTTCTCTTGCAGTTGCAAGTCTGCAATCAGCTTCAGGGCGTCTTCTTCTTGTTCCCGCAGCTGCTCCTCTAGCGCCTGTAATTCCAAATGAGGATTATTACGCAAGAATTCTTCTAATCGGGTTTCCAGAAATCGGTTGAAATCGTCAAATAGACCCACTGCAAGAACTCCCACTACAGGTTTGTCACCATGTTAGCAATTAGGAGCGATCGCTCCAAAGCCATTAGTCATTGGTAATAGATTCATAACCGATCGCTAATGACTCATTCAAAACTTCTGCCCAACATAAACAGAACGGACTTCTCCATTACGTCGGATAATCGCTTCCTGATTGGAGATGGAAACCAAAGTCCATCCACTAGAGCCAATATTTTCGCCCACGCGGATGCGGTTGGCAACACCACCGAAGTCAAATAGAGCCGCAGAGCGATCGCCCAACTCTAAAACTCCCACAAGCGTATGCATCGCTGTAGGAACTGGATCTGGGATGGGTGCGGCTGGGGGTGCGGGGGGTGCGAGGGGCGGTAACGTAGGGATGGGAAGCCGGGGCATTGTGGCAGCCACGGGAGGCGCTACCAGCGGTTTAGAACGCACTGGGGGCGCGGGACGCACCGACGGTGCCGGACGGCTGACTGAGGGCGCGGGACGCACTGGCAGCATCGAACTAACTGAGGGCGCGGGACGCACCGGCGGTACCGGACGCCTTGGCAGTGACGGAAGCAAGGGAGGACGCACTAAGGGCGAAACGCTTTGCAGTCCCAGGGCAGGCACTTGTGGAACCACAGACTGACTTTGGGGTGATGGATAGATGGGAATGTAGACTCTTTCCATAACCCCCGTTCCTCTGGCTGCCCCAGGCGCATTTCCGGGGATCGTCACGGGTGGCAGATTAGTACCTTGTGGCGCGACTTCACTCCGCGTGCGTTTGTTAGCGTCGGCTTTGCGATCGATGACTTCGAGCGATCGCTGCATATAGTTAACAAACTGCTCATCTGCTTTCGACTGAACCTCTTGGCTGAGGGGTGGAACCATTGCGGGCGGCGAAAACAGCCTAAAGAGCCTGCCCGACCTTGCCAGCCACAGCAGCAATGTCACTGCCACCGATGCCAAAGCCAGTCCCAGCAAGAGTTTCTCGAATAATTTGCCTTCCCCACGATCCTGGTTGCCTTCGGGTTCAATCTCCTCCACGCTGATATCCAGCGCCAGAGGCGTTTGCACAATACTGCGGGGTGTATTGTCTGGTTGCCCCTGGAGCAGATCGTCTGGTGGCACCCAGGAAGGAGGCAATGTGACTTGCGAAACTTGGACAGGTTGTAAGGAGATATACTCTGAGGGCGGCTGCTCTGGGGTTGAGATGCTGCCGCCCTCCAAAACCCGGTCGATGTCTGCAAACAAGTCGTCCATTAATTGATCGGCATATTTGTCAACCGACCAAGGTTGGATTGAAGTGGAATTTGCCAAGGGCGCTGAGTCCCTCTGGTTATTGCTAACATCCTGAGTCATGGATTGCTCACTCTCGTGGCTACACTGAATCAACGATAAGCCTTAAGGCATTTGATGGGGCTTAGATCGGTAAAAAATTTCTAATTGTGGGACATTATTCCCTACGGCAATCAGTTGTCAATGCTCCCTGACTGATTGGTTAAAAGAAAGCCTTACTTCTAGCTTATATTTTCGCGTGAGGACAAAGCCAATTTTATCGTTAAATTGGGCTTGACCCAGTTAGCAAACCATGCTTTTTGTCACTTGTCAATTGTCAGCGGGTAGAGACGCGACTAATCTCGTCTCTCGGTCAGTTGTAGACGTTTTTACCACTAACTAAGGTAAGGGAACAGTACCGAAAAAGCCCCTACGATGACTGGCTGCTGACCAACGCCATATGCCGAGAGCGCAATTCCAGATATACCAGTAAAGCGTTGATATCAGCCGGATTGACGCCGCCAATTCGAGCCGCTTGACCAATCGTGAGCGGTTTCACCTGTGCTAGCTTTTCGCGGGACTCCTTCGAGAGAGTCTCGATCGCCGCATAATTGAGATCCGGTAGCAAGGGGCGGTTTGCATGACGGCTAACTTGGTCAATTTGGTGCTGCTGACGCTGGAGATAGCCAGAGTATTTGAGATCGATTTCTGCGCCTTCTTTCTCCACTGAGTCTAGACTGGGGTTGCTCAGTCCGTAACGATCTAAGTCAACGTAGTGGAATCCAGGGCGTCGCAGCAAATCAGCCAGAGTAATCGAGCCTTTGATGGCTTGTTGGGTGTCGGACGCGATCGCCTTCCCGATCTCATCATGCTCCTTAATCCGCGTTGAGTACAACCTTTCCTTCTCAGCTGCAATATTCGCTTGCTTGTGTTGGAACAACTCCCAGCGACGGTCATCAATTAAGCCGACTTCCCGACCCAGAGGCGTCAAGCGCTGATCGGCATTATCCGACCGCAGTAACAATCGATACTCAGAACGGCTAGTCAGCATCCGGTAAGGTTCCCGCAAATCTTTGGTACACAGATCGTCCATCAGCGTCCCGATGTAACTGTGTTCGCGCGGGAACACAATCATTTCTTGATGGCGGACAAACCGAGCTGCATTAATTCCCGCTACAATGCCTTGAGCAGAGGCTTCTTCATAGCCGGTCGTGCCGTTAATTTGCCCAGCACAAAATAGCCCCTCCACCTTTTTGGTCATCAGTGTCGGATAGCACTGAGTTGCGGGTAAATAATCATACTCCACGGCGTAGGCTGGACGCAGCATCGTACAGTTTTCTAGACCGGGGAGACTTCGCAACAAAGCAAGCTGCAAATTCTCCGGCAATCCCGTCGAAAACCCTTGGATATACAGTTCTGGAATATCCCGTCCTTCCGGTTCAATAAAAATCTGGTGGCTTTCCTTATCGGCAAAGCGCACAATTTTATCTTCAATGCTAGGACAATAACGCGGTCCCTTTGCATCCACCCAACCGCCATAGACTGGCGATAGGTGCAGATTTTCTCGAATGATCCGGTGAGTCTCCGGCGTCGTCCGGGTGAGATAACAAGGCATCTGTTCCCGTTCCACCCAAACTGAGGGGTCAAAGCTGAACCACCGCACCTCAGTATCACCCGGCTGGGGTTCCAAATTAGTATAGTCTAGCGATCGCTTATCGACCCGTGCCGGAGTTCCCGTCTTCAGCCGTCCCGTTTCAAACCCCAGCCGATTCAAGGTTTCTGTCAACCCAACTGCGGCAAATTCCCCCGCACGACCCGCTGACATCGACTTGTTACCAACCCAGATGCGACCCCCCAAAAAAGTGCCCGTCGTCAGGATGACTGCTTTGCACCCAAACGCTACGCCAAAATAAGTCTCGACGCCAATCACTTCATCGTTAGCGCCGATTACCAAATCTGTCACCATGCTTTCGCGGATTGTCAAGTTTTCCTGGTTCTCGACAATCTCCTTCATCACCGCCGCATATTCCCGTTTATCCGTCTGCGCCCGCAATGCCCACACCGCAGGTCCTCGCGACGAGTTCAAAATCCGCTTTTGTAGGTAGGTGCGATCCGCCATTTTGCCAATTTCCCCACCCAAGGCATCGATTTCATGCGTCACCTGGGACTTGGCAGGACCACCCACTGCTGGGTTGCACGGTTGCCAAGCAATTTTGTCCAGGTTAAGTGTCAGCAGCAGGGTACGACAGCCCAATCGTGCTGTAGCGAGGGCAGCTTCGCAACCGGCGTGTCCGGCTCCGACTACAACAACATCAAAAGCATCTTGAAATTCTACGGACGTGTGCATGGTCATCGAAAGCATCTGAGCATTTGGGACTCATACATAATCTTAGCGGTTAGCATTGATGTCAGCGTTAGCTCTAAATTTTACGATTGGCAGAAGTTGTGTAGCATGACTGAAGTAAACTCAACCCAAGCTCAAGAAAACTTTCCAGAACTCATTACTCGTGTTGGCGAGCGTGGAGAGCGGTTTGTGATTGAACAGCAAGGTCAAGCCGTCGCCGCCACGATCAGCTATGCAGATTTAAAGCGTTTTGAGGCTTTGGAAGATGCTTTAGATTCGGCGATGCTGCGCCGTGCTGTTGCTGAAAATAAAGAGTTTGTAACCCTTGAAGAAGTCATAGCAGGGTACAACGAATTGCATAATACAAATCTCGACTTTAACAGCTCGATCGATGAGTGAGAGATCCGCCTTAAGACTCGCCAAATCTGCTGAAAAAGATTTGTTTGATTTACAAGCTAAACAGTTCAAGCAGGTTGCTTAAAAAATCTTTTCTCTTCAGGGTAATCCTAGACCTCAAGACTGCAAGCAATTAGAGGGTTATCCGGGCGGCTATCGTGTCGATCGGGGAGAGTACCTAATGCTCTACACTATTGAAGAGGGTGAGGTGCGCGTGTTTAGGATAGTAAGCGTAATGATGATGAAGTTTATGAGAACTTGTAGCTTTTGATGCCACCTTCACAGCCGGAGTGTCCAGCACTCACGACTGAACCACTGGCATCTTAAAACTCAAATAGGATTGCTATAGATGCAGAAATGGTTAACTCAACAACAAACTTGATTTTGATTCGGAGGCGATTGCTCCAAGTGCTTGCAGAATTGCCAGCGACTCGACAGGAAGATGTGCTTAAATATGCGTTCTCCCTACGCCAACAAGAACTAACACAAAAATGAAATGCCATTTCTGATGAACAAGCTGTTGCACTTAAAGCTGAGTTTGCAGATGAAGATTTGGCAATGGCAGAAGCTGCCTTAACCGATTATCTCCCCCTACTTCAGCAAGAGGATGAAGCTTGATATGGGGAGATTTTCATTTGGCTCTTGAGCATTTTACAGGTGCGATCGCGCCCCAATGGGTATGATTTTCCAAGAACAAGCGTTATTTCTCTTGCATTCTTTTACAAAAGCATCTGGAATTCTTCAATTGTTAGCCCAGCATCTCTTATGATTCCAGCCATTGTGTAAGCATTAATTGGGTTAGCTCTAGGAATAGTGATAATGCGTTCGCCGTTAGTCATCGTAATATGTTTGCCCTGCCTGACTACTTGAAACCCAGCTTTTTCAAATGCATTTACAGATCGTAGATGATTGACTCCTGGTAGTCTGGGCATACTTATCCCACTTCCACATAACGAAATTCTGAATCTTTAGCTAATTCATCAACAGTATCAAGATATACTTGAATGGCATCTTTGATATTTTCTAAAGCTTCATCCTCTGTCTCTCCTTGCGACCAGCAACCCGGTAAACTAGGACACCAAACAGCGTATCCTTCCTCAGTTTTATGTAACTGTACTTTGTATCGCATAACCAAATTTTTACTTTCTACCTTGTTCAATCATATAAAGTGCGATCGCCTTCATCAACCAAGATGCCCTAGCCAAGGGGCGCTTTGTGTGCTTCCTTTAATCCTTATTGCATACCCTCAAACTCAGTCAAGCGCGATCGCATCTTTAGTCACGCTTCCTGAGAAATGGTAAGAAGACATACTTATAAGTTTAATTGATGTCTTTATAATAGATAAGCTTTCGTTATGGCGAGGACATCTGAGTGCTAGAAGTGGTAGTTAATGGTAAACACCAAGTTCCACTCTCTAGCGCCTGTATAAAGAAAGTTGAAAGTTCGTGAAGTATTTTTTCCTTTCTGATGGATGGACTGTAGGTCGAGTATGGGAATTCGGCGGCTTATGGAACGAAAACTCCTGGCGACGCAAACCCGAAATTCAGCAAATCAACCTTTGCATCTTCGAGCAAGGCGAAAAACTGTGGCTGTATCGAGTAGAAGACGCCATTCTCATGGTCGAAGTCAAACCCACAGCCAATGTCCCAACTGACTCAGCCAATCAGAATATTGGTCAAGTGGTGCTAAAACGCTTGATTGATGCTGAAGATGTCATCCAGAGAATGAGCGAGTCAGCAGTGTTATCCCAACTCAGCAGCACGCAGGAGTCGGGATGAAAGGTTAAGAATGCGATCGCTACCTTAATCCCAACTGTCAACCCGCTTGCAATGGATTCTAACAATAGTTACACTTCTTTAAATGGTAACTCCCCTCGGTCTTCCGACCTAGGAATGGCGTGAACCTGGTGTGACGAGGCCAAAAACCTCATCGACGCGATAAATCGTGTCTGCAACATCTGCCGAGGTAAAACATCAAGTACGCAAAACTCTCATGCAAAAAGCCTGCAACCGGCATGGATCTTGAAGCTAAGAGTTAGGTAACATAATCTTTCATTTTCACTTTTGCCTTGTCAAACAGTCCCGCAGTCTTGCAAGAGAGCTTCTCTGGCTTAGATTGTGGTAAACAACGGCAAATCGCAAATAAAAAAGAAGCGTCGTAGACACTTATTCATCTCTAGGAGGAGCGTAGTCAATGGGACTACCCTGGTACCGAGTACACACAGTCGTCCTGAACGATCCAGGTCGATTGATTTCTGTACACCTGATGCATACTGCCCTCGTGGCAGGCTGGGCCGGTTCGATGGCCCTGTACGAACTCGCGATTTTTGACCCCAGCGACCCAGTCCTGAACCCCATGTGGCGTCAGGGGATGTTTGTACTGCCATTCATGTCTCGCTTGGGTGTAACCGAATCCTGGGGTGGTTGGAGCATTACTGGTAGCTCAGGAAACTACCCTGGCGTATGGTCATTTGAAGGCGTTGCTGCCGCTCATATTATCCTTTCCGGTCTGCTATTCCTGGCTGCCGTCTGGCACTGGGTTTACTGGGATTTGGAACTGTTTAGAGACCCCCGCACTGGCCAACCGGCTCTCGACTTGCCAAAGATGTTTGGCATTCACCTGCTTTTGTCTGGTCTCTTGTGCTTTGGATTCGGTGCATTTCACCTATCGGGGCTATTTGGCCCTGGTATGTGGGTTTCTGACCCCTACGGTATCACTGGCAGCGTCCAACCCGTCGCGCCAGAGTGGGGACCCGATGGCTTTAACCCGTTCAACCCTGGCGGTGTCGTCGCTCACCATATCGCAGCGGGTGTCGTAGGAATTATCGCTGGTTTGTTTCACCTAGCAGTTCGACCCCCAGAGCGGCTCTACAAAGCTTTGCGGATGGGGAACATCGAAACCGTGCTTTCCAGCAGTATTGCCGCTGTATTCTTTGCCGCCTTCGTTGTGGCAGGTACGATGTGGTACGGCAGTGCTAATACTCCAATTGAGCTGTTTGGTCCCACCCGCTATCAGTGGGACGGCAATTACTTCCAGCAGGAAATTGACCGGCGCATTCAAGCCAATATGGCTGAAGGGATGAGCGCTTCCGAAGCTTGGTCGCAAATTCCAGAAAAACTGGCATTTTATGACTATGTCGGAAATAGCCCTGCTAAGGGTGGTTTGTTCCGCGCAGGTCCAATGAATAAGGGAGATGGCATTGCTCAGGCTTGGTTAGGGCATCCGATATTCAAAGATGCTGAAGGTCGGGAGTTGTCGGTACGTCGTCTTCCCAACTTCTTTGAAACCTTCCCCGTGATCTTGACCGATAAAGACGGTGTGGTTCGCGCCGATATTCCGTTCCGTCGGGCAGAATCAAAAAATAGCTTTGAGCAAGCGGGTGTCACCGTGACCTTAAACGGCGGCGCTTTGGATGGGAAAACTTATGAAGACCCCGCCAAAGTGAAGCAATTTGCTCGAAAAGCTCAGCTGGGTGAGCCTTTTGCATTCGACCGCGAAACGCTGAATTCTGACGGGGTGTTCCGCACCAGTCCCCGTGGCTGGTTCACTTTCGGACACGCTGTATTTGCCCTGCTATTCTTCTTTGGTCACCTCTGGCATGGCTCTCGGACTCTGTTCCGGGATGTGTTTGCTGGGGTTGATGCTGACCTGGAAGAGCAGGTTGAGTGGGGTCTGTTCCAGAAGGTGGGTGACGTAACAACCCGCAAAAAGGAAACTGTCTAGAAAGGTAAAAGGCAAAAGGTAAAAGAGAAAATTTTTATTCTTTTGCCTTTTGACTTTTTAGTTTTTCCTGACAAGGTAGACTGGTAGTAAAGCAAACAATCAGGAAATTCTGATATGGAAGCCGCTGCTTACATCTTGATTTTGACCCTCGCATTGGGTACCCTCTTCTTTGCGATCGCTTTCCGCGAACCTCCTCGGATTGAGAAGAAGTAGTTCGCACCTAAAGCTCGCATCACCACAACTTAATATTTAGGAAAAGCCACTGAGCTGTACTTGTCCCTACCATCGTATTTCCACGATGATATGGACAATAATCGGCTCAGCTTTTCCAATTTTAGGTATTTCTTTAGTAAAGTGGCAGATAATTCTAATACTTCCTCACGCTCGTCTACCCAACAAGCGAGGACTTTTTAAAATGCAATGTCCTTTATGCCAGTACACCGATAGCCGTGTCCTTGAGTCCCGTTCCACAGAAGCCGGACAAAGTATCCGGCGACGCCGCGAGTGTTTGAAGTGCAATCATCGCTTCACCACTTACGAACGCATTGAATTTGTTCCGATTACCGTGATCAAGCGGGGGGGTCAGCGAGACTCCTTTGACCGTTCCAAGTTAATCCGTGGGATTGTTCGAGCCTGTGAAAAAACCGGCATCCCCCAAGGAACTCTGGAAGTATTGGTTGATGAAATTGAAGCAGAATTACAGCAGCGCATCGTTAGAGAAGTTACCAGTCAAGAAATTGGGGAATTAGTACTCCAGCGTCTGCAATCTCTCAGCGAAGTTGCATATATCCGTTTTGCCTCCGTCTATCGGCAGTTTCAAGGAATTCGAGATTTTGTGGATACCTTGAATCATCTGCGAAGTCATGGCAGTGGAACAGAGGAAGAAACTAAACTAACAGCTCCTCTCGAAAATAATCAACCTTCCTTATTCAGCGCTTGGTGAAACAGAAATCCAGGCTTCTTTGGTTATTGGTCATTAGCAACTAGGAGTTGACAAAGATGCTATAGTATGCACTAGAGATGCGGTAGTTACAGCCGAACATTTTTGAACTCAAATTTATCTAGCTTTTGTCCCGGCAAGGTTGTACTTGGAACAGTCATCGGTCTGGAGCCGGGAGGTGCTTTAATTGACATTGGCGCACCAACAGCTATTTTTCTCCCAATTTGGGAAATGTCAATCAATGAGATTGATTCTCCAGAAGAAGCCTTGCAACTAAATGAAACCCGCGAATTCTTGATCGTGAGTAAATACGATGAAGCCGGGAATTTGATGCAATTTATTTCCATCCGACAGCTAGAGAAAAAGCTGGCTTGGGAACGAGTGCGTCAAATGCAAGCAGAAAACGTCACGGTGTACGCTAAAGGTTTTGATACCAGTCGCGCTGGTGTATTAGTTAGGATTGAGGGGTTGCACGGCATTATTTTAGGTTCCCATCTCGATAGGTGTAAGCCGATAGAAGAGCTAGTGGGAGAAGAACTCCCTGTGAAGATTGTGGAGGTGGATGAAGACCGCGATCGCTTGTATCTCTCCCACCGACTGGCGCTGTACCCAGATGGGATAAAGCATCTAGAAGTTGGTCAAGTCGTTGCTGGTAGAGTACTTGCACTTAAGCCTTATGGTGCATTTGTCAATATTGGAGTTATTAACGCCCTACTACGCACTACTGAAATTTCCCACGCTCCCTTTGATACGCCTTATAGTGTTTTCAAGGTTAATGACGAAATAAAGGCGATGATTATTTGGATGGATGTGGAAAAGGGTCGCGTCTCACTTTCAACAAAAGCGCTGGAACCCGAACCAGGAGATATGCTGAAAAATCCTCAGAAAGTTTATGAAAAAGCTGAGGAAATGGCAGCAAAGTACCGCGAACAGATGCTCCAAATAGCAGCGATCGCCATCCTATCAAACTAAATCTCCATCTTCCAGACACGACTATCAACTTAAAGAAGACTGAGGTTATAAGTAGGTGGAATTGATTATTTGTAGTAGTGGTTAGCGATAGTGTAACCAATGCAGGTGTTGGGTTTCAAGAGCGTTTTCCATTCCCTACGAAAATCTAAATCTCCATCTTCCAGACACGACGAATAACTTAATAAGACTGAGGCTATGGCAGCTCCAACTGGGTTATAATATCCTGTCTGGACACTTCTCGCTCCTAGAAAATCTCATACAATAGGTTTGGCGAGAGAGCTATGTAGGTGTAAACTGCACGCGGTAAACGTGGGCGTACATCGACAGGAGGCACAGTTAAATACGGAGATAACACCAGGAAACGATACGCATGGTCAATCAGAAAACAACCGCTACAGTAGATATTGGATTTTCTCACGAAGATTTTGCGGCCCTACTCGACAAGTACGACTATCACTTTAATCCGGGTGATATTGTCGCCGGTACCGTGTTCAGTTTGGAGCCTAGGGGCGCTCTGATTGACATTGGCGCTAAAACAGCGGCTTATATTCCGATTCAGGAGATGTCAATCAATCGGGTTGATGCTCCTGAAGAAGTGTTGCAGTCTAACGAGACGCGGGAATTTTTCATTCTGACCGACGAGAATGAAGATGGACAGCTAACCCTTTCCATCCGCCGCATTGAGTATATGCGAGCATGGGAGCGAGTCAGGCAGTTGCAGACAGAAGACGCTACAGTGCGATCGCTTGTCTTTGCTACCAATCGAGGTGGCGCGTTGGTAAGGATTGAAGGATTGCGCGGGTTTATTCCCGGTTCTCACATCAGCACTCGCAAACCCAAGGAAGATTTGGTTGGTGAAGAACTACCGCTAAAATTCTTAGAGGTAGACGAAGACCGTAACCGTCTAGTTCTTTCGCACCGACGGGCGCTAGTCGAGCGGAAGATGAATCGTCTGGAAGTGGGCGAGGTCGTTATTGGGACGGTACGAGGCATCAAGCCTTATGGTGCATTTATCGACATTGGTGGCGTCAGCGGACTACTGCACATCTCGGAAATTTCCCACGACCATATCGATACACCTCACAGCGTCTTCAATGTCAATGATGAAGTGAAAGTGATGATCATTGACCTTGACGCTGAACGGGGTCGGATTTCCCTCTCCACCAAGCAGCTAGAGCCAGAACCAGGGGACATGATCAAGAACCGCGATCGCGTCTATGATATGGCGGAAGAAATGGCGGCTAAGTATCGGGAGCAGATGCGAGCCAAGCTGCAAGGCAACACTGCTATACCTTCTATAGAAATCGGCGTTTCTGACGAAGAAGTGCTACCCTCTATCGAAGATGAAGACGTGCCACCCGCTACAGAAGATGAAGACGTGCCAGCTGCTATCGAAGCTGAAGAGGTGCCAGCCGCTATCGAAGCTGAAGAGGTGCCAGCCGCTATCGAAGCTGAAGAGGTGCCAGCCGCTATCGAAGCTGAAGAGGTGCCAGCCGCTATCGAAGCTGAAGAGGTGCCAGCCGCTACAGAAGAAGAGTAATTTTGTTAGGGGGACAGAGAAATTTCAAAGAAAGAAATTTGAAATTAGCGATCGCCAAAGAGGGAAATTCCCTCTTTTTTTATTGCAGTTTAATTAGTTGAGGGGGAAATTTTGGTAACAATTCGCTGTCGAGAAGTCACGTTCCTGAATATCCAGGCTGTGATTTTTGACAAGGACGGCACCCTGGAGGATTCGGAGTCATTTTTGAGAAATTTGGGGCAAAAGCGATCGCGCATCATAGACGCCCAAATCCCCGGAACGGGAGACCCTTTATTAATGGCGTTTGGTATCAATGGAGATACTCTCGACCCCACTGGGTTATTAGCAGTAGGCAGTCATCGGGAGAATGAAATTGCCGCCGCCGCTTATATTGCCGAGACCGGACGGGGGTGGTTAGAATCAAGAGCGATCGCTCGTCGCGCCTTTAATGAAGCAGACGAATTTCTAAAAGATGCTGCGCCTTCCCCCTTATTTGTCGGTTCTTTGGAAGTCCTGCAACTTCTCTTTCAAGCTGGATTGAAATTAGGAATTTTATCAGCCGCTTCGACTGCACGAGTAAAAACATTTGTCAAGCGACATCAGCTCTCGCCCTATATCCAGCTAGAGATGGGAGTTGATGAAGGTCCCAGCAAACCCGATCCCGCTTTATTTGTGCAAGCTTGCCAGAGACTGGGAGTAGCACCCAGCAATACTCTCATGGTGGGAGATTCTGCCGGAGATATTCAAATGGCACGTCAGGCGGGTGCTGCTGGTTGTATTGGCATCTGCTGGGGAAAACCGGAAGCAGCACATCTAGAGAGTGCAGATGTAGCGATCGCGCAACTCGACGAAATTCAAATTTTGGATGCTAACGGTTAATCGGGAGAACCTCCGATGACCCATTAGCCATTAGCTATCAGGCAAATTCCCAAAGCGATCGCGATAAAGAGCTAACAGGTTTTCCATATCGGCAAGCTGTTGTTGAGCCTCTTCCCGCTGCTGGCGTTCAATTTCAGCGCGTTGGCGTTCAATTTCAGCGCGTTGACGCTCAATTTCAGCTTGTTCTTCTGCATGCTGTCGTCTCTGAGTTTCCTGCTTTAGCGCCTGCATTAGCTCATCGGCAATTAACAACTTTTCGCCAGTATCTTCTCGGTAAAAGCCAAGAAGTTTCCCTTCTACTGCTAAACGCAGCTGTAATGGTTCGCTACGATTATCTGCGATCGCTTCATACTTTTCTCCCCGCAAGCGATACCCCCGCAATTTTCCCTCTATCCACTCTCCTTTAGGGTCAAATTGCCAGTATTCCTTCACTTCCAATTGCTCGTACAAAGTTTTTTTCAACCCTTGATCTTGTTCTTGCGTACCTTTGGAAGTCATTTCAAAAACCACTACAGGAACCTGTCCTTCTTCCCAAATTTTATAGTTGTCCCTTCCCCCAGGAGCCACATCGAAAATTACCATCACATCGGGAGCAACTCGGAGTTTAGGAAAGCCTTGGGAATAGTAAAGAAACTGGTCTGCTAGCACAGTCGCTTGACGCTGTGCCAAGTATTGTTTAAGGACTTCCAAAGTCGTCAAAATGGCATAGAGGTGGTCATAGGTTTCTGCCAATGGTTCACCGTCTGAACTAGGGTAAAAGATTTCTGCGGTTTGGGCTG
>NZ_JBHZGO010000030.1:179980-211782 GCF_042747725.1 Coleofasciculus sp. H7-2
CGTTGGCGTTCAATTTCAGCGCGTTCCTCAGCTTCTTGTAACGCCTGGACTAGCTCATCGGGAATCAATAACTTTTCCCCAGTATCTTCTCGGTAAAAACCGATTATTTTCCCTTCTACTGCTAGACGTAATTGCAAAGGTTCGCTGCGACTGTCTGTAATTTGCTCATAAATTTCGCCTCGCAAACGATACCCGCGCAACTTTTCTTCTATCCACTCCCCTCTGGGGTCAAATTGCCAATATTCTTTGACTTCCATCAGTTCGTACAAAGTTTTTTTCAACCCTTGATCTTGTTCTTGCGTACCTTTGGAAGTCATTTCAAAAACCACTACAGGAACCTGTCCTTCTTCCCAGATTTTATAGTTATCCCTTCCCCCTGGTGCCACATCGAAAATCACCATCACATCGGGAGCAACTCGGAGTTTAGGAAATCCTTGGGAATAGTAAAGAAACTGGTCTGCTAGCACTGTCGCTTGACGCTGTGCCAAGTATTGTTTAAGGACTTCCAAAGTCGTCAAAATGGCATAGAGGTGGTCATAGGTTTCTGCCAATGGTTCACCGTCTGAACTAGGGTAAAAGATTTCTGCGGTTTGGGCTGTCGGTAATATAGCTGTCATAATTAAAATCGGTAATGGGTAATCGGACACCAATTAGCCATTAGCTATCAGGCAAATTCCCAAAGCGATCGCGATAACGAGCCAGCAAGTTTTCCATAAGAGCAAGCTGTTGCTGAGCCTCTTCCCGCTGCTGGCGTTCAATTTCAGCTCGTTGGCGTTCAATTTCAGCGCGTTCCTCAGCTTCTTGTAACGCCTGGACTAGCTCATCGGGAATCAATAACTTTTCCCCAGTATCTTCTCGGTAAAAACCGATTATTTTCCCTTCTACTGCTAGACGCAATTGCAAAGGTTCGCTGCGACTGTCTGTAATTTGTTCATAAATTTCGCCTCGCAAACGATACCCGCGCAACTTTTCTTCTATCCACTCCCCTCTGGGGTCAAATTGCCAATATTCTTTGACTTCCATCAGTTCGTACAAAGTTTTTTTCAACCCTTGATCTTGTTCTTGCGTACCTTTGGAAGTCATTTCAAAAACCACTACAGGAACTTGACCTTCTTCCCAGATTTTATAGTTATCCCTTCCCCCAGGTGCCACATCGAAAATTACCATCACATCGGGAGCAACTCGGAGTTTAGGAAATCCTTGGGAATAGTAAAGAAACTGGTCTGCTAGCACTGTCGCTTGCCGAGGAGCTAGATATTGTTTCAAAACTTCTAAGGTTGTTAATATGGCATAGAGATGATCGTAGGTTTCTGCCAATGGTTCACCGTCTGAGCTAGGGTAGAATATTTCTGTGGATTGGGCTGTAGGTAATATAGCTGTCATGGTCGCACCGTGAGGCATGATTAATTTATTTTAATTGACAAAAGCGCGAAAGATTCTAGTAATACCATATTAATTTTCTGGAAGCACCCGAAAAAATACGCGATCGCTCTCACAAAAGCTCAACAAAAATTCAGAATATTTACTCAAACAATTATTCTCCGTGCCGTGTTAAAAACCTGGAACAATTGCAACATGGTGTAGTTAGATGAAAGTAGGTTTGAGAATTAGCTTGTTACTAGCAGGTCTTTCCTTAGCAGCAACAGTTAATACAGTACAAGCACAAGCTCAATCTATAATCCCCGCAGCTGATGGCACTGGCACGATTGTCACTCCAAAGGCAAACAGCATTAACATTACTGGCGGCACCTTTTCAAAGAATGGTGCAAATCTATTTCACAGCTTTCAGCAATTTGGAATTACCCAAAATCAGATAGCTAACTTTCTTTCTAACCCAAATATACGCAACATATTGGGAAGAGTTACAGGCGGCGACGCAACAGTAATCAATGGATTAATTCAAGTTATTGGGAGGAATTCCAATTTATTCTTGATGAACCCAGCCGGGATAGTTTTTGGTGAGAATGCTAGTTTAAATGTACCCGCATCATTTACAGTGACGACTGCCACAGGAATTAGTCTTGGCGACAATAACTGGTTTAATGCAGTAGGTGCGAATAATTATGCCGATTTAGTTGGAACACCCAGCATTTTTGCTTTTGCAACATCTCAACCGGGAAGCATCATTAAATGCAGGCAATTTGACGTTTACCCCTTTTCTTACACTTCTGGAAGAGGCGATATTACCCTCAAAAGCACTGGGAGTAGTGGAGCGATAGATACTACATCTGGCAATATAATTTCTAATTCTGTCTCTGGTTCTGGGGGCGCGATCGCATTAAATGCCTCTGGTGACATCACCACAAGTATCATAGACTCTTACGCCGCCGCTAGTATTGCAGGTGCAGTCTCCTTGAATGCTGGCGGCGACATTGCCACCAGCAGCAGCAACCGTAGCATTAACACCAGCAGCAATACTATTGGGGAACAATATGTCAAGTTGCTGAAAATAGGCGTGACAGAAGTTGAGGGGCAAACTGTAGGCATTATTGAAGTTGAAAAAGCTCCCAGTCCAGTCTTCATCAAAAATTCACAAAGCCAAGGTTTTTTTTACATCTGGGAGAGAGAAACCGTTCGCGCCCTTAGTCCATCTGAAGCTGAGTCTTACATCCAGCTAAATTGGCAATTGTGAAAAAATCGTAAAAATCGCAATTGAGGCAAATTTTTACACCACCGATATTAACCTTTGGAGCGATCGCATCTCAATGTTTTTATAATCGCAGGTTAAAATAGCGTAACTTAGCCCAAATCACTTCGCTACCAAGAGCCATCAGCCCAGGAGGAATTGCCCTTGTCTCGTCGCTACCTATTTACCTCTGAATCGGTTACTGAAGGTCATCCCGATAAAATCTGCGATCAGATTTCTGACACAATTTTAGATGCGCTACTGACACAAGACCCCAGCAGCCGCGTCGCCGCAGAAGTCGTCGTCAACACCGGGTTAGTGCTAATCACGGGTGAAATCACCACCAAAGCTCAAGTAAATTTCGTTAATTTAGCCCGGAAAAAGATTGCAGAAATCGGCTACACCGATGCTGACAATGGCTTCTCTGCCAACAGCTGCTCAGTCTTGGTTGCCTTGGATGAACAATCCCCAGATATTGCCCAAGGTGTTACCACCGCCCAGGAAACCCGCGAACAAGCCAGCGACGACCAATTAGACGCCATTGGAGCTGGCGATCAAGGCATCATGTTTGGTTTCGCCTGCAACGAGACACCGGAACTGATGCCTTTGCCGATCAGTTTGGCACACCGGATTTCTCGCCGCCTTGGAGCCGTTCGGAAAACTGGACAATTGCCTTACCTGCGTCCGGATGGCAAAACTCAAGTCACGGTCATCTATGAAGATGGCAAACCCGTTGGGATTGACACCATCCTGATTTCCACCCAGCACACCGCCAACATTGGTGACATCACCGAGCAATCCGCAGTCCAAGCCAAGATTAAAGAAGATTTGTGGGCGGCGGTTGTACAACCCGTTTTTGCGGATATGGCTATTCAGCCAGACGACCAAACCCGCTTTCTTGTCAACCCCACCGGCAAATTCGTCATCGGGGGACCTCAAGGCGACTCTGGTCTCACCGGGCGGAAAATTATTGTTGATACCTATGGCGGCTACTCCCGTCATGGTGGCGGTGCCTTCTCCGGAAAAGACCCGACAAAAGTAGACCGCAGTGCGGCTTACGCTTGTCGCTATGTGGCTAAAAACATTGTGGCGGCTGGCTTGGCAGAAAAATGCGAAGTCCAGTTGAGCTATGCAATTGGCGTCGCTCGACCCGTCAGTATTTTGGTAGAAACCTTCGGTACCGGCAAGGTAGATGATGAGCGCTTACTGGAACTGGTGAAACAGCACTTTGAATTGCGTCCGGCGGGGATTCTCCAAGAATTCAATTTATGTTACCTTCCAAGCGATCGCGGCGGTCGTTTCTACCAAGATGTCGCTGCTTATGGTCACTTTGGACGGACGGATTTAGATTTACCTTGGGAACAAACTGACAAAGCAGCACTCCTGCGAGAAGCAATGACCGAGTGTGAAGCGACTGCTTAACCATTTTATTTCAAGCACCTGAATACCTCTAAGGTTAAAGCCGGAGAGATGCTTGCTTTGAAAAAAGCAGTTTCCTCTCGGCTTTTTTGTGAGGGTCAGCAAAAAAGCTTGGATGAAAAAACTTAAAATCTTCTCAGCTAATTTTCAACTAAATAAAATGACCGCTTGATGAGAAGTCAAATGCTTAAAAGCTCTCGCCTACAGGCATTATTGCCCTATTTGACCTTGTTGCTTTGGTCAGTCCCTTTATTGCTATTCAGTCACGAACAGCAAAGCCTAATGGCGCATGACGAGGGACTTTACTCTTGGCGAGCCAAATTGATGGTGGAGTCTGGCAACTGGTTAAAGCCCTCTATCGCTAATTATGGTAAAACTCCCGGCTCCTATTGGTTGATTGCCAGTTCGTTCTCGCTGTTCGGCATTAGTGAGGCAACTGCGCGACTACCGAGCATCGTTGCTGGTATTATTAGCGTGCTACTGGTCTATGAAATTGGGACAATTCTGTTAAGCAAACGAGCCGCCTGGTTAGCAGCGGCAATTCTAAGTATTGAGTTTTTTTGGTTTCAATATAGTCGCTTAGCGGTTCCAGATGTGCCGATGGTTTGCATGGCACTTTTGGGGATTTGGTCTTTATTAAAAGCTGAATTACATCCAAAATATCGGAGTTTTTGGAGCTTTGTCGCCGGTGTAAGTTTGGGTCTGGGCTTCTTAATCAGAAGCTATATGATTTTTTTGCCAGCGATCGCTCTGTTGCCTTATCTGATTTGGGAGCATCGTCGTCACAGACATCTCTCGAATCCCATGCTTTATTTAGGCTTTGCAGTTGGCTTCAGCCCGACAATAGGCTGGCTTTTGAATGGCTGGCTGCACTATGGCAAAGCTACTTTTAAGGAATTGTTTTGGTTTATTTTCAGGCTTAGCTCCGATGAAAGTGATGGAAATACTTGGTCTTACTATTTTTGGAATATTCCAGCAAAAGCGTTTCCTTGGCCTTTTTTCAGTCTGTTAGGCATAGGCATTTGTTTACGAAATCTACTTCCTCGACAGCAGCTAATATTAGTTGTCCTTCCTCTGATTCTATTTATAGAACTAAGTTTTTTCTCGACTCGTTTGCCCCATTATGCCTTGGCTCTTTATCCTTTTGTGGCTTTGTTGGCAGGACTGGCTTTGGATTGGCTTGCCAGAATTTATGAGGACAAATTGCCGCAAAAATGGCTTCCGCAGAATCTCAGTTATGCCTTTGGGGGGTTAGCTTGTTTGCTGGTGTTAGCAGGTTTGGCGTTGTATAGTGGCTTCCCGATTCCTGGTGTGAAAGGGGACGCACAAATGCAAAAGTATGGAGCGATCGCTTTTGGGTTGGGGTTGGGTTGGCTAATGTTACCAGTGGTGTGGATGGGTCGTTATTATGGCAAGAAGTTTTTAACGGCTCGTTATTGGTTAGCAGCTTGGTTAGTAGGACCTTGGTTCGCTTTAGCTGTAGCTGGAAGCACTGGTTTAATCGGAGATTACAACCCTGAGATCAAGACATTATTGCAGCAGCCTGAAATTGCCGCTGTGTTACAAACTCATCCAATTAATTGGATCAGAGGAACGGGAAAAACGGGAGTGCTACTATGCTTTTACACTCCCGATTTAGCGAAACAGGTTAAACAAGTTTCAGAGCTGCAACCGTCTAGCTACGCTTGGATTAGGTCAGAACAACTCGCCAATTCATCCTCTCCTTACCGACCGATCGGGAAAGTTCGAGAGTGGCAACTAATTCAAGTATTGCAGTAAGCGATCGCTACAGCTTCATTAGTGTTTAAAGTTCATTCAGGTCAGCACAGATGCAGGGATGGAAACAACAGCTCCATCAGTTGAAAAAAGAAACCTACGCTATCTACTTGGCTTGTAAAGATGCCAGAGTTCCTTGGTATGCGAGGATATTAGCTGGTTTTATCGTCGCCTATGCTTTCAGCCCGATTGACCTAATTCCAGATTTTATCCCAGTTATTGGTTATCTAGACGATCTAATTATTGTGCCGGTGGGAATTTGGCTGGTACTGAAGATGATTCCCCCGGCGGTAATGGCGGATTGTCGGGAAAGAGCAACAACCGCGATCGCTGAAGATAAACCCACGAACTGGATCGCTGCTGCTATCATCGTAGCTATCTGGTTTGGGTTAGGGATTTTAGCTGTGATTTGGATTGGACGCATCCTCAAACGTTAAGCTGCTCTTTAATAGCGAATTTGCAGAGTAACGGATGAAATAACCTTTTGTTCGCCACCCACAACCGGCGTGTCAGCAGATTTCTGATTTCGAGATGATAATAAATCCTGCTCGGATGCTACTAATGGCTGCGGCGGATTGGCTCCATTGATTTGGATGCTGACAATTTCTCGCTGATTGAGAGCGAGTGCCCCCAAAGCTGATGCCGCTTGCTTTTGGGCATCTTCGGAGGCTTCCTTAATAGCTTCCTGTTGAGCCTGCGCGATCGCTTCATCCGCAGCAACAAGACTAACGCCATCAATTCGCGTTGCACCGGCTTTGATGGCTTCATCTAACAGCGTCCCGGCTTTTTCATTGTCAATCCGAAAACTTACAATGTTGGTGCCGATATATCCATTGAGGGTTTGCTTACCGTCTTTGAAACTATAGTTAGGGGCGAGAGTAATCCCAGTCGTTTTCAGTTTTTCGACCTGACGGGATTTCAGCAGTTCCACTACCGCAGAAGAGCGTTGGGCTACTTGTTGCTGAACTTCCTGAGAAGTTTTTCCCTGAACTTCAACACCCAAACGTGCTTGCGTTATCGTTGTGGGAATGCTGACATCTCCTTTTCCGGAGACAGTGAGGGTTCTGGGTAGTTTCTCAAGCGTCGGGGCAGATTGGCAGGCAGTCAGGCTGAGGATACCCAGCGCTAAAGAGAGAATTTTTACACGATTCCAGGGATTCGACTTAGAACTACACGGGAGAGAGCGATTCATATTTTGGAACACAATTAATCTCGTGTTCCTAATCTGGCACTGTAGCTTTCGAGTAGTGCTTTAGGTTACATTTTTGGAAACTTAACTCCTTCCCTCGATCTTGTTTAAAAGCCGATGTAAAGTAGACAGGACTCGCCGCACATCACCACATAGTAAGGGCGAACCGACAGGTCGGCGCTTCGCTATCGCAGGGGAATTGAACCCGAAAAAACGCTATCTGTATAAGCTTTGCGTAAGTCCTGGTAGATTGGCTCAGCTGTGGTGCTGTTATAAAAGAAGTGGAGCTAAGTGTCGATCGAGACTGAACCCGATCTGACTGGCTAGGTTGATTTGGTCATTTTTAGCGGCAAGGCAAGGAATTTCTGCTGATGCAACCTCAAGAGCCAACCGCTTCTGACGACAACACAGACCAAAAAGTTTTAGCTACTCAGCAGCTCTCGACCGAGAGCCGCTTGCTAAAATATCTCTTACCTTGGAAACCGAGAGCCGGTTCTTGGCGCATCCACCAAAAGATTGGCTACGGGTATTTCCTCGCAATTGCGATTGGCTTTTTCGGTTCGTTGGCTGGGTTGGTAATCGCGGACTACTACCAGGGACAAGGAGTCAAGCAACTCAATGATGCCCACATGCAAGCACAACTGCTGGGAAACTTTAAGGATGCAGTTGTCGGGGTGCAATTACATGGTTCGCATTTAGCGGCTGTACTAGAGGATTCACAACAGCTGCAATCGGAAAAAGCGCAATTTTTTGACTGTGTTGCCAGAACTAAGAAGTTGAGGCTAGAAATTGAACGCTTTATCAAGAGCAACCCTGCCTGGTTAGCAGCAACCCCCGACACGATACAGGCATTATTGCAGGCTTACACGACTACTTTAGACTCCTACGTTCAGCAAACTGAGTCCAGCTTGCAACAAATTGACCGATTGCAATTGCAGTCAGAGGAGGTTGAGTCAGCGCGACGGCAACTACTAATGCTTGTCCGTGGGGAGTCAGCGATCGCCTTAGAGCGCTTAAATGCACAATTGAGCAACATCCTTGACATGGCTCAAAAGCAGGAGCAGCAAGGGGGAGAAGTCATGGAGGATGCTCAAGGACTGGAGAAACTAATTATTATCCTGAGTATGCTTTTATCGGTAGCGATCGCCGGGACGATGGCGCTGCGTACCAGTCGCGCGATCGCCAAGCCAGTCGTCATGGTTACTCAGGTGGCTCAGCAGGTGGCAAGAGAATCTAATTTTGATCTGCGTGCCCCCGTCACAACCGATGATGAAATTGGGTCATTAGCCACTTCTCTCAATCATCTCATCGCACGGGTATCCGAGCGTACCCAAGAATTGCAACAAGCCAAAGAACTAGCTGAAGCTTCTAGTAGTTCCAAAAGTCAGTTTCTGGCGAATATGAGCCACGAGCTGCGTACACCCTTGAATGCCATCATTAACTTGAGCCAACTTCTCGAAGAAGATGCCCAGGATCTCGGCTTAAGCGATGAGGATTTTATTAGCGATCTTCAATCAATTAACTCTGCTGGCAAACATCTGCTGGCACTGATTAACGACATCCTCGACTTGTCGAAGATTGAAGCCGGGAAAATGACTTTCTACCCGGAGACGTTTGATATCAAAACGTTGATTATTAGCGTTGTCATTACAGTAAAACCGTTGGTAGAAAAGAATGGAAATGTCTTAGAGGTTCATTGTGACGAGCATCTGGGCACCATGTACGCCGATCAGACTAAGGTGCGGCAGGTATTGTTTAATCTGCTCTCCAATGCCGCCAAGTTTACGCAGCAAGGTAGAGTGACGCTGACTGTTCAGAAGGATGAAGGTGCGATCGCCCAGAGTCAACTATCAGCAGCAAATCTAAAAAGCAGAAACTCTGATTCATCCTTCACCCTACATCCTTCATCCTTAAAAACCTCCTTCATCCTTTTTCGGGTCGCCGATACTGGGATTGGTATCTCGGATGAACAACAACAGCAATTGTTTCAAGCCTTCATGCAAGGAGATGCCTCGACTACGAAAAAGTATGGCGGTACTGGACTGGGGTTGGCGATTAGCCGCCACTTCTGCCAGATGATGGGTGGTGACATTACTGTAAAAAGTCAGGAAGGGATGGGGTCTAGTTTCACGGTTCGCCTACCCGTTAGCTTATAAGGGAGTTGGAAGCAATACAGTTCGGTTAAAGCTGCAAACACCAAAATTAACGTAGGGAATGGTTGAGGAACGAAACCCAACAAAATATAGTTGGGTTTCGTTCCTCAACCCAACTTACAATTATTGTTAACTACATCAACAAAGTCCATCTTGAATGTTGGGAAAAATACAGGAAGATTTTGGCTAAAGCGCACTTTTATAGGTGCTATTATTCTGTTAATTCCACTCGCCTTGCAGCACGAAAGCTGCCCAGTAATAGGGTGATTTCCATTCCGTTTTTTGCCACATTTCTATCTGTGCTGCTCTCAGCGCCGCTGCGGGCTGTAGATTTTTTTCCAGCATTCCTTGATAAAATTTGGTCATCAACTCGGATGTTGCGCGATCGCTGACACTCCACAAACTCACCACCACTCGTGGCGCACCAGCATACATAAAGCCGCGTGTCAAGCCCACTAATCCTTCGCCTTTGACTTCTTCACCTAATCCTGTTTCGCAGGCACTCAGCACTACCAGTTCTGCTGGCAAGTTGAGATTGAAAACATCGTGCAGTCGCAAAAAACCATTCTGCGATTCGCCTTTTTCATCTAGCAGCGACAGCACCACCCCTGATAACTCTGGATGCACGCTGTTGAGGATGCCATGAGTGGCAAAATGCACGATCCGGTACTGGCTGAGTTCTGGGTTGGTAGCGATCGCGCGATTAGCAGCAAAGTCAAACGCTTGCAATCGCTCTGTTGTAGGGACTAGCGCCAAAATCTTTTCGGCTTCCTGTCGGGTGAAGGGCAAGCGATTAAATGTAACATTAGCAATTCTAGCCGACCTTTCTAAGGCTAGGCGGTTGACACTGCTCTTTTCCAATTGCCTACCAGAAGCCTCCCCCAAACTTGAGTTGAGACGCGCATCGTCCTTTTCAAAAACGGGATCGGCAAGGAGTGCGATCGCTTTGGGAGCTATTTTGCGCCCGTTCAATTCTTTCCGCAACACTGCCAGCGTCGAGGCTGAGGGCAAGTTAACGATTTCGTGTTCTACTAACAGCGGCACCAAATCCTGATTCGCTCTTTCACCCCCCTTTTTAAGGGGGAAGCCAGAGGTTGCTTCGCTTTTGATTCTCCGGGGGGTTGGGGGGATCGGCAGTGCGGCGAACGGCAAATACTGCAACGCACCGTCACTGACGATGAGTAGGCGTTTATTCCCCAACTGTTGGGCAACTGGCTGCAAGAGCATCTGGCTGAGCTTGGGAACAGCTTCGGTTGAGCCGCGATTGGGAACAACCGTAACCTCAAACAGCCCTCTTTGTTCTCCCAGGTGATAGCCTCGATCGTTGAGCAGATCATAGAACTGCTTTGCTGCGGCTTCGATTTTGTTGCGTTTGGGGAGTTCGTAGCTGGTGATGCTAGTTTTAGTGACAGCCCACAGATAGCTGCGTTCTTCTCCTAAAGAGTATTCCAACAGTATCGTGTCGTCATCGAGTACCTGCTGCTGAATCTCTGCCAGTGTCAGTGGTTTTGGTTGAGTGAGTTCTGCATAGCGCGGACTGGTGGCTCGAATTTGTGCTTGAACTTGTCGATACTCTTCTAGAAGTGTTGCTGTCTCTTTTTCGAGGGCTTCTACCTGTTTATTAGTCCATTGTCCGTTCAATAGCTCGATACGGCGTTTTTCAACAGCATCGAGTTTTTGCTGCAAGGTGCGCTCTTGTTCCAGCAGCTTTGGCTCGACTCCTTGCCGAATATCAGCGTTAGCCTCTGTTAGGAGTTCCAAAAGACTGCGGGCGCGATCGCGTTCCGAGGCGTGTAGTGCCAGTGCATCGTACCCTTGAGATGGGTCTTTTTTGTGCAGTTGCATCAGCACGTCGATGTAAAACTGGTAGTAATTCTGCACGGAGGCAAAGTAGGAAGTACGCAGTTCCTGGCTGGTGACTCTGGTGCGGATGTCCTCAACGATTTTGATGGCGGCTTCGATTTGGGTACGGGCTTCGTTGAGATTACCCTGATCGCGTTGTGTAATCGCAACGTTATAGAGTGTCTTCGCTTCCTCCGGGCGATCGCCCAACATCCGCCGCAGTGCTAATGAGCGATCGTAGGTTGAGACTGCTTTTTCGTATTGCTTCAATGAATTGTAGATCTTACCCAAGTTCCGCAGGGCATTGGCTTCACCTAGGCGATTCCCTACCTTCCTGTGTCCAGTCACTGCCTTTTGCGTGGCTTCCAGTGCTTTGGGATAATCTCCCGATGCCAGATACACCCTGCCACTCATAACAAAGGACATGGTTTCCCCAAAGCCGTTATCCTGTTGGCGCGAGATTAAAAGGATTTGGTTAGCGGCATCAAGCGCCTTGGGATAATCCTTTAACGACTCGTAGACTACAACCATAGAAGCAAGTACAGTGGCTTGCAGCGAGAAATTGTTAGTTTGTTTTGCCGAAGCCAGCGCTTGGTTGTGATAGTCCAGCGACTTCTGATAATCTTTCGCTTTTTGGTAGACGCTGCCAATTTCCACAAGGGTCATAGCTTGCCGAGTGCGCTCGCTAATGTTTTTGAATATCTCTAGTGCTTGGTTATATGTATCGATACTGAGCTGATAATCCCCCAATGAACTGTAGACGCTAGCGATCTTGTAAAGCGTGACGGCTTGATTATAGCGATCGTTCATCCGGCGCTGGATATCCAGGGCTTGGTTGTAAAAGTCGAGCGCCTGCTGCGGCTCACCCATTGAATTATAGATATCAGCAATTTGACGGAGGGTAGAAGCTTCCCCTTCGGCAAAGGAAATGGCACGGTGCAGCACGAGCGCTTGATTCAAAAAGTCGAGGGCTTTCTTCGTTTCCCCCAATTCATCGTAGACAAAGCTGATGTAGTAGAGAAGCAACGCTTCTTTAGGTCGGTTTCCCGCCTTTTGGTAAAGCGATCGCGCTTGGTTGTATAAGTTCAGCACTTTGGCAGGATCGCCCAATCCATCTAAGTAGTAGATGTTAGCAATACCAGTGAGAATCTCAGCTTGCTGAGAAAGGTTAAAGATTAAAGCTGTTCCAGATAGATTTCCCTGTGCTACTTGTTGGAGTTTCAGCGCTTGGTTATAGGAGTCCCGCGCCTTCTGATACTGACCCAACCCGTAGTACAGGGAGCCAATACTGCTGAGAATATCCGCTTGCTCAGCCAAATCCTTCCTTTCTTGCTGGAGTTCCAATGCTTGATTGTAAGCGGTAAGCGCCTTTTGCGATTCGCCCAAGAGGGTGTAGCCCAAACCGATATTCTTCTGGAGTGTCTTAGCTTGTGCGGCAGTATCCTTCTGGGCACGTTGGATCTCCAGCGCTTGATTGTAGAAGGGGAAGCTTGATTGAGTCTCGCCTAACTTAAAGTAGACATCACCGATGTTTCTCAGCGTAATAGCTTCAAGAGAGGGTTTTTTCTCAGCTCGAAACAACGACAGGGCTTGGTTGTAGTATTCCAGCGCTTTTTGATTTTCGCCCAAGCTGTAGTAAGCATTGCCGAGAGAATCGAGCAGGGAAGCTTCCCCAAGGGTGGCAGTTGTAAGGAAATCCTTGTATGTGTCGAGCAGTTTTTGTTTGTCGTCCGAGTTAGAGCCAGCATTATCGGTGGAGATGCGAGCGATCGCTTCCTGAAGGCGGTTTTTCAACTCGCGCCTGATGGCTAATCCTTGCTCGAAATAGTCCAGCGCCTTCTGAGATTCGCTCTGAATATAATAGATCGTGCCGATGGCAAGAAGAGTCGAAGCTTCAAAACCACGAGCTGCATATGGAGGAGCTTCGTTAACAGCCAATTCCTGCCAAATTTTCAAGGCTTCTTCGTATTTGGCAAGTGCCTGTTGCTGAGATTCTGCTGTTCCTTGCTGCCGTAGTTGCCCTGCTTGCTCGAACAGTTGCTGTGCCCGCGCAAAGGCTTGTTGCTTATCGGTAGTAGTTGCATTTGGCGAGGAAGTCGCTGGCTGTTGGGCGATTGAAATGCTGGTTGCCGTTGCCCCCGCTGATGACAACAATAGAACAGCTACAAATAGAGCCAAACTACGATAAATAGAAGCTGAGAACGATACTCTACGAAGTAACAATAACAGCGATCGCCACCTAATCAACTGCCGTTTGTTGCGCCTAGCCATACCTACACCCTCACTATCAAAATCGCCACTACTCTAACCGATGGTGGTAACTTGTCAAAATCTATGCCTAGAGATGCCATATATCGCCTCTCTACAAGCCTGCTCTCGTCAGGCTTTGTTTGTATAGCGCCATTTAGCCTGAGCGCGATCGGAGCGATCGCTACAGCTCACTCATTCTCTGTTAGCTTGAAGTCATGCTGCTAACTGTTAATCTGTTGCGGCACTACCAACGTTGTAGTCGCCGGTCTTTTCTCGATTTATATGGAGATCCTACCCAGCAGGATTTTCAAAGTGATTTTCGCGCCAAATTGCAACAGGATCGCTATGCTATCCAGCAAACCATTCTGGCAGGACAAACTTATCACAAACCCAGTTACGCTTGGGGAGATTGGAATGTCGGTGCGAATGCCACGATTGCCTTGATGCAAGAAGGCGTTGAGCTAATTTACCGAGGCGTGCTTCTGAAGGAGGAAGGAGTAAGGATGAAGGATGAATCCTTATTGCACCTTCCGGAGACAGTTACGCTAGTGAGTTGTCCCGATTTGTTAGTTAAACAACCCGGACAATCAAACTTTGGCGATTGGATTTACGTTCCCACAGACATTCATTTGGGTCGGCGTCCGAAGCTGGAATATCAAACTGTTGCGGCTTTTCACGCCCATCTGCTGGCGTCTGTTCAGGGTGTTTTGCCTGAAACAGTTTGGCTGCGATTACGGGAAAAAAAGGCTTATGCGGTCAATCTGAGTAAATGGGTGCCGATGATGCAGGTAATTGTGGAGGAGTGTATCGAAATGCTCCTTTCTCGGCAAGAGCCAGAGGTGTTCATTACCCGTCAGCGGTGCAATCTTTGCCCTTGGTTAAATCACTGCTATGCGATCGCTCAACAACAGCAACATCTCTCTTTGATTCCGGGTGTAACGCCGAGTCGCTATCAGCATTTGCAGACGCTTCAACTGACGAGTCGGGAGTCTTTGGCGAGTGTCAGTCCGGTTTTTTTGGAACCAGCTTTGGGAGAGGAAGTAGCGCAACAGCTAGTACAGCAAGCGCAATCGGTCGTACAAAATCGGGCGATGCTTCTGGAGAAACCCTTTGCGATCGCTAAAACTACTCAAACAGCAGAATGGGTGATGGACAATCCATCTTCGCACCTTTCACCCATAGAACTTTACTTTGATATTGAGGCAGAACCGGGACTAGAACTTGATTATCTGCTGGGAGTTTTAGTGGTTGATCGTCAAGCCAATACAGAGACGTTCTATCCTTTCTTAGCAGAACAACCCAGCGACGAAGAATTCGTTTGGCAGCAATTTTTAGATTTGGTGTGGACTTATCCTCTGGCTCCCATTTTCCATTTTTGCGACTACGAAATCCTGACGATGAAGCGACTGGCTAAATGTTACAACACCCCGCCTGAGAGAGTACGTCCGGTGCTATCGCGCTTTGTGGATATCCACGACTGGGTGACAGGGATGGTGACACTGCCGGTCGAAAGTTATGCTTTAAAAGCGATCGCCCATTGGTTGGGCTTTGAGTGGCGCGATGCGGGGGCGAATGGACAAGTGTGTATCTATTGGTACGATCAATGGTTGAAAACGCGCGATCGCACTTTCCTCGACGCCATTCTGCGCTACAACGAGGACGATTGCCGCGCCACTCGTCACCTTAAAGACTGGCTGGTAGACTTTATGCAGGATGCGTCTCAGTTGGAAACTGCACGGGAGTAACCGTTCCCACCGCCAAGTTTTCCAATTTCAACTTTCTAATAACCTTTTCTTAAAAACTTCTTATTTTTATGATGATACGGTGCTGGTGTAAATGGCTTAATTTAACACTGGCAATCATGAGCAAGATCGATAATTTTTTGACATCTTTCTGTTTTATTGGTGGATTAACCACTGCAATTCTGACAGCGCATCCAGCACAGGCATTCACAATTACAGGCGTGGATTTCTTAGGACAATCCACTTTTCCTACTGGTTTTTCGTTTCAGGGAACTGAAGTGGGAGGGCTATCAGGAATTACTTACGATGCCGGTAAAAACGTTTATTACAGTATTTCCGATGACCGGAGTGAAAAGGCACCGGCTCGGTTTTATACCCTCAAAATTGATATTTCTCAGGGTTCTTTAAAGCAGGGGGGAGTGACTCCTGTAGACGTAACTACCTTGTTGAATAAAAACGGTCAGCCTTTCGCTCCTTTAAGTCTCGACCCCGAAGGGATTGCCTTAACCAGCAAGGGAAGTTTTTTTATCTCTTCTGAAGGAGATGCTAACCAATTAATTAATCCTTTTGTCAATGAATTTTCTTTAGCAGGTCAGCAACTTCAAACCCTGCCAGTTCCTCAGAAGTTTTTACCGACAGCGGCTAAGGATAGCGGAATTCGCAATAACTTAGCATTTGAAAGCTTGACGCTTACACCTGACCAAAAGTATTTGTTTACAGCTACAGAAAATGCTTTGGTTCAGGATGGTTCTGTCGCTGACATCAACGTTGGAAGTCCTTCTCGAATTTTGAAATATAACCTAGTAACCGGGAAGCCAGAACAGGAATTTTTATACGTTACCGATCCGGTTGCCGCAGCACCCAATCCTGCTGATAGTTTCAAGACCAATGGTTTAGTAGATTTGCTAGCGGTTGATGATGATACGTTTCTCAGTTTAGAACGGTCTTTTTCTACCGGAGTAGGGAACACGATCAAGCTGTTTGAGGTGTCTTTAGAAAAAGCAACCGATATTAGCAGTATTAACAGTCTCAGTGCAGTCAACCTCAACACTATCAAACCAACTCAGAAAAAACTGCTGCTTGATTTTGAGAAGTTAGGTTTGACGCTCGATAATATTGAAGGTTTGACTTTTGGTCCTGATTTAGCGGATGGACGAAAGTCGCTGATTGCGGTCAGCGACAACAACTTTAGTCCGACTCAGTTTACCCAGGTACTCGCCTTTGGCATTGGCATTAAGTCAGCAGCGCATCGTTCTGTCCCGGAACCTTCGGCACTCGCAGGCTTGGCATTTGTTGCACTTGTGAGCATTAAAGTCAAGCGCCGCATCCATACTTAATCCGGATAATGTCGCGCCAAGACGCAAAGACGCTAAAAGGTTGCTTAATTTGGCGTCTTTGCGCCTTGGCGCGAGACCAAAAAAGCACTGTCTACCCCACGGCTGGAAATGGAATTTAAAAAAAGGGGTTGACAAATCCAACGAGAATCGCAACAATTATCAATGGCTCGGAAAACAAGGGACTGTAGTTCAATTGGTTAGAGCACCGCCCTGTCACGGCGGAAGTTGCGGGTTCGAGCCCCGTCAGTCCCGTAAAAAGTAGTAGAGAAGGTAGTAGGGGTTAGGTGTTGAAACCTACCCCTACAATTATTAGCAGCTACAACAAATATAGAAACCTTTTGAGAGAATCTGCTGTGACAGTTAGAGTTCGGATTGCACCAAGTCCTACTGGAAACTTACATATTGGGACGGCGAGAACTGCTGTATTTAACTGGCTGTTTGCCCGTCATCATGGCGGCGAGTTCATCCTGCGAATTGAAGACACAGATGAAGCGCGATCGCGCCCCGAATATACTCAAAACATCCTTGATGGTCTGAAATGGATGGGATTGACTTGGGATGAGGGGCCGTTTTTTCAATCCCAGCGCCTCGACCTCTACCGCAAAGCCATTCAAACTCTAGTAGACAAGGGCTATGCTTATCGCTGCTACACCAGCGAAGCCGAACTAGACGAATTGCGAACAGCTCAAGCAGCAAGAAAAGAGGCTCCCCGTTATGACAACCGCCACCGGAACTTGACGCCAGAACAACAAGCGGCTTTTGAAGCCGAAGGGCGTCGTCCGGTGCTTCGCTTCAAAATTGATGATGACCGGGAGATTTCGTGGAACGATCTGGTAAGGGGCAAAGTTACCTGGAAAGCCAGCGACCTCGGCGGCGATATGGTGATTGCTCGTGCCTCAGACGATCCAGTTGGTCAGCCGCTGTACAATTTGGCAGTGGTGGTGGATGACATTGATATGCGGATCACCCATGTCATCCGGGGAGAAGACCATATTGCCAATACAGCTAAGCAGATTTTGCTCTATGAGGCACTCGAAACCGCGATCCCCGAATTTGCCCATACGCCATTGATTTTGAATAAGGAAGGCAAAAAGCTCTCAAAACGGGATGGCGTCACTTCCATTTCCGACTTCCAGCAGATGGGGTACACTCCCGAAGCCTTGGCGAATTACATGACATTGCTGGGATGGACGCCCCCAGATTCCACCAAGGAAATCTTTCTTCTGGCAGAAGCGGCTCAAGAGTTCGGCTTTGAGCGAGTCAATAAGGCAGGGGCAAAGTTTGACTGGGATAAGCTGAATTGGCTCAACAGTCAGTATTTGCACAAGATGCCGATTCCGGAGCTATTAAATCAGCTGATTCCCTACTGGCAGGCGGCTGGATACGAATTTGACCCGATAAGCGATCGCCCTTGGTTAGAGCAGATAACCAGCCTGCTGAGTGCCAGCCTGACGCGCTTGCAGGATGCCGTCGAGATGAGTCGGATATTCTTTAGCCAAACCGTACCCTACAGCGAAGAGGGACTGACTCAGTTACAGCAGGAAGGCACCGAAACCGCTTTGCAAGCGATTCTCGACGCCCTGGAAAATCATCAACCTTTGACGGCAGATGGTGCCCAAGACATCATCAAACAGCTGACCAAAGAGAAAAATCTGAAGAAAGGATTAGTGATGCGAAGTTTCCGGGCTGCCTTGACTGGCGATTTGCATGGTCCCGATTTAATTCAATCCTGGCTGATCCTGAATCTGCGGGGTCTGGACAAGCTACGTTTACAGCAAGCCCTACAAAAGTAAACAGGAAATATTCTTTCTATTTTACTTTTGCAAACCTTCTCAAGCTCAGCCTGAGAAGGCTTTTGCTTTCTTCTTTTGGAACTTCTTGTGGCATACTATCGTCACTGCTACAACTAGAGCCGTTACACAATCGGTAACAAGGTGCCGTTTTTGGAAGTGAGGATGTACAAACCCGTACCCAATTTAGGGGAAAAATCGGTAGGAAAGTCCCTCTGGGCAGGTATGACAAGCGTAGCCCTGATGGCGGCAGGAGTGTTGAGCCTTTCCAGCGTGCAAGCCCAATCCGTACAATCCCCGCCCATATTCGAGAATGTCACCCTCGGTCCCCGGTTTTCACCCGATCCGTTGACGATTCGGGGTATCAGTGGCGGCGAAATAGCAGCAGAAAAAATTGCGGGTCGTGGGGAAACCGCCACCGGCCCATGTGTTGGTTTTACGGACGATAAGCCCGATCACACCGTGGTTTTAACTTCGTTTTTCAACTTTCTATCCGTTCAAGTGCAAAGCCCGGAAGACACTACTCTCGTGATCAAAGGACCTGGTGGCAGCTGGTGCAATGATGAGTATGAAGGCAAAAACCCTGGCATTGCTGGTCAGTGGCAGCCTGGAACTTACGGAATTTGGGTGGGATCTTACGACAAAAGCAAATTCAACCCCTACATTATCAAAATTACCGAAGTCAACTTACTCAATCCTGGCCCCTTCCGGCGTTAATTAGCGCGTTTTTCACTTACGTTCAATAAACTTCACGGTAGGGTAGTACAGCGACCCTGCCGTGAAGTTTATTTCACACTAAATTAAGGGCGACTCTAGTTGCGATCCTATTTTAGTTGTGAGATGCCAGCCCTTCAGATCCCCGACTTCGAGAGAGAAGTCGGGGATCTGGCCTTCACGAATCATTTAGGACTGCTATAGTTGCGATCGCTACCAGTCGCTACCGGCACCGCTACCGCCACTGCTCCCGCCGCCAAAATCACTGCTACTGTAGCTACTGCTATCACTGCTAGAACTACTACCGCTGTCCGAACTCCAGCTATTGCTGCTATTGTCGCAACTGCTACTGTTGCTAGTGTTATCGCTACTACCACTGTCATAGTTGCTGCTGGTGCTATAGCTACTGGTATTGGTATCTGAACTACAGGTGCTATCGCTGTCGTTACTCAAAGGGTAGCTACTGGTATTGGTATCTGAACTACAGGTGCTATAGCTGTCGTTACTTGATGTGTAGATATTGCTAGAACTACTGACGCTAATGTTAGGCGTGGTGGGACGTGGAGGAGGCACACAGGGAATGATTTCCTCAGTTTCCCAAGAATCAAAACAGCAGTGACATTTTTGAGTAATCTGGCGAATGCCTTCGCTGTAGATTGTAGGAGATTGCAGAATCCGATCGGTGCGTTCGACAGTGAGTTCTTGGCAGGTACGACAGGTACTAAATCTGTTGATCACCGGAACGTAGGCGCGAATATGGATTCCTATTCCGGCTAGATGAGGATGACATTTAGGACATTGCCAGCCTTCAAATTGGACGCTACCGAGGTTTTGTGCCACTTGTTCTGCTTGGGTGAGATGAGGTAGCACTAAAGCTGGGTCTAGTTTTTGCATGGGTTGCTGGCAATGAGCGCAATGTAATTGCTTTTCGCCTCCCCAAAGTTTGTAACTACGCGATCGCCCTTCTGGTTCAATTAATATGGGACGATTCAACCAACCAACTAAAGTCCGAATAATTAAAACTAGAACACCGCCACAGATGGCGATCGCCACTACCACGACTCCGCCAATCGCAAATACTTCCCAAGGAATCCCCATGTTGGGATTTTGTTGATTTGCGCCAGCATTAATTGGTGGTTTATAAGCTCTCAACTCTACAACCAGCGCTTGCGTTCCCGCCAGCGTGCCACCGTTAAAGTCGCCCTGCTTGAATCGCGGCGCGATTTCTTGTTGGATAATGTTGCCAACACGCGCATCGGGGAGAATCGAGTCGATACTGTAACCTGTTTCGATTTCTACGCGGCGATCGCGCTGGGAAATCAGCAGCAGCACCCCGTTGTCCTGACCTTTCTTACCAATGCCCCAATAATTAAATAGCGCCGTGGCGAACTGTTTGGGAGTGGCAGAAGGTGCAGTCGCTGGTACCGTCACCACCGCGATTTCACTGCTATTTTTTGCCTCTAAATCTGAGATGATCTGGTTGAGTTGTGCTTCCGTCGCCGGACTGAGCATATCTGCCATGTCTGTCACCCAGCCACCATTGACTTGCCGGGAATTGGGAACTTCCTGAACGGTTAGAGCCTTGCTGACGACTGGGAAGGCAGCAACGGTGAAACTCACAAAACTAGCAAGAGCAATTTGTTTGAGCATAAACGATCGCAACTCAAAAACTGTAATGGGTGCCATGTCCCCTCTAGAATGGCTCAGGTGGATCGGCAATTCGGCTCACTATTTTGCTCAGTTTTTGGCTCAGTTTTCGGGGTAGCGATGGGAGGGCTGTTGGTAGCATTCCCTGTGTTAGCATTGCATTCCGCGACTCTGGAGGCAGAGCCGAATAGCTAAATTACAAGCGCTGTAGGGTTAAAATTCAGGATAACGGTTGTGGCTTTTAAAATCGGATTACTGGGACTGGGGACAGTCGGCGCGGGTACGGCACAAATTTTGCTAGATCCGCAAGGGCGTCATCCGCTGCTGCAAGAAATAGAAATTTATCGGGTGGGAGTGCGATCGCTAGATAAACCCCGACCTGTAGAATTACCAAAAGGTTTACTTACAACCGATCTAGAAACGATTGTCACCGATCCCCATGTGGATATTGTGGTGGAGGTGATGGGAGGCTTAGAACCAGCGCGATCGCTCATACTCAAAGCGATCGCAAATGGCAAGCACGTTGTCACGGCAAACAAGGCGGTCATTTCTCGCTACGGCGATGAAATTTTCACGGCGGCTAATCAAGCAGGCGTCTATGTGATGCTAGAGGCAGCCGTTGGGGGTGGCATTCCGGTGATTCAACCCCTGAAGCAGGCGTTGAGTGTCAACCGCATTCATTCTGTGACTGGCATTGTCAATGGCACCACGAACTATATCCTCAGTCGGATGCAAACTGAGGGGGGTGAATTTAGCGACATTCTGGCAGATGCCCAGCAGTTGGGTTATGCCGAAGCCGATCCGACGGCTGATGTAGACGGTTTAGATGCTGCCGATAAGATGGCGATTTTGGCTTCCTTGGCGTTTGGGGAACGCATTAAGCTGCCAGAAATTTACTGTGAGGGGATTTCTAAGGTCAGCGCCGCCGATATTGCCTATGCGGAAAAACTCGGCTTTGCGATCAAATTATTAGCGATCGCTAAACAAGATTTACCGACACCGGAGAAAGGGACTCCAGACACAGAAACGCGAAATTTTGCGTTTCTACAAGTCAGAGTTCATCCCACTCTAGTACCCAAAACTCACCCCCTAGCCAGTATCAGCGGCGTCTATAACGCAATTCTCGTAGAAGGCGAACCGATTGGGCAGGTGATGTTTTACGGACGAGGTGCGGGTTCTGGTCCCACTGCCAGCGCCGTTGTCTCGGATATTTTAAATATTGCTGCCATTTTGAAAAGCGGTGGAGATGCTGCCAAACTGCATCCTTTGTTAAGCTGTTCCCATCAAGATTACTGTGCGAACCGACAAGGTCGGCGCTTCGCTATCGCCCCGATGGAGGAGCTAGTAACGCGGTTTTACGCCCGCTTTCTCACCTTGGATCGTCCAGGTGTAATTGGTAAATTGGGCACCAGTTTCGGCAACCACCATGTGAGTCTCGAATCTGTGGTTCAAACCGGCATCCACGGAGAACTTGCCGAAATTGTCGTCGTCACTCACGATGTCCGGGAAGGCAACTTTCGACAAGCCCTAGATGAAATTCGCACCCTGGATACCATAGACAGTATTCCCAGCATTTTGCGAGTTTTATGAATAGGCGACAGGTAACAAGTCACAGGCAAAAATTCCGGCTTTTTTTTCCTGTTTTCTTTCAAAATTGTAAGGCAGGCATCTTGCCTACCTTCCTGGGAATAGTTTTTTTCGTTTTTTTGGCAGCGTCGGAAAAATCAGCTGTAGCTGATGAGATTTTCGATGCACCCCCCCCGTCAATCCAGGGAACACCAGGGGGAACTGAACAACTTTGCCCAAAGCCAGCCCTAGATCGCCTGATTCGTCATACAGTTGTCGCTGGTGAAACTTTGCAAAGCATTGCCAGTAAATACAATCTCCTTCCTGCGACTTTGATAGGCATCAACCCGGCTTTGCGACAAGGAAAGGCACCCGTGGGGGCAGAAATTTTGATTCCGCCTTACAATGGCATTCGCGTCCAAGTTCCTGCCGGGAAAACTTGGCAAGATGTAGCCAAAACCTACCGAATCCGTGCCGATGTACTATATGAGGTGAACGGTTGCCAGAAAAATCCTAGAGTTGTATTTGTACCTGGAGTAAATTGGTCGTCTGCCAGTCTCTCTGGACGTAACAAGCGGAAACTAGCCCAGTATCCCTTACCGGCAACGGCAGCGATCGCGCTTGGTTATGGTTGGCAGATAAATCCTGTTAGCAATGAAGTTGCTTTCCACAGCGGTATAGATTTGTTAGCAGAAGTCGGGACACCCGTGCTAGCAGTGGATAAGGGAACTGTAGCCTTTATTGGCGATCGCCCAAATTACGGCAATTTAGTAGTCATTAATCATTCGGGAGGTCGTCAAACCCGTTATGCCCACCTTGCCACAATTGATGTAAGTCTTGGCGAACAAGTTAACCAGGGAGATGTCCTGGGAACGGTTGGTACCACAGGACTCCCTGACTTAGACAAACCCCATCTGCATTTTGAGTTGCGCTACAACTCCAATTTAGGCTGGGTGGCACAAGATCCACAACCCTATCTTCAGCAATTAGCTGTTAATAGATAATAGGATTTTTTTAAGGCAGAGAACGCCAGAGAAAAGGCTTGATAGTAACAAAAAATTGTAGCTTTTTTGCGTAACTTTGCGCTTTCCTCTGTTGCCCTTTGCCTTAAAAAATCACTACCAGGACTTACGCAAAGCTTATACATATAGCGTTTTTTCGGGTTCAATCCCTCTGTGGTTGCCCTTACTATGTGGTGATGTTGCGTAAGTCCTGACTACTCTACTTGAAAAATTCGTAAGCCCCAATGTCATACTTCAGCCCTAGCGGTCGGCTCGATCCTGCATAATCATTAGTGACTTGAGTAAGCGTAGTACCCGCTTCAATTGCTAGTGAACCAAGCTTCAGCTTGTAGTCAGTTGCCACCGTAGTTCCCGGATTTACCAGCAGCGGGTTCGCGGTGATATCGCCAATACCCGCAACAATACCAGCACTACCACCGTACCAAGAGTTATTCCGAAGTGCTAATCCAGTTTTGGCTGGAATTTCTGTCATCGCGACGCCGCCAGTTTGGTAGAAAATGTTGTTGGCAATTAGGTTATTTGTATGTCCTGGATCGCTATGGATCAGGAGTATGGCTCGCGTCGCTTTGTAAAATGTGTTGTTGGCGATAACAAAGTTCTTCAAGCCTCCGCCTCTGCCGTAATTTGAAAAATAGGCAAAGCCTGTATTTCCCCCAATGACGATGTTGTTGCGGATTTTGATATTATTCACTGGGTTGGAAAAATCGTAGTATTCATTGGCTGCCTGAATACCACTAGCTGGTTTACCGTCTCGGTAGAAGTTCGTGTTGTTGGTGGTGTAAATGTGGTTTCGCTCTACCGTGATGTCAGTAGCGTTGTCCAGGTACAGATTCACGCTGTAGTTGTCATGTACCTTATTACCAGAAGCTACACCGCCCTTGGTAAGAATAAAGTCGATTCCCTCGCCGTAGTTCTGATACACGTGGTTGTTGCTGATGGTGATGTTGCTTGCTCTGGCACTAGCGATCCCCTGATCCCAACCACCAGTAAGAGTACGGCTTTTATTAGCAAGGCAATTTGAGTAAACGGTGTTGTCAACGATTCGGATGTTTGATGCTGTGGTCATATCTCTGTCGTAACCAACAAAGATACCGTTCTTGTAGGAGTCGTGAATGGTGTTGTTGAGGATCTGGATGTTGTTGCCACCCCAGGATACAATGCCTGTAAATTTAGAGTTCTTCAGTTCAAAACCCTTGAAGATGTTGTATGCGCCAGCTAGATTCACTATGTTGGTGTTGCTTGGCGTTTTACTCCCATCTAAAATTGCTTTTTCGCCTGGATAGGATTGGTAACTAATGGGCGCACTGGAGGTGCCGATGCTGCCAATGTATTGTTCGTTAGAAAAACTGTAGGTGCCTCCCCGAACATATACTGTGTCGCCAGCCTTTGCCTTGGTAGCTGCGTAGGTGATGGTGGCAAATGGGCTGTTCTGATTCCCAAGATTGTTATTACTGCCATTAGTTGCAACGTAGTAGGTGGTAATAGCTAGTGCTGGTATTGGCAGTCCGAGGCTAATAAGGGGGACAGTAAGAGTTAACAGCAGGCGCGATCCAGAAGACTTGATTTTAGACATATTTTTCCTTTTCGGAAAACAACAAGGAAGCTAGACATGACTCTGCTGTGCGTGTTTATGAAGCTTCATAAAAACTTCATAAAATCGGTCTGCTAAATCCTAGCTGTCATTAATACCGATTGAGATCCGCGATCCTACTGACATCTTTCGGAAGAAACGATGAAATGCAGTAAAAACTTGCTCTATTTGTAAGCTCTTTGTGTAGTCACCGCTTGGGTTTGAAAAAACAGCACATAGGATCTAATTACGACTACGTAAACTAGAAGCTATATAAAAAATACAAATCATACACAAGAGCGATCGCTACCCAGCTCTAACTATTTATCACCCAAGGATGTATCCTGCTTATTGCCACTAAATCCCCGATTATTGCGAATAACCATAACTTATGCCTGGATTTTAGGGCTGGTGGGTGACGCTGGCAAAGGAAATATTCCCTGCTATAGCAAGGTTTTGAAAGCTTTGTCACCCACTTTGACAGAGTTGAGGATCGCGATCGCTACCACATTCTCAACAAAAAACCCCCTACTGTAGGGGGCAATTATCAAAGGTGCTTTTTGTGACTACGTATTTACTAACTCAGCCTGTTTCCCTGGCTCAGATGGCTCCTCAGTGATACCGTACATTGAGTTATACAATTTGACATACTCCTTGGCGGACGTGTCCCAACTGAAGTCCATCTGCATACCCCGCTTCTGCAACTCCTGCCATTGCGGTTTGAAGCGGAAACCTTCCCATGCCCGAACCATACAAGTGTAAAGGTCTAGGGGTTCATAGCGGTCGAAGCAGTACCCGGTGCCAGCGTGGTTCACTGGGTCGTGGAAAGAAACGGTATCTACTAAGCCACCCGTGCGACGTACAATGGGCACGCAGCCGTAACGCATGGCGAGCATTTGGCTAATGCCGCAAGGTTCAAAGCGGCTGGGCATGAGAAAAGCATCGCTACCGGCATAGATGCGTCTGGCGAGGGCATCGTTATAGAGTAAGTAGTTTGCCATGCGACCTGGGTAGCGGGAAGCCATCTGCCACATCTGGGTTTCGTAGTAGCGATCGCCTGTACCCAGCAGTACAAACTGAGAATCGGTATACGCCATGAAGCGATCGAGCATTTGAATCACTAGATCGATGCCCTTCTGCTCCACCAATCGCGTTACCATGCCAATCACAAAGGCATTTTTGTTAACTTCTAAGCCGACTTCTTCTTGCAGCGCAATTTTATTGGCTTGGCGTTTCTCCAGGGTATCAATGGTGAAAGTCTGAGCAATATATTTGTCATTGGCGGGGTCATAAACCTCAGTATCGATGCCGTTGACAATACCGGATAACTTCCCGCTAATGAAAGACAGCAAACCTTCCAACGTTTCGCCGTAGGCGGCGGTTTGAATTTGTTGGGCGTAGGTGGGGGAAACGGTGTTCACCTTGTTCGCAAATTGCACCGCTGCTGCCATTGTGTTGTGCCCTTGCATATACCAAGGACACCAAGTAATTTTGTCTAAATACCAACGCCAAGGCCCTTGATAAGCCAGATTATGAATCGTGAAGACGGTGGTAATATCGGGATCTTGGTTCATCCACACCGGAATCATCCCAGTGTGCCAGTCGTGGCAGTGGATAATTTGCGGCTTCCAGTAATTCCAGCAAAACTCTGCTGCACCGTTGGCAAACAAGGTGAACCGCCACTCTTCATCGTCCCCAGAGTAGATGCGCCGTGGCAGGAAAGCGGGATGACTAAATAGGTACAGTGGCACATCGGTTCCAGGAAGAACGGTTTCATGGACTGCGAACGACTGGAACATGGCAGAACCCGACCAAATAGGGTCTTTGGGAATCTCCATTTTGTCGGGCAGCATACCGTAGTAGGGCATGAAGATTCGCACATCATGCCCCATTTTTCTTAAGACTTTTGGTAAGGCACCAACTACATCACCCATCCCACCCACTTTGGCGATGGGCGCTGCTTCAGCTGCAACAAACAGAATTCGCATTATTGCTGGCGTTTCCTGAAATATTTGGTTACATCATACCGAGTCTGGGGATCGCCTACCCAATTTTGGATGCAAGGATTTTGGATTAATGACCGCGTCCGACTTCAGTAAAAATCTCTTCTAAAATTGCAGAAGCTCCTTGTTCCCGTAACAGATGGGCAAGCTGAATTCCTAGTTGTTCGGCATCGCCCACAGCACCGCTAACGGTATCTTTAATCATCCGCTTGCCGTCCAAACTGGCAACCATCCCCGTTAAGGTGAGTGTATCGCCGTCAATCTGAGTATTCACCCCGATTGGCACTTGACAGCCACCTTCTAGTTTCCGTAAAAAGGCTCTTTCGGCGTAGCAGCGTTGAGCGGTGGGTTGATGCTGTAGTACCTTGAGGATATCCAGAATTTCGGTGTCGCCAGCACGGCATTCGATGCCTAAAGCACCTTGTCCGACGGCATGGAGGGACACTTCAGGGGCGATGACTTGATGAATGCGATCGCTCATTCCCAGACGGTTCAATCCCGCTACTGCCAAAATAATTGCGTCGTATTCACCTTTATCTAGTTTTGCTAGTCGGGTGTTTAGGTTGCCCCGAATATCTTTAAACGATAGGTGAGGATAGTGGTGGCGCAGCTGTGCCAGTCGCCGCAGGGAAGAGGTTCCAATTACAGCACCTTCCGGCAGGGTATCCAGTTGCTTATCTTTGTGCTTTTCATGCACTACGAGGGCGTCTGCCGGATTTTCCCGTTCGCTGACGCATCCTAACACCAACCCTTCTGGCAAGTTGGTGGGCAAATCCTTGAGGGAATGCACGGCAAAGTCTGTCTCTTTGTTGAGCATTCCCAGTTCGAGTTCTTTGGTAAAGAGTCCCTTATCGCCAATTTTGGCTAAGGCAACATCGAGAATTTTGTCGCCTTGAGTCGCCATCGTGTGGACTTCAAAGGTACATTCGGGAAAGTGTTTCTGGAGTTGTTCTTGCACCCAGTAAGTCTGGACGAGTGCAAGTTGGCTTTTGCGAGAACCGATGCGGATAGTACGGGCAGGACTAGAAACTGTAGGAGACATAAAGCGATCGCCTGAACACAGCAAATAAAGTCACCTGATCTAGACTACCGCAGGCGTGACTGTAATAAGCCTGGAGTTTGATGCCAACGCTCTCAAGATAAGTTAAGTAATGTGACATCCCCCTGATGCTGGAAGTGAGGCAGCGATCGCTGATTTACGTCTAGCAGGCACAGCATAATTGATAGAGCGATCGCGTTCTTAAAAAGTCATCGAATTTACAAGCTACAAGCCATTACCAATCAAGATGAACGGTGCCCAATAATAAGGGTGGCTAAGACGAGCGATCGCATTAGGGGATGAACTATTGCCAATACGTTCGACGGCAAAAATGCCCCGCTTTTGACCCAAAGCTGTAGAATTGCCAGTAATTAGGGCGATTTGGGCTTGGCGAAGGGCTTCGGCTTTTGTGGTGTTGTCCTTTTTCAGACTTGCATAGAAGGCATTCATCAAGGTTTGAGTCCCGCCATCGTCAACCGTCCACAAGGAGGCAACAACTGCCCTTGCCCCCGCCCTCTGCATCTGGTAGCCTAAGCCGAGAATCTCTTCACCGTTACCCAGTTTTCCGCCCAATCCAGTTTCACAGGCAGAAAGTACAACCAAATCGACATTCTTGAGGCTCCAATTTTGGATATCTCGGAGGGTAATACGTTCTCCATTTCCAAAGAGAATAAAGGAATCGTCCGGTGTTCCCACGACAAACGCTGCATGAGTCGCTAGATGCACGACGCTGTAGTCATCCATTTTAGGGACGGTGACTTGGGGAGTGAAGGCTTTATCGATGAATTGGGTTGTAGCGGGAACCGTCTTAGCTAAATTCTCTACCTCGGTTCCCGCAAAGGGCAACCCGGAAAAGTTAAAGGATTGTTCGCCAACAGTAAAACTGTAGCGTCCGGTGGCAAAGGCACCTGCTAAGACTTGGAGTTGCCGTTGGGGTTTAGTGTTGAGGTCGGTGAGGGAAGCGGCGGTAATATTATTGATGCGGTAGCGCTGCACTAACCATTGTTGCCCATCGTACAAAGCAGCGAGGGGAATGTAACGCAGTTGAGCGTCGGGTGCGTAGATAATTGTTTGGGCGTCTGCGGCTTTGAGTTCTGCTTCTAGGGGTTTAATCAGCCAGTTGTAGAGTTGTTGGGCGGGAATTTTGGCGTCGGATGTGCGGTCTTGTAATGCGCTGCGGAAGGCGGCAATTGTCTCGTTGAGTTGTTTCTTGGGGACTTGGACGGTGCGACGAATCGGGGGAGAGTCGGGGGTGGTGAGGATGAGTTCGATGCGATCATCCAGAATTAAGGGATAGAGGAGAACAGCATTTTGTTGCAGATTCTTCAGGTTATCTTGTAAGGCGTTGAAGTCTCCCATCCGCAGCAGTAAATCCTGAGAAAGGGTTTCGGGACTTCGCTGTGTCACCAGTGCTAGCACTTCTGGACTCCTGCTAAAGTTGTTAAATTCTTCCCTAATCGTTTCTTGGGCTTTCACCAGTTGGGCGATACGTTGTTCTTGAGTAGGGGTAAGCGTTCTGTTTTGTTGTTTAAGCTGTCGCAGTTGGGTGAGTTCTTTGCCAATTTCCACTGCTTTGTTGAGAATTGTCTGATAACTCGTCCAGGTTTGTTGTTCTGGGGGAAGGTTCGGCAATCCTTGAACGGTATTGTTATTTCCGCGCACGTTGCTCAGGTAATCTTCGAGTTCTTGGACTTTGAGGAGGTCAAGGACTCGTTGTGCTTCGAGGACTCGGTCTTGTTTGAGCAGGAGGTCAGCGAGAGTGCGGTAGGTATCTGCCACAGTTTCGGTGTATGACTGTTGTTGCTGTTTTGGCAGTACTTGTAAATCTTTGCGAATTGCCTCTATGACATTGACGGATTGCTTGAAGAAAACAATCGCTAATTCTGGTTGGTTTTGTGCCTCTAGGAGGAAACCAATATTGTTGAGAGTTGTCCCTTCCCCCGCCTTATTGCCGACTTGTTTGTGAATCGCTAAAGCTTGCTGAAAGAATTCCAAGGCTTTGGGGTACTCTCCTAGGTTGCGGTAAACTTCCCCAATATTGTTGAGGAGTGTCCCTTCCCCCGCCTTATTGCCGACTTGTTTGACAATCGCTAAAGCTTGCTGATAAAACTCCAAGGCTTTGGGGTACTCTCCTAGGCTGCGGTAAACTAACCCAATATTGTTGAGAGTTGTCCCTTCCCCCGCCTTATTGCCGACTTGTTTGTGAATCGCTAAAGCTTGCTGATAAAACTCCAAGGCTTTGGGGTACTCTCCTAGGCTGCGGTAAACTAACCCAATATTGTTGAGAGTTGTCCCTTCCACCGCCTTATTGCCGACTTGTTTGTGAATCGCTAAAGCTTGCTGATAAAACTCCAAGGCTTTGGGGTACTCTCCTAGTTTGTCGTAAACTAACCCAATGTTGTTGAGAGTTGTCCCTTCCTCCGCCTTATTGCCGACTTGTTTGAAAATCGCTAAAGCTTGCTGATAAAACTCCAAGGCTTTGGGGTACTCTCCTAGGCTGCCGTAAACTTCCCCAATATTGTTGAGGAGTGTCCCTTCCCCCGCCTTATTGCCGACTTGTTTGAAAATCGCTAAAGCTTGCTGATAAAACTCCAAGGCTTTGGGGTACTCTCCTAGTTTGTCGTAAACTAACCCAATGTTGTTGAGAGTTGTCCCTTCCCCCGCCTTATTGCCGACTTGTTTGTGAATCGCTAAAGCTTGCTGATAAAACTCCAAGGCTTTGGGGTACTCTCCTAGTTTGTCGTAAACTGACCCAATATTGTTGAGAGTTGTCCCTTCCACCGCCTTATTGCCGACTTGTTTGTGAATCGCTAAAGCTTGCTGATAAAACTCCAAGGCTTTGGGGTACTCTCCTAGGCTGTCGTAAACTGACCCAATATTGTTGAGAGTTGTCCCTTCCATCAGTCGGTTGCCGACTTGTTTGTGAATCGCTAAAGCTTGCTGATAAAACTCCAAGGCTTTGGGGTACTCTCCTAGGTTGTCGTAAACTGACCCAATATTGTTGAGGAGTGTCCCTTCGCTTTTGCGATCGCCAATTTCTCTAAAAATGACTAAAGCCTGCTGGAATTTCTTCAAAGCTTCTGGAAATTGACCTGTGTTTAGTAGCTGAAGTCCCTCTTGGTTCAGCCGCTGCGCCTCAGTTGCTCTGTCTTGAGTAGTTTGCGCCTGAACTACCTGATGCTCAAACTTCAAGGTAAGCGGTAAAAGGGGAGTGAAGAGAGAAAGCAATAGAGTAGTAGTGGCAAGGCTGAGAGATTTGAGACGGTAGTACATTGGCAAGTCTTCCATCTGCTGATTGGTAGATTCGGTCGCTCCTTCATGTATATCTTTATCTGAACCAGAGTTATGCAAAAACCTGATTAGTCTCTAGGAGCGTTGCAGCGGTAGATTTACAATATCGCGATCGCATTCCTCACCGCTTTGATTCGAGTAGTGCGATCGCCTTCTCGCTTTACCTATCCGCGTCGCTTAAATATTGCTCTAATTGTGCTGTACGCTGTTTTGTTACGTTTGCAAGGCAACTGCTGTAAACCATCGGTTCCATCGTTCCGCCTGTAAATTCACTTCTTTCAAAAGTACAATTAGCATCTCGAAACTTTATCCAAGCTTGCTGTGCTGAAATTAGTTTTTGTCGCCGCGAACCGGGTAGTTTTGGTAGGAGTTGTCGATATACCTGATTCAGCCTTCTATCGGCATTTTGGTAGGCGATTCCGGCGCAGGCGTTCATTTCTCCTTGCGTCTGAGGATTGTTGCAGTTAGGTTGTTGAGCTACGCGCATTCCTGATACATCTGGTGTTGCATTTGCATTTGTCACCGCCGCAGTCCCTAAACCTAGCAAAGCTGCCACACCTACAATTGCGGGTAATAACTTATTCATAGTCAAATTTTGAATTCTGTGTAGCCAATAACATAGCAAAAATGCAAAATGCGATCGATCGCATCATGAGGGTAGACAATTGGATAGAGCGATCGCTACCATTGATGCCCTGAGTGAGGTGGTGGCGGCTGTTGGGGACACAGCAGAAGTTCTCGTAGATGGCGGCATCCGTCGCGGCACTGATGTCCTCAAAGCCCTAGCATTCTGGAACTTTTGCGGGATGAACTTGATGCGAGCGAT
>NZ_JBHZGO010000031.1:0-30342 GCF_042747725.1 Coleofasciculus sp. H7-2
CCATGCACGGTTCCTTGGTAACATCCTCCTTGGTGCGTGAAACCACCGAAACCGAATCACAGAACTACGGTTACAAATTCGGTCAAGAAGAAGAAACCTACAACATCGTTGCCGCCCACGGCTACTTCGGTCGGTTGATCTTCCAATATGCTTCCTTCAACAACAGCCGTTCCTTGCACTTCTTGTTGGGTGCATGGCCCGTCATCGGCATCTGGTTCACCTCGTTAGGGATCAGCACGATGGCATTCAACCTGAATGGTTTTAACTTCAACCAGTCAGTGATTGACAGCCAAGGTCGGGTGATCAACACTTGGGCAGACGTGATCAACCGCGCCAACCTGGGTATGGAAGTGATGCACGAGCGCAATGCTCACAACTTCCCCCTGGATTTGGCAGCAGGTGAGTCGACTCCAGTTGCTCTAGTTGCTCCAAGCATTAATGGTTAATTGCTAGAGACACGAAATATCGCGTCTCTACTGAATCAAAAGCGCCTTCCGCAAGGGGGCGCTTTTTTATTGGGAACCGCAGATAGAGCCAGATTGTATCATCCAATCTATCGGCGGTTTACGATAAATATGGAAGCATACAGATTGGAGATAGGACAACGGTTTACACACGGCCCTTAGCTCGTCTCATCGAGCAACTGCAACGTTTGCCGGGAGTTGGCCCGAAAACTGCTCAACGTCTGGCATTGCATATTATTAAGCGATCGCCCGAAGAAGTAGAAGCACTAGCTCAAGCTTTAGTTGAGGCAAAAAAGCAAGTCGGTTTATGTCAGGTGTGCTTTCACCTCTCAGCTGAACCTGTCTGCGATATTTGCCGCAACTCCAACCGCGACAACAGCACTCTCTGTGTGGTGGAAGATTCCCGTGATGTGATTGCGCTAGAAAAAACCCGCGAGTATAGCGGCAAGTATCACGTCTTGGGAGGCATCATTTCGCCGATGGATGGAATTGGCCCCGACCAACTGAATATTCAACCGCTGGTGCGGCGAGTCAGTCAGCAAAAAATTAAAGAAGTGATTTTGGCAATTAGTCCCAGTGTGGAGGGTGAGACAACGACCTTGTACGTCGGTCAATTGCTGAAGCCGTTTACCAAGGTGACGCGGATTGCCTTTGGTTTACCGATGGGCGGCGATTTAGAGTATGCCGATGAGGTGACGCTAGCACGAGCCTTAGAAGGGCGCAGAGAGTTGGATTAGGCAAGTAAAACCCCTTCAATTCCCTTCTTAACCGGGAAAAGTAGAATTACCTCCTTCCCCGTTAAGAGCTACGGTGTCCACACAAGTCGGCAGACCTCTCCCCAAACCCCTCTCCGACGCCCAGAGGAGCTTTGAATATGGCTCACCTTCCCTCCTAGGGAAGGGGCTGTTCTTGCTCTTGTCTGGGAGCGCTCCCTTGCACACAGGAGTCACTTGTGTGTACACCGTAGCCGTTAAGAGGGGAAGCTTGGGGTAAGATTACTGACTGCAATTGATGTTTTTACTTTCCTTGAGATGCTCCCATAGGGAGAGTGATTCAGGATATTGATACTGACTAATCCTTACCCCTTTTTTAAAATTAATCAGCACTCTGATACTCATTGCTAATCGTAATAACGCTATTAGCAATGAATCATTAGCAGCCAGTAGATAATCTGGGTATTCAAGTCAATTAAATAGGGATTCTAGCTCAACTTCTGCTTGACGAAAGCCATAATCTGAGCCAATTGTTTTTTCAATGCCGGAATTTCAGCAACTTGTTCCTTCAATCCCTTAATTTCAGCCTGCATTGCCGCCATTTTTTCATTTAATGCTTTAATTTCAGCAGATGCAGCTGTCGAGTCAGCAACAACTGCGGCTGTCTGAGCAGAAGGTGTTCCGGCTTGTGGGCGTGGCAGTTTGGCTTTAGCTATTGCCGACTGGATTGCCTGATTTAAGTGCTTCTCATTGAAAGGCTTTTCTAGAAATTCAAAATACTCAAACGGTTCTGAGAGTTTCTCCATCACCTCTGCTTTTCGCCCAGAGATGACCACTAAGGGAATCATCTGGAGTTCGGGTGAAGCTTGAAGTTGCCCAAAGACTTCCCAACCGCTCATGCGAGGCAGAATCCAATCCAAAATAATTACATTCGGACGCTCTTGGCGGATGAGATTGAGTCCCTCTTCGCCATCTTTTGCTTCTAAAACTTGAAAGTTGCCCGGAGGCAACATTTCTGACAATGAAGCCCGAATCACTTTAGCATCATCAACGATCAAGATTTTTTGAGTTGCTCCCGCTTTCTGAGCGGCGGGAGTCGTTGGGGTTCCTTTACCGGCTGGTGCTGCTTTTTGGGCAGCAGGCGCGGCAGCTTGCCGCCGGGGCAGTTTCGCCTTAGCCATTGCTGATTTCATCGCCTGAATCAGCGTCTTCTGCTCCAGCGGCTTGGCAACAAATTCAAAATACTCAAACGGTTCCGGAATTTTCTGTGTAACTTCTTCTTTACGCCCTGATGTCACCACTAAAGGAATCGTCTGGAGTTCCGGAGAGACTTGAATTTGTTGAAAGAATTCCCAGCTACTGGGTTGAGATGACAGGAAATCCAGCACGATCAAATTTGGGCGTTCTTTTCGGATTAAATTCAGTCCTTCTTGAGAGTTTTTTGCTTCCAGAACTTCAAAATTGTTCTGGGGCAATAGCTTTCGGACTAGGCTCCGACTGGTGCTGCTGTCATCGATAACCAGGATCTTGTTACTTGGCATAACTAACTCCTAGGAGTGGTGACTGAGGGCATTTCATGAAACAAGAAACTCAACCGAAAGAACGCCCCAATTACCAGTCATCTGAGTCGGAAGATTGAATGGGGACAGGATCTAACGGGTGAGATGTATTCTATAAATGCTAGCGATTACTTCAGCTTTTGTTTAATAAATGTCACAATTTGAGCTAGCTGTTTCTTCAACCCCTCAACCTCACCAGGCATCGCTGCCATTGGAGCCAGCTGTTTCTTCAAGGCGTCAATCTCAGCTTGCATTTTGGCAATCTTGGCATTCAACTGCTGAATGTCTGCTGAAGCAACCCCTGAGTCTGGTGGGACTGTATCCTTGGCGACCGGCTGCGGTGTTGGCGGTACTACCACCGGGCGGTTTCTTGACTTTGCCATCGCTGCCTTGATAGCGGCAATCAGTTGCTTCTGATCAAAGGGCTTGGATATGAATTCAAAATGTTCAAAAGGTTCTGAGATTTTCTCAGTCACCTCTTCTTTCCGACCAGACATTAAAACTAGAGGAATTGACTGAAGTTCGGGCTTACTTTGAATCTGTTGAAACACCTCCCACCCGCTCATTTTGGGCAAGAGAAAATCTAACATAATCAAGTTCGGGTGTGACTGGTAGATCAGATTCATGCCTTCCAGACCGTCTTTTGCTTCTAAAATTTCAAAGTTACCCGGTGGTAACATATCTCGTACTGTATTTCTGATCACTCGACTGTCATCAATCACCAGAATTTTGTGACCTGCCACGACTGACTCCTTAGGGGGTAATTTAAAGAAAAACTAAAGTTGATTTGAGCCGACTGTTGCCTTGTCGCTAATTTCAGCAAGATGAGCGGCTAGCAGAAAACTGTCTCGCGTTCATACCAATCAGGATAATTTGCAATGTGTAGTACAAGTGTGTCTGCGCTACAGAACTATGATTTCTATAACCGATTACGGTAAACCAAGGCTAGCGCCGTAATGGGGATTATCATGAGTGCGTGGCGTGCAGCAACACAATTGCTTGCCCGATCTCCTCACTCTTCGATCGTCTTGACATACATAAACATAAAGCCAAAAAGCCAGCAGCGTGCCTAATTCTAGATTAATCCGGTCTGACCGGAAAGGGAAAAAAACTAAGGCAGAATCAGAGTTAGAGTCGAATGCTTTAAGATTTGTATCATAGGACTGACTCATTGCCCAACGACCCTAGGGGCTTTTTTTGTGTTGTGCCCGTACCGGCTATACAGACAAAGCCGGACTAAAGCAGGCTTTGTAGCGGTTCTCAGTTGAGTGCAATATACACTCGGAACCTCACCCCCAACCCCTCTTTGTGAACGGAGAGGGGGGAATATTGAACCCAGTTCACGGGGAGGGGCAGGGGTGGGGTTAAACCATACTGCATCCAATAGAGAATTGCTATAGAAATTGTTGTAAGCCCTTGATACGGGTACGTCGGCTGCGTAAGTTCTGTATTATACGGATGCTCATTCTGGTAGCCCAGACAAAAACATGAATTTGCCTACCGAAACGAATGCTCGACAAATTCAGCCTGATGTACAAGCGTGGAGGTCAGAAATTGAGGCGCTACCGCCTTGGTTGCGACGCCCTATCGGGAAAGCCAGCGACATCTCGACGGTGCAGCGAATTATTAAGCAGCGGCAAATTCATACGATTTGCGAAGAGGGGCGCTGTCCGAACCGGGGAGAGTGCTATGCCCAGAAGACAGCAACGTTTCTGCTGATGGGGCAAATTTGTACCCGCGCCTGTGCTTTTTGTCAAGTGGATAAAGGGCACGCACCGATGCCTTTAGATCCGGAAGAACCGCAAAAGGTGGCCCAGGCGGTGCAGTTGCTTTCTTTGCGCTACGTGGTGCTGACTTCGGTGGCGAGAGATGATTTGCCGGATGGGGGGGCGGGTTGGTTTGCGGCGACGATGGCAGCGGTAAGACAGCTGAACCCGGAAACTCTGATTGAGGTGTTGACGCCAGATTTTTGGGGGGGTAAGGATGCACAGCAGAAACAACGCCAGCGGATTGAGATGGTGGTGAAGGCGAAACCCGTTTGTTATAACCACAATATTGAGACGGTGGGACGGCTGCAAGGACGGGTGCGACGGGGGGCGCAGTATGAGCGATCGCTTGACGTTCTCCGGATTGTGAAAGAACTTGACTCCACAATTGCCACGAAATCCGGCTTGATGCTGGGACACGGAGAAACTGAAGCCGAAGTGATTGAGGCGATGGCGGATTTGCGGAATGCTGGATGCGATCGCATCACCCTCGGTCAGTATATGCGCCCTTCTCTAGAACATCTGCCAGTACAAAAATACTGGACGCCAGAAGAATTTGAGCATCTGGGAGCGATCGCCCGGAAAATGGGCTTCGCTCACGTCCGTTCCGGTCCCCTCGTCCGCAGTTCGTACCACGCGGGAGAGAGTGCTTGAAGGCAACAGAGCCGGGTAGCAGAGGCACAGAGGAGCTGGGGAGGAGAAAAGAAATTTTCTATCCATCGTGCATGGGTAAAGCGCCCATGCACGTCTACGCTCCTTTCAGGAAGACTGCGGTAAATGAAAATATTTCTATCGAGCCGTGCTAATTGTGACAGCTCTTTGGTATTTCTTGATAAAGTCCCAAATTAGGAGCGTATGCTTATGACTGCACAAGCCAAGAAACCCAAAGGTTCTCTTACCCAAACGAGTAAGCCTCCCTATCCTTTTCGCACTATCGTTTCGCTGATCCTCTTAGCTGGTAACTTCCTGGTTGCAGCGATTTATTTCCACATCATCAACCCGTAATCCATCCCTAAGAAAACTGAATCTACAGTTTTGAGGTTAGGGCTAATAGCAACGATGAAGGCAGAAGGCAGAAGGATGGATTGCGTCTTGATTTATCCTTCATCCTTCATCCTTCATCCTTTTAAAGGGTGCCCTTGAACAAGCCTTGAGGGCGGACAAGCAGAATTAAGACCATAATCAAGAGGGCAACACCCTGCTTGTATTCAGACCCCAGGAAGGGGACGCTAACTTCTTGGGCGATACCAATTACCAACGCACCAGCGATCGCGCCGTAGGGGTTGCCAATACCGCCGAGAATCACCGACGCAAACATCGGCAAAATCAAAAACCAGCCCATGTTGGGGCGTATGCCCGTAATCAGCCCGTACATGGCTCCTCCCAGGGACGTAAAAACGCCGGTAATTAGCCAAGTCCAAATCACCACGCGCTCAACGTTAATGCCTGAGACGCGAGCCAGATCGATATCATCCGCAACCGCTCTCATTGCCTTGCCGATTTTGGTGTTCTGCAACAGGAAGTGCAGCCCCAACATTGCCAGGACGGCTAAAACCATGACAACGATCCGGTAATAAGCTACGTTAACTCCCAGGATGTTGAGGGCGGAGGCAATGGGCAAATTGTAGCGCTGGTTGCCCCCTCCCCAAATGAAAATGATGCCATTGCGGAGAAACAAGGCAAGTCCAATCGAGATGATGATCAGGGTGGTTGGGGAGGCACGGCGATCGCGCATTGGTTTCCAGAGCAGCTGTTCGCTCAGTAGCATCGCCGCCACCGTTCCCCCCGCGCCCAGAATCATTGACAGCCAAATATTCACTCCACTGGTATTCGCTAACCAGGTAAGATACGCGCCCAAGGTCATAAAATCGCCATGAGCAAAGTTGGAAAGGCGCAAAATTCCATAAGTCAGCGTTAGACCGATTGCCGCCAGCGCAATGATGCAACCCACGGCGATGCCATTCACAATTAGTTGAGCAGTTTGTATGTCCATTCCCTTGACTCTCCAGTTGACTGGAGATTTTATAATAGCGATCGAAACAATAATCCTGAATTTACACTATGACACTACAACTGAAAGTTCCCAGCATGGCTTGTTCTGCCTGTGTAGACACGATTTCCAAGGCAGTTGCAAGCCTCGATCCCACCGCGAAGGTAGAGGCTGATCCCAAAACCAAGCTCGTTCAAGTGGAAACAGAACAGCCAGCAGAAAAAGTCAGGGAAGCGATCGCTAACGCTGGATATCCCGTCGCCTAGCGATAAGATTATCGCAAAGGTTAGGGGAAAATTGGATGCAGCAGTTGAGCAGAAAATTAACGCTCGTCTTCGCCGCTGGCGCTTTGGGAGGACTGGCAAATAGCCTCGCCGTCTGGCTATTTGGAGTTCTGGGCATTACTGCTGCCTTGGGGGTCAAAATTGCGCCGGATTTGACCCCAGATTGGCTGTATCCTCGCATCGTTTGAGGTGGTTTATGGGGATTTTTATTTGTCTTGCCGTTTCGGCGCTACCCCTATTGGTTGCGGGGAATTGTCTATAGTCTTGCGCCGACACTGGCGCAATTACTGATTGTATTTCCAGTGAAAGCGAATCAGGGCTTGCTGGGGTTAAAGCTGGGAGTTTTAACCCCAGTGTTTGTATTATTTTTTAATGCCATTTGGGGCATAACTGCGGCTTTTTGGCTGAAGTTTATCGAAGAAAAGCGGATTTCAACAAATAGCTACGAATAAGGCAATTCTATTTAAGTGGTGAGCCAGCCCTTCAGATCCCCGACTTCGTAAGAGTTGCACTCTTGATCTCGCTTTCACGAACACATTGTTTTTCTGGTGGATGTGAACTAAGGTGCCGTTGGGAGCGATCGCTCTACATTCCCAGCCAGCGTAACAATGGCTCTATGCAAAGCTTTAATCAGGACTTACGCAACATCACCACATCTGGGGGCAACCACAAGGGATTGCCCCTACAAAACGCTATATGTATAAGCTTTGCGTAAGTCCTGTTTAATTCTGCAATTAGCTTGTCACGATTCATTGGTGCCTTATTCTAAACGGATGGGGGTGGCGAGGAGCGGAATTATCTCTGCATATGCTCTCACGCGATCGCTCTTTTCAGAACTAATATGGCACACAAGATTTTTTCTCTACCCCCTTGACTCTCCAGTCAACTAGAGAGATTAACCTAAAATCATTGAGCTAGAGAAAGTTATGGAAACACATTCTCTTAAGTTACAAGGTATGAGTTGTGCGGCTTGCGCCGGTGCGATAGAAAAAGCGATTCGCAATGTTTCAGGCGTCGTTGAGTGTAACGTTAACTTCGGCATGGAACAGGCGACTGTCAAGTACGAGCCTCAGCAAACCAGTTTAGAGGAAATTCAGCAGGCTGTCACCGACGCCGGATATGCAGCCGCGCCAGTTCGAGAATTAGGAAGCAAAGAAGATGATACCGAGGCATCCACTCGCCGCCAAGAACGGCAAGAGTTAGTGCGGAAAGTGCTATTCAGCGCCGCTATCAGTATTGTGCTGGTGGCGGGGTCAATTCCGGCAATGACTGGATTGCACATCCCCTTGATTCCGGCATGGTTGCATAATTCTTGGGTGCAGCTAGTGTTGACAACGCCAGTTTTATTTTGGTGCGGTCAATCCTTTTTCACAGGTGCTTGGAAAGCCTTGAAGCGTCACGCGGCTGATATGAATACGCTGATTGCGCTGGGTACAGGTGCGGCGTATTTGTACTCGCTGTTTGTGACTGTATTCCCAGGATTCTTGGGGGGAATTACAGATGTTTATTACGAAACAGCGGCGGTTGTGATTACTTTAATTTTGCTAGGACGGTTTTTAGAAAATCGTGCCAAAGGGCAAACGTCGGAGGCGATTCGCAAATTGATGGGTTTGCAAGCGAAAACGGCGCGTTTGATCCGCAATGGACAGGAAATCGATGTTCCTGTTGAAGCCGTTCAAGTTGGCGATGTGGTTTTAGTGCGTCCTGGCGAACAAATCCCCGTGGATGGGGAAGTGGTAGAAGGCACGTCTACTGTCGATGAAGCGATGGTGACGGGTGAAAGCTTGCCAGTGAAGAAACAGCCGGGGGATGAAGTTATTGGGGCGACGATTAATAAAACTGGCAGTTTTCAGTTTCAGGCGACCAGAGTTGGACGGGATACAGTCTTGGCTCAAATTGTCCGACTGGTGCAACAAGCGCAAGGTGCCAAAGCCCCAATTCAGCGATTGGCGGATCAAATAACGGGGTGGTTTGTGCCAGTGGTCATTGCCATTGCGATCGCTACTTTCATTATCTGGTTCGACGTGATGGGCAATCTAACAATGGCCCTGATGACAATGGTGGGAGTGCTAATTATTGCTTGTCCCTGTGCTTTGGGTTTAGCCACGCCGACTTCTGTGATGGTGGGAACCGGAAAAGGTGCGGAAAACGGCATCTTAATTAAAGGTGCTGACAGTCTGGAAGTGGCGCATAAAATTCAAACGATTGTGTTGGATAAAACGGGTACTTTGACGCAGGGAAAACCCACTGTTACCGACTACATAACGATGGTGGGAACTGTCCACAGCAATGAGATAACACTATTAAGGTTAGCAGCAGCAGTTGAACGCAATTCCGAACATCCCTTGGCTGAAGCGGTTGTTAGGTATGCCCAATCTCAGGAAGTGCAGTTTCCATTACCAGAGGCGAAAAATTTTGAAGCGATCGCGGGTAGTGGCGTTCAAGGGATTGTATCAGACCGACGGGTGCAAATCGGCACTCAGCGTTGGATGGATGAATTAGGAATTGAAACGCTACCTTTGCAAGGACAAAAAGTTGCTTGGGAATCTGCCGGGAAAACTGCCGTCTGGATTGCTGTAGATGGAGAAATGCAGGGATTGATTGGCATTGCCGATGCCCTCAAACCCTCTTCAGCAGGCGTTGTGCGATCGCTACGCCGGATGGGTTTAGAAGTGGTGATGCTAACGGGGGATAATCGCAAAACAGCAGACGCGATCGCGCAAGAAGTTGGCATCACGCGAGTGTTTGCGGAAGTCCGTCCCGACCAAAAAGCCGCTAAAGTTCAGGAACTGCAAGCCGAAGGCAAAGTGGTAGCAATGGTGGGCGATGGCATCAACGACGCCCCAGCGCTGGCACAAGCCGACGTGGGGATAGCGATTGGCACCGGAACCGATGTAGCGATCGCTGCTAGCGATATCACCCTCATTTCTGGCGACTTGCAAGGCATTGTGACTGCGATTCAATTAAGTCGCGCCACGATGCAGAATATTCGCCAAAATCTCTTCTTTGCCTTTATTTACAACGTCGCTGGAATTCCGATTGCTGCTGGTATTTTATTCCCAATTTTCGGTTGGTTACTGAACCCGATGATTGCGGGTGCAGCGATGGCATTCAGTTCGGTTTCTGTCGTTACTAACGCTTTGCGCTTGCGGAACTTTCAGCCGCGAGTCAATTTCTAACCGCATAGGGTAGGAGGAAATATGGTAACTCGAAAAAAGGTTTGGAATAATTTTATCGGTTTGTGGGTCTTGCTCTCTGTTTTCTCAGTAGCACCAGCAAAAGCCACTTCAGCCGACGCACCGATGCCGACAAATCAATTCCGTCAAATTGAGCAACCTTTTGAGCTAAAACTAGGCATTACTTTAGGCGGATTAGCTTTAATTGGCTTAGAACTTTGGTGGTTTCTGCTGAGTCAAACTCAAGCTCAACAAGCTACAACAAATCAAGGGATTCAGGAACTTACCATCCAAGTAGATGGCGGTTATGAACCAAATCGAGTAGTGGTGAAAGCAGGGCAACCTGTGCGGCTCAATTTTTTCCGAAAAGATCCCAGTAGTTGTCTGGAAAAAATCATTTTACCGGATTTTCACATTGCTCAAGATTTGGATTTGAATCGGATGACATCTGTAGAATTTACGCCAAAAACACCAGGCGAATATCCCTTTACCTGTGGAATGAATATGGCTAGAGGGGTGCTGGAAGTAAAAGCAGCCGTTACAGCAAATCAAGAGGAGTGAAATGATGAAAAATCAGTCAATGTTTTTGGTTTTTGTTGGTTTATTGGCAGGAAGCGCGATCGCTACAAGTGCAGTTACTCATACGATGAAAATGAAGGATGGAGAGATGATGCAAGCGACCCCTACAAACACCACGAATAACGCCCATACGGGGCATCATACGGCTGGCACCGAGCCTCATGGGGGGCATCACATGGGGCACGAATCGATGCCTGAAACTGAGGCAGCACAAGCAAAGCTGACGATTCAAGGAACGATTACCCCAAACAAAGCCGTTTCTTTAGCGATTGATATTCAAGACAAATCCGGGAAAGCGATCGCTAAGTTTGACACTTTTCAAGAAAAACTGATGCACTTGATTGTTGTCAGTGACGATCTCCACTTTTTCAGCCATCTTCATCCCACCTACAAGGAGAATGGGCGTTTTGAAGTCGAAGCAAGTTTTCCCCAACCGGGTAATTACACTCTTTTGAGTGACTACAAACCAGCGGGTCAAAAGGAACAAGTCTCGGCGGTAAAAACACAGGTTACTGGTAAAATTTCAGCTGCGCCAGCAGTCGATCTAAATCGGTTCAAGACTTTCGGAAACACAAAAGTGAATCTCGTACTTTCTGAACCAACCCTCAAAGTAGGAAAACCAGTCACATTGACGTTTGATCTGCGAGACGCTTCTAACACTCAACCCGTCAAAGACTTGCAACCCTACTTAGGAGAAAAAGGTCATCTAGTCATTCTACGACAGTCACCAACCTTAACAGCCGCAGATTACATTCACGCCCATGCAATGAAAGATACTCCTGACGGTCAGGTACTTTTCCATACCCAGTTTCCCGAACCAGGAAAATATAAACTCTGGGGTCAGTTTAACCGCAACGGTAAGATTATTACCACTGATTTCTGGGTACAAGTTCTCTAACAGAATGGATTCATCTCATTGAGCATATCTATAGCAATCCTAATTCCACTTGTGACACCCTTCTTTCTCTCTTCTTCTCTTCCCTCTGCGTCCTCGGCGTCCTCGGCGGTTCGTTAAAAACAACACTTCTGGAATTTCACCTTAGATTGCTATAGCCTTGCTCATCAAACTTAGACAAGCTTACCTCATAGAAAATGGCTAACTTGATATAGATGATAAACACAATTCCTAAGCATCTTCCCCCCACGTTCTTAGCTGTAGATAAACTAACACCAACGTTACCGCCAGCAACACAGTTGCCGCCGCTGCTGCATAACCAAAATCAAATTGGGCAAACGCTTGGTCGTAGATATAATAAACCAGCAAATTAGTCGAGTTCAACGGCCCGCCGCCGGTAATGACATAAACTTGCTCAAAACTCCGCAGGGTAAAAATAGCCGTAGTGACGGTGGCAAAGATTAGAGTAGGGCTTAATCCTGGTAAGGTAATGTACCAAAATTGCTGCCAGGAATTGGCACCATCTAGTTCTGCCGCTTCATAGCGACTGGAGGGAATTGCCTGCAAACCTGCCAAAAACACCACCATATTGAAACCCAGTTGCTTCCAAATGCTTAACAAAATCAGCACTGGCATCGCCCAAAACGTGCTAGATAGCCAGGAAATCGATTCAATTCCGATAAAATTTAGAAATGCGTTGATTGGCCCTTCGGTTTGAAACAACCAGCGAAACCCCAAACCCGCTGCCACGAGACTAACAATTGAGGGGATAAAATAGGCAGTTCGCAGGATTCCTCGCAGGGCAAAGGCACGATTTAATAGCACTGCTAAACCCAAGGGAATTACTAAACTAGGAATCACCGTGGCAATGGTGAAATAAGCGGTGTTACCGAGAACCTGCCAAAAGTCAGGACTAAGCATGAGACGCCAGTAGTTTCTCAATCCCACCAAGCGGACACCAGCAGCGGTAAAGCTACCCGTGGTAAAACTAAGGTAAAACAAATAAGCGATAGGCCACAGGAGAAAAATTCCCAGCAGAATTAAGGCGGGAGTCAGAAAAATCCAGGCAGCGATCGCATCATTATCTAATAGCTGCCTACGAGAAGAGTGCGTATTTTTCATGGAGCGATTGGCTTACACTTGAATGTTAGCGTCGTAGCGTTATTCTACCTGGCGGCACTGGTAAGATCCTGTTAATCTCCTGTTAGCAACTGATAACGTGAACATAACCGTATTCAAGCAACGCAGCCAACACCCTGGTTTCCGAATGCTTAGCGGATTGCTTGGGTTACTAGCTATCTATGGATGTAATGCAACCAATACACCTTCAGATTCTTCCTCTCCCAGCGCTGCTAAAGACAATTCAGGGGTAGATCGATGGGTGGGACAATGGCAAGTCAACAATCCATCATCCAGTCAGGCGGTGAAATTTGTATTGACGCCAGAAGGTAAATTATTTCTCCTCCCCCCTGAAACATCTTCTGAACCTCCGGTTGCTTATGAAATCCCGGTTCAAAAGCTTTCTGACTCACCTACTTTACCTCCCAATACTAAAATTGTTGATATTCAGGAAGCATTTAACAATCAAGCAACCAAGGCAAAACAATCTGAAGGGAAGACATACATCGGTGCGATGAACCGTGCCCAACAAGCTTATTACTTGGAAAATAAGAAATTTAGTACAACAATCGAGCAGTTAGGTATTGGGATTAAGCCAGAGACAGAGAGTTATAATTACCAAATTGTGCCTCAAGGTAATGGCACTCAGAGGGTGATGCATACTGCCAAAGCCAAGCGCCCCGAACTTAATAGCTACACGGGTGCTGTATTTGTTGTCACAACTAACGGTGAAAACATTACAAGGACGGCAATTTGCGAAACCGATAAACCCTCATCCACGCCGCCAGCAATACCGACGCCTCCCAAGGATACCACCGGGGAATTTAAGTGTCCTGTTGGTTCTCATTTACTACAACGTTAAAGACTGCATGATTAGCAATTCAGCACCACCTGACTCCACACATAGCTTAATTTCACCAATCGTTTCTCCCAGTCTTTTGAGCGATCGCCCTCCTTTGAAATTAGGTGTGATGGCGTCGGGAAACGGCAGTAATTTTGAGGCGGTGAGTCAAGCGATCGCGCATCAGCAACTCAATGCCGAAATAAAAGTTCTGATTTACAATAATCCGGGTGCAAAAGCCGCTACCCGCGCCGAAGGCTGGGGTGTCCCCACTGTTTTGCTGAATCACCGAGACTTTAACAGCCGCGAAGCGTTAGATCGAGAAATTGTGGAAACCTTGCAGCAGTATCAGGTGGAATGGGTAATTATGGCAGGTTGGATGCGCGTTGTCACTCAGGTTTTAGTGGATGCCTTCCCGGATCGAATGATTAACATTCACCCCAGTTTGTTACCGAGTTTTAAGGGAATTCGAGCGGTTGAACAAGCCCTGAATGCAGGTGTAAAAATAACTGGCTGTACCGTTCACCTGGTAAACGTAGAAGTTGATAGCGGCAAAATATTACTACAAGCGGCTGTCCCGATTCTGCCTGACGATACTTTAGAAACGCTACACGCCCGGATTCAAGTTCAGGAACACAAGATATTACCGCAGGCGATCGCTTTGGCAGCAGCGCGATCGCATTAATTAAGATAAAAGGTATAGAATTCCTATTTGATTTATGACAAGACGAACCGCAGAGGGCGCAGAGGGCGCAGAGAAGAGAGAAGAGAGAATTTTACAACTGCTGCAAGGATTGCTATATCACCAAGAATTCCTTACAGTTTCTTTTGTCTTTCTCAACGATCCATTCCCGATTCCCAAAATTCATAATTTTTTGATATCCAGCTTCCAAAGGCAGCTGGATATTAAATTCGTCGTAATGTGAGCCACAATTGGCACTAGCAAATTACCAGTCTCCAAGGCACTATATCCCAGCAGCAATCCCACAATGGTTGCCCACACTGCGTAAGACCATTGTTGAGGGCCACTCAGGTGTAGGATGCCAAAGCAAAAACTCGATCCGATTAGCCCAACCCAGTTTAATCCTACTGCTGGCAGCATTACACCCCGAAACAGCAATTCTTCACTTAAACCCGGCAAGAGTCCCAACCAGATAAAATCGGGCCACAATAAGGGTTTTAACACTAATTCCAGGTAGTAGTCGGCGCTGCGCTGATAGGCAGGCCATAGGCGATAGATGACGCTGCTAGCGCCCGTAATTCCTAGCCCAATTCCTACGCCCAAAAGTGACGCTTCTAGGGTCGGGCGCACGGGCATGACGGAAAACGAGCCGAAATGTAGCGACAGCTTGGCGATGACGAGCAACAAAATAGCTGTCACCCCCATCGCAATTAAAATTTGGGTGCGCGTCAAGGATTCGATTTCTGGATCGGTAGGAAGCTGTTTTGCCACTTCGGAAGGATGAAGGATGAAGGATGAAAGTAGAGGATTGTCCGCCTTACTGAATTCTGACTAGCGAAGACAGGGTTGGACTAAGGGCACCGGGACTAATACCAGCTCGATGGGCTACCAAGACACCAAGTGCTTCTAAATATGAGTTTACCCGCAATGCTTTAATTCCCAGCTGTTCTGGAGGAACTTGCATTTGAGTTTTATTTTCTTCGACGGCAATAATCTGCGATCGCGTCTGACTTAAACTCAGTATCGCACTGCCGCCACAAGCGGTTGCGGGTACGACGACGGCATCGACTCGATCTGCCCACACATCTCCAGGTAAGGTCGCACCGCCGTGCGTTTCTACAATAAACTGGGGGGCGCGACTCAGACCAACCAGAACGCAGGGTAAAAAAGTATAGCCTAATTCCTCGGCAGCTGAGCGGGGAGACAGGTGCGGATCGAGGGGTAGCGGTAAAAGAGCCGGGGCGTGGGCACAGGGGATTTGAAAGGTTCGCACGATCAGGTGACTAATCACGGCTTCAGCACCGGCAAGGGGATCAACTCCCTGCCCGTGTCGGTAACTTTCCAGCGCCTCGGTTTCGATATCATCGGGGAAACGGGCAACGACGGCGATCGCTTCTGCCCTCGCCTTGGTAATCAGTACCTCTGCTGCCCGTAATAAACTATGAGGATTTCCAATCGTCCCCCAACTGGCTCCCGATGCTGACGTTCTCAGTTCCACCCCTAGCGGGGCGTCTGTCACCACATAATCTGTGAGATTCAATCCCAGCGTGGCTCTAGTGGCATCTGCTGCCTGGAGATGCCGCAGCCGCAGTTCGGGTTCAATCCCCCGATCGAGAATTAAACCGACCCGGTTCTGATGCACGGGTCGCAGTCCCCAGCACCCAGATGCAAATTTGTCAAGTCCGTAGCCTTCCACGTAGAAAGCGTTGGGCAAATTCCAGTACAACTGGGCACCGTTGAGAACATTGGGGTGGGTAATCAGGATGTCGGAGATTTGCGCGATCGCTCTTGCCACTGGCAGCGCATCCCCCGCATATCCCCCAACTGCTGCCCCAACCCCAGTCGGGACAATTAATACAACCGTGTAAGGACGCCGATTCACTGAGCTGAATCAGATGCCACTGTGACGATTGCCTCAACATGGGCTTTCTGCTGCTCGACATCTACAGAAGCGATCGCCCAGCGCAAGGGTTCCCCCCGTTTTTCCAATTCTGCCTCAATGGCGGAGTGCAGCTGCACTGGCGATTCCTGAAGGTCAATTTCTGCGGTAATAAAGTGCGTCGTCATCTTAGTGGTTCTAGTACGGAATATTGAAATGCCAGCCTGCTCTCGTCAGGCTAAGTTTTGTGTAGTTGCGAGTTTACAAGGTCGGTATCACTATCAGAGGCTACTTCTGGAACTGCCCAAATTGCAACTCGTACAGTTCGTCTTCTTTCCCACTCTCAATCTTCAAATCGGAGCGGGGATAAGCGACGCAGAGCAATACATAGCCTTGTGCCTGAAGCTCTGGACTGACGCCCATGCCATCAGTCTGATCCACCTTGCCTTCTAGGATCTTAGCCGCACAGGTAGTACAAACTCCCGCATTGCAAGAACTGGGTAAGTCTAACCCAGCGGCATAGGCAGCCTGAAGGATCGCTTTATCCTCTGGCACTTCAAGGGTATGAGTGTTGCCTTGGTGGTAAATTTCAACTTTATGTGTCTTGGACATGAGCAGCAATGGCTAGAGGGAATGCTTCCCACAGAAACTAAACTTTCTCTATTGTTCCATGAATCAATTAGCTACTCACCCCGGTCAAACGACAATGCCTGGAAATGAGAAACCCCAGCTCGTGCAAAGCTGGGGTTGAAGAAATTTTCACGTTGTCTTTGTCTTAAAACGAGTAGAAAGTAAAGGCTCCAACAATTACTGTGAAGACAACAGCACTCAAGATGTTGTTGAAGAGTCGTCCTACTTCAGGATTATCTCCCAGCGCCGCATCGTTACGACCAGCGGGAAAGAACAGCGACCAAGCTTGATTAGCACTGATGGGCGCAAAGTTGTTGAAATCAGTATTAAACACAGTCGGCGCAAACTGATAGCGGGCATCAAAGTCAAAGTCACTCTTCATAACCGAACTCCTAAATGTCTGAAATAAGTGTCTGAAACCCAAGCTTATACATATAGCGTTTTTTCGGGTTCAATCCCCCTGTGGTTGCCCTTACTATGTGGTGATGTTGCGTAAGTCCTGTCATTGTTAAGGTTTAGCTGACACCCAATGCAGTCAGAACCAGCAGGGTGACAAACAAAATGGCGACTACGCCTTGAAAAGCGTAGCGACGCTGCTGCTCTGGTGAAGGGGATTCGGCAACATACACCGCAGGCTCAGCTGCATAGTTGTTGAGGATGCCTCGTTCGTCGGTGGTGTATCTCATGGTTGCTGGTTTTTTTGTAACTCTATATTAATTAATGTAACAGATTGTAAAAAATATGCAACGTTCTCAAGACTTTTTGCTATGAGTTCTCCTTTGAGCAGCGATAGAGGCTGCTTAACGATACGAAGGGTTCAAACAAAAATGCGCCGAAGTCGGCTCAGGCGTATAGGATTTTTTAAGTTGAACAGCACTTACGCAAAGCTTATACATATAGCGTTTTTTCGGGTTCAATCCCCCTGTGGTTGCGGTGGCAGATATGGTGATGTTGCATAAGTGCTGCTCCTGTTAAGGGTACGACAAGCGCACCCTTAACGTTTCAAGCTTAACCAAAGCCTATGATTCGCACCCCTATATCCAGGTGCCTGCTTCTTTCGCTTCCTTCTGCAAAGCGATCGCGCGATCGCTTTTAAGTCTAGTGGTGGATATTGCGCCTGTTGCCTATTAACTTCAATCAGCAGAAACTCAGGAATTACGCAAAGCTTATACATATAGCGTTTTGTAGGGGCAATCCCCCTGTGGTTGCCCTCAGATGTGGTGATGTGCGGCGAGTCCTGAACTGTAATTGCTCTACCTGTCGCCTAAGTGTTTCATCGCTATATAGCAGTCCTATTTTATTTGTGATGTAGAGACGCTTTTAGGCAAGCGTCTCTATCTTTTTTAGATGAACCGCGCAGGCTAAAGCGCTTTAGCCTGCGAGTTAGCAAAGTTTCACGTTAGCGCTAACGCTGCTAACCTACGGCGAATTTGAACGCAAGTGAAAAGTACTCTATTTGTACCTATCGGTCAGAGTAGAGGTTGTATTTTTGGAATAATGTTCTGTAAAACTCCGAGGAGATTAAAGTAGGAATAAAGTAAAACTAACTAATTTATAAAGATTTAGTGAAATTATTGAAAAAATCTTGTAAATAAAAACATAGTTGCTTAATATTGGCACAATCTCTAAAAACATTTCGTGAATAGACCTACTGAGAAGATATTCGGAATTTATAAAAAAGACTGAAAGCCTTTTTTATAACCAGGCAGTTATGGCTGCTGGCATTACCATAAGCTTTGGCGCGGTAGTTTCTATAGTTAGGGATCTGTAAAAATCGCTATCTCATTTTAAATATCAAAACAAAATTTAAAATTAGGTCATTGTTTCTGAGGGAAAGAAGATAACTGCGGCATAGCTTCATCATTTTTTTTTCGATGAAAAATCCTATATTTAGATCAAACATGACTTTAGATTTTACCGTTGCTATTCCAACTTACAATGGTGCAAGTCGTTTGCCAAAAGTTTTGGAAAGCTTGCGTTTGCAAGTTAATTCAGAACAAATTCGTTGGGAAATAATTGTTGTCGATAATAACAGCAATGACAACACCGCAGAAATTATTAGAGATTATCAAGCAAACTGGCTGTCTAATATTCCCCTTAGATATTGTTTTGAAAGGCGGCAAGGATTAGCTGCTGCTAGAGCCAGAGCAATTAGAGAAGCTAGAGGTAAATTCGTAGGTTTTATAGATGATGATAACTTACCTGATGCTGATTGGATTTCTGCTGCCTATTCATTTGGTCAATCGCATCCAAAAGCAGGTGCATACGGGGGGCAAGTTCACGGAGATTTTGAAGTCAATCCGCCTGAAAATTTTCAAAGAATACAATCTTTTTTGGCAATTAGGGAGCGGGGAGAAACACCTCATTTGTACGATCCGGATAATTTGAGTCTTCCTCCAGGCGCTGCATTAGTCGTGCGCCGAAAAGCTTGGTGTCAGAACGTTCCAAGCCGCTTGAGACTGAGTGGGAGAGTGAATGGATCGATGCTGGGAGGGGAAGATTATGAGGCGTTATTGTATATATATCGTGCAGGCTGGGAAATTTGGTATAACCCAGCTATGCATACTTATCATCAAATCCCCCAGTACCGACTAGAAAAAGATTATTTACTATCTCTCATTTGTGGCTCTAGCTTGTGTATTTGTTATCTTCGGATGCTGAATGTAGAAGATTGGAACAAGCCAATTATCTTTTCTAAAATTTTGCTAGGAAGCACGCTCAGAATGGTTCGGCATCTGATTAAGTATCGAGGACAAGTTAAAACTGATTTAATTGCCGCTTGTGAAATGCAGTTTTTTTGGAGTAGTTTCCTGAGTTCTTTTTATTATATTTTTATTAATTTAGCTGAACTATATTGTCAAATTTTAGCAACTAAAAAAGCTTTAAAGACTAACATATTTGAATACTATACCAATCTTAAGTGAGGAACCTGCCATGACTACTAAAAGCAAGATTCTCTTCATCGGGATTGATGCTGCGGATAAGGATTTGATTCTTCAATGGGCCAAAGCGGGTCTACTTCCTACTTTTCAATCTCTCTTGGAGAAGGGTGCTTGGGGAATCACTACAAACCCCGTCGGTCTTTACGTGGGAGCCATTTGGCCATCTTTTGCTACAGGGATTTCACCCGCTCGACACGGCTGCTACTCCTTCAGTCAACTGGCTCCAGGAACTTACCGAACTACGAGCTATAGTGTATTTGACCTCAAAGGCGAACTTTTCTGGGATGTTCTGAGTCGAGCTGGTCGCCGCGTGGCAATTCTCGATGTACCCAGAACTCCTCCGTCCGTTGACCTAAATGGCATTCAAATCGTTGATTGGGGAACTCATGACCCCGACTTACCCGATACTCTCTACACTTGGCCCCGTTCTTTGGCTGGAGAGGTGGAGGCACGGTTTGGTCGAGACCCGATTGGTTACTGCAACCGAGTCACACGTACTGCTGATGGACTCAAGAAATTTCGCGACGACTTAGTAACCAGAACCGAAAAGAAAGCAGAACTTTCCAGCTATTTTCTAGAGCAAGGTGGATGGGATTTGTTTATGACTGTCTTTGCGGAAAGTCACTGTGTTGGTCACCAATGTTGGAACCTCAACGATCCAACACACCCAAAACACAATCCAGCCATTGTTAATGCAATTGGCAATCCCATAAAGGATGTCTATATCGCTATTGACGCCGCGATTGGACGACTGTTGAACCAGGTAGATCCAGAAACCACAGTTTTCGTTCTTGCCAGTCATGGGATGGGACCTCACTACGACGGTACGTTCATGCTCGATGAGATCCTATGCCGTCTTGAGAAGGTCAAGCCACCCACCATGCGCCGTCAGGTTGCCAAGGTTTTAAATTCGTCTTGGGAACAGACTCCTGTGCTTCAGGGTTTCCTCAAACCGCTCCGAAAATACGTTTGGCAACCTTTACGAAATCGCTTCTGGAAAATTGACAAACCAGTGCGTGAAGCTTTGCAGGAGCCTGATGCGGCGGGTCGTAAATGTTTTACGCTTCCCAACAATGATGTGTATGGAGGGATTCGGGTTAATCTGGTGGGTCGCGAACCGAATGGTAAAATTCGACCGGGAGCTGAGTACGAGGCGTTTTGCCAAGAATTGACTCAAGACCTGATGGCTTTAGTCAATGTTGACACCGGAAAACCCTTAGTTCAGAAGGTTCTGCGTACAGCTGAGTGCTATCAAGGAGAATATCTTGACCATTTACCCGATCTAATGGTGGAGTGGAATCGGGAGGCACCTATATCTAGTGTTTATTCTCCTAAAACTGGGAAGATAGAGAAGGAATTTCAAGGCGTTCGCACTGGCGATCACAAAGCGGAAGGGATAATGTTTGCCATCGGACCATCGATTCAGCCAGGGAAGATAGAACAACCGATTTCCGTCATGGATTTTGCTCCGACAATCGCTTCTTTACTGGAAGTTCCTCTGCCTGAAGTTGATGGAAAAGCGATCGCGCTTTCTTCTGTTTAACCGCTTAGCGCTGCTACTGAGCCAAGTAGCAGCGCTCGTATTAGCATTGATAGCATCAGCTACAGCTTGTGGCGGCGGTAGCAATATCGCTGAAGGGCGAGGAACTACTAAGCATAGGTTCAGCTGATTAATAAATTGCCAGATGCTCTAAAGTCGCTATATCTCACATCTTGCACCTAGCGGTTGCAACCGCCAGGTGCAAGATGTGAGTTCTATAAAAAATACATTCGAGAAATTACAGAAGTCTTTCATTACTATAAAAAATGCGTCCGAGATTTTTCGGACGCATTCTATTATTTCAACTTGAAAGCGAAATCTAACCTTGTAGCGCCTCGGCACCGCCGACGACTTCTAAGATTTCCTGGGTGATTGCCGCCTGACGCGCTTTGTTGTACTTCAGAGTGAGAGTACCAATCAGATCCTTGGCGTTGTCGCTGGCGTTGTTCATCGCCGTCATCCGTGCCGCTAGTTCGCTCGCCGCCGACTCTTGCAAAGCCCGCAGCAACTGGTTATTCAGATACAGCGGCAGGAGGGCATCAAGAATCTGCACCGGATCTTGCTCGAAGATCATGTCCCGTGGGAACTCTCGAACTTGGGCAGAGACTTTCTCCCGCGTTACCTCAAAATCGCCGCCCCTAGTTGTGAGGCGGAAGATTTCATCATCTCTTGCTTCTAGTCCTTGCGTAGTCAGCGGAAGCAAGGTTTGCACCACTGGGCGAGAGCTGATTAAAGAGACAAACTTGGTGTAGACCAATTCAATCCGGTCTACGCTCTCTGAGAGGAACAAGGACAGCAGTTCGTCAGCGATTCTGGATGCTTCGGCTGCTGTGGGAATTTGCTCTAAGCCGGTATAAGTGGCGTTAATGGGCTGGTTACGACGCTGGAAGTACTGGATGGCTTTGCGCCCTACCAGCACATATTTATAGTCCCGACCTTCGGCTTGTAGTTCCTTGGCGCGGTTTTCAGCGCGACGGATGACGTTGGTGTTGTAGGCACCGCAAAGACCGCGATCGCCTGTAATGACCAAAATTCCTACAGACCGAACATCCCGGTTTCTCAACAGAGGCAGATTTGCTTCTTCAAACCGCAGACGGTTTTGCAGACCGTAGAGAACCTGAGCGAGGCGGTCGGCAAAGGGGCGAGTGGCAGTTACCTGTTGTTGGGCGCGGCGCACCTTGGCGGCGGCAACTAGGCGCATTGCCTCGGTGATTTTTTTGGTGTTTTTGACCGACTGAATGCGATCGCGAATAAATTTCAGATTTGCCATAGTTTTGTCATTAGTCAGTAGTTAGTAGTCATTAGTCAGTAGTCATTAGTTCGAGAGCTAACGACCAATGACCAATGACTAACGACAAATTACGCCATTGCCATGAAGGTCTTCTTAGCTTCAGCGATCGCTTCTTTGAGAATACCTTCCGCTTCTTCCGTCAGCTGCTTCTGACTGCGGAGGATTTCCATGTACTTCGGCTTGCTGGTTTTCAGGTAATCCCGCAGCGATCGCGCAAAAGGAGCCACCTTGTCTACAGGAATATCATCCAAATAGCCATTCAAACCTGCATAAACAACCGCCACTTGCTCAGCCACTGATAGCGGCGAGTATTGCGGCTGCTTCAGAAGTTCCCGCAAGCGCTGACCTCGTGCCAACTGGTCTTGGGTTGCCTTATCCAAATCCGAGGCAAACTGGGCAAAAGCTTGCAGGTCGTCAAACTGCGCCAACTCCAGCTTTAGCTTACCAGCCACCTTTTTCATCGCCTTGGTTTGAGCCGCCGAACCCACCCGCGACACGGAAATACCGGGGTTCACCGCCGGACGCAAGCCAGAGTTGAATAGGTCCGAGGTCAAGAAAATCTGACCATCGGTAATCGAAATCACGTTAGTGGGAATGTAAGCCGAAACGTCCCCAGCTTGGGTTTCGATAATTGGCAGCGCAGTCATGCTGCCTTCACCCAGTTCTGTACTTAGCTTTGCCGCACGCTCCAGCAACCGGGAGTGGAGATAGAACACATCCCCAGGATAAGCTTCCCGTCCGGGTGGACGACGCAGCAGCAAGGACATCTGGCGATAAGCTTGGGCTTGCTTGGAGAGGTCATCATAGATGATGAGCGTCGCCTTGCCCTTGTACATGAAGTATTCTGCCAAACTAGCGCCCGTGTAGGGAGCCAGATATTGCAGCGTTGCCGGGTCGTTGGCGTTTGCCGCTACCACGATGGTGTAGTCCATTGCGCCTCGTTCCTGAAGCACGTTCACCACTTGGGCGACGGTAGAAGCTTTTTGACCGATGGCGACGTAGACGCAAATCACGTCCTCTTCTTTCTGGTTGAGAATAGTGTCAACTGCAATCGAAGTTTTTCCGGTTTGTCTGTCACCAATGATTAGCTCTCGCTGACCCCGACCAATCGGAATCATCGCGTCAATAGCGGTAATCCCGGTTTGCATCGGTTCATACACTGAGCGCCGCTCAATAATTCCTGGTGCGCCTGATTCAATTAGGCGACTTTCTGTAGTATGAAGGTCTCCCTTTCCATCAATCGGACGAGCGAGGGCATCCACAACGCGACCAATCAAGGCTTCGCCCACTGGCACTTGAGCAATCTTGCCTGTGGCTTTAACTGAGCTGCCTTCCTGAATCTGGCGACCATCGCTCATTAGCACCACGCCCACGTTGTCTTCTTCTAAGTTCAGGGCGATGCCAACACTACCGTCTTCAAATTCCACCAGTTCCCCAGACATGACCTTGTCCAGGCCATAAATCCGGGCAATCCCGTCGCCTACTTGCAATACGGTACCAACGTTAGAAACACTAACTTCTCGGTCGTATTGTTCAATTTGCTGCCGAATAATGCTGCTAATTTCGTCAGGTCTGATGCTGATCATGGTTACTTGTTAAAGGATGGAAGGGTTTGTTTTAAAGGTTGAAGGTTGAAGCCTTATATTTTTGCGGTGGTAGGTTGAAAGTTAAAAGTTAAGATTTAAAAATTTCAATTGCTTAACTTGCCAACATCCAATCTGAAAAGTTTCCACCGACAAACTGCTTGTCTTGCCAACTCTCAACTTTCAACTTTAGGCGGCACTGTTCAGGCGTAGGCTAATGCGGCGCAGTTGTCCTCGCAAACTGGCATCCAATACCTGAGACCCTACTTTGATGATGACACCACCAATTAAATCTGGATCTAGTTTGGTATCGAGTTCTACTTGCTGGGCACCGCTAATCGCTTTTACTTTTTCACCGATGGCTTGCTGCTGGGCATCCGAGAGTTCCACCGCTGAGATGACTTCTGCTAGAACAGTCTGATTCAGCTTTCGCAGAAGTGCCTGAAACTGTTTGCATATTCCCTCTAGAAACAGGATACGTCGCCTCTCCACCAGCAGCATCAAAAAGTTGAGGATGTAGGGATGAAGTCCGTCACCAGCAATTTGCCGCAATACGGCTTTTTTATTTTCAGCGTTTACGACTGGATTTCCCAGAAAATGCTGTAGATCCTCGGAGCTTTGCAGGACTGCCAACAAAGAACGCACATCTTCGCCAAACCGCTCTGTCTGGTTCTGCGACTGAGCCAAGGACATCAATGCCTCTGCATACGGCTCTACGATTTCACCGCTAACCATACTACCTTTCATCAGCGACCTCCTACACTAGCGATGCTGCTGTCAATTAATTGTTGTTGAGCAGCATCATCCAATTGGCTTTTGAGTTGCGACTCGACGCGCTGCAACGCCATTGCGGAAACCTGCACTCTGAGTTCGGCGATCGCTCGCTCCCTTTCGGTGTTCAAATCCTCAACCGCTGTTTTTTTCAAGCGTTCGACATCCTTCGCTGCTTTCGCCAAAATAGCTTCTCTAGCTGCCTTAGCACTTTCTTCAGCATCTTTGCGGATTCGTTCTGCCTCCGCTTGAGCCTGAGTTAATTTCTGCTGGGCATCAGAAAGTGCAGCCGCTGCCTCTTTCTGGCGTTGCTCTGCTTCTCCAATCGCCGTTTCAATCCTTGAACGACGTTCGCTTAGGATATTGCCTAATAATTTACGTCCAAAGTAAAACAGTACACCAATAAGAATTGCCAGGTTAATTAGATTGGCTTCAAAAATGTCCGGATTCAGTCCGAAACCACCATGCCCCTCTGCCTCTGCTAATTCAGAGCCAGCTGAGTGAGCCACCTCGGCTAATAAGAAAAAAGTTCCCATGATACCCATCCCATTGAAGTATGAAGTTGGTCATTCGCCATCAATCATTGGCTTTGGTCTAATGACTAATGACTAATGACTAATGACAGCTTTTCCTTCAAGCTCTCTATCTGTTGACCAGCTGCTGTCCCAATATTTTTTCCAGAATTTGGCGACTGAGTTCATCTACCTGGGTCTCAAGAGATTGCAAGGCTTCTTGCTTTTGCTGTCCAATCTCTTGAGACGCCTGTTCTCGTTTTGCAACAGCTTCCTGCTGTGCCTCAGCTATTTTTTGAGCGCCTATTTTCTGGGCATCGGCTTGAGCATTTGCAATCAGCGCTTGAGACTGCCTGCGGGTATCCGCTAGCTGTTGCTCATATTGCTTTGCTAACTGCTCAGCTTTCGCCAAGCGTTCCCGCGCACCCATCTCATTCGTTCTGATGTAATCATCGCGCTCGTCTAGCGCTTTAGTCAGTGGCTTATAGAAAACCACATTTAATACCGCTGCCAATAGCAGAAACTGCACTGCCATCAAGGGCAAGGTAGCGTCGAAATCAAACATTTCTTCCCTCTTTTGCTTGAACAGCAGTTTTAATGGCAAGCAAAATTATCTCACTTGTCATATTCTCTATACCCCCTAGGCATGGGGTTCAACTTACATCAACAGGACTACAAACTAAAAACTTTGTTTTAGTAGAGACGCCAGCGATCGCGTCTCTACTAAAACAAAAAATTTTAAGCGAAGGGGTTAGCAAACAGCAACACTAGGGCAATCACCAGACCATAGATGGTAAGGGATTCCATGAAAGCCAGGGTTAACAGCAAAGTGCCGCGAATTTTACCTTCTGCTTCTGGCTGACGAGCAATACCTTCGACTGCTTGACCAGCAGCATTTCCTTGACCAATACCAGGGCCAATTGCAGCTAAACCAATTGCTAGAGCAGCAGCCAGAACTGAAGCAGCAGAAACCAATGGGTCCATGATTATTTCCTTACCTTAAGTACAGAACAAAAAACAGAGAGTTTGGAGTAGAGGCACGGCACGACCGTACCCTTACAAGTGTTGAGTTTTGAGTCAAGATTTTTAATCTCAAATCCCAAATCTCAAATTCTATCAACTGAGGGCATCCCGAAGGGAATCTGGGGAAGGAGGAATGATTTTATTCATTCTTAATATCCTTCTTCCTTCCTAAGAAGGTCAATGCTCCTCATGCCCTTCATCACCATGCCCCTCCATCGCTTCATGAATGTATGCAGCTGCTAAGGTGGCAAACACTAGAGCTTGAATGGCACTGGTAAATAGCCCCAAAGCCATGACTGGCAGAGGGATAAACAGGGGAACTAGTAGAACTAACACTGCTACTACCAGTTCATCCGCCAGAATGTTGCCAAATAAACGGAAGCTGAGGGAAAGGGGCTTTGTGAAATCTTCTAAAATGGCAATGGGTAATAGGATCGGTGTCGGCTCAATATACTTTTTAAAGTACCCTAAACCCCGCTTGCTAAAACCTGCGTAAAAATACGCTAAAGAAGTTAGCAATGCCAGTGCCACTGTGGTATTGATGTCATTCGTGGGAGCTGCTAGTTCTCCTTCTGGAAGGTGAATTAGCTTCCAGGGAACTAATGCACCAGACCAATTTGAGACAAAGATAAACAAAAACAGCGTGCCAATAAATGGCACCCACGGACGGTATTCTTTCTCGCCAAGCTGGTTTCTGGTCAGGTCTCGAATGAATTCCAGGGCATATTCCATGAAGTTTTGGATACCTTTAGGAATTCTCTGGATATTCCGAGTGGCAGCTAACGAAGCAAGCAGAAGAAGACCAATAACAATCCAGGAAGTGAGAAAAACTTGCCCGTGAATTTTCAGATTTCCCACTTGCCAATAAAGGTGATGACCAACTTCTAGTTTGGCGAGGGGGAATGAATTAAAGGCGGAAAGAATACTTAGCATTTCCATTCAATGAGGGTTCTCCAGGGATTAAAAAGTGGAGAATTCTAACACTGCCTAACTTATCGAGTGTCCGGGAAAAACAAAGTCCGAAGCGTATAGACGAAGAGGGAGGCTTTATAAGTCAGAAATCCCAAAAATACGGGCAGAATCTGTAGCTTATTCACTTGGGTTGCGATTATAATCAACCCAATAAACAGAGCAAACCGAGTCTTGCTCAGACGCTGTTTCTCTGTGCCTAGTTGCTCAACGTCTTTAGCCAACATCCTCAAGTAAACCACACAAGTACACGCCCCTATCAAGTAATTCAGGGCAATGTTGAGGGAGTAAAAAATCCAGACAGAGATAAAAATAATCCCGGTCAAAGCAAGTGTAGTCAGCAACAACTCTTGTTGAAGTTGGTAGTACTCTTGCATGGAGCCAGCTGATTCTGATACAGGCGAACCAGTTTGTGGTAACTCCTCGGTGGTCGGCGTGGTTGTTTGAGATTCGTTTGACAAGTTCACAACTGATGTGTTTCAGCTTGTGCTATTTGGTCTAACTACTACAGGTCAGAACCAAACATTTTGAATATACCATGCAGAGGTAACATTACTTAAAAAAGAATTAAGCCGATGTCAGCGAATTAAAATGCAATACTGTTCATTTGGAGCTAAAAATCCAAAATCTGCGTAGGTTGAGTTGAGGAACGAAACCCAACACGCATAAGCATTTGTTGGGTTTCGTTCCTCAACCCAACCTACAACTCATGGGTTCTCATCCGGGAAGCATTTTACGCATTGGTGTAGGTATCGCCCCGCCCCCGGTTGTAGCAGCTGGCGGCTGTTCTCCTTAGCATAAGCATTTGTTGGGTTTCGTTCCTCAACCCAACCTACAACTCATGGGTTCTCATTCAGGAAGCATTTTACGCATTGGTGTGGGTATCGCCCCCGGTTGTAGCAGCTGGCGGCTGTTCTCCGTAGCTTCTCACTCAGCTTCCCCAATCAACGTGTATGCAGCCCAAGCGCTGGGTTTGTTGGGATATTGTTTCATCGTCGTTAGCATAGCGCTTCGCAAAGCTTGCGCTTTATCAGGCTTTTGTTGCAGATTTCGATAAAATTCGGTCATCAGCAAGGCAGACGGGCTATCGGGTATCGACCACAAGGTGACGATGACACTGGGGACACCCGCAGTAATTAAAGAGCGAGACAGTCCAATTACGCCATCGCCAGTCAGTTTACCTTGCCCAGTGTCGCAAGCACTCAAGACAACTAACTCGGCATTTAGCTTGAGATTGAGGATTTCGCTGGCGGTAAGTAAACCGTCATCTGTTCCGGAAGGGGTGAGAGCAACGGCACCCGGTATACCTAACCCTTGAAAATCATCCAGCAATCCGTGAGTTGCCAGATGAATCATCTTGGCTTTGGGTAGCTTCTGGACAATAGCGGATTCGGTGGCTTGTTTACCAGTCAGGGCTGTCGTGTTCAGGAGACGAGCAATCTCAATCGCTTCCTTCTCGGCACCTGGTAGGGTCGGTAGCGGTTGAGGCTTTTCCCCAACCTTGGGGGCAAGGCTGGGCATAATCGGATTGCCAACGACCAGCACATCCTTAGCTGACCCTGGAACCCGTTGTCGTTGCTGGCGGGTTAACTCCAGTACCTGAATCGAGGGAGCCGTGAGGATAGTGTGTTGTTCGATGAGGTATTTGTTGTTGGCATCTTGGAGGGCAGCAAAGGGAACCAGGAACAAGGATTGTTGAGGGATGAAGATAACACGGGCATTGGGGTCAGTAGACAGGAGGTCGGCAATGGGTTGAATTAGCAGTTGATGAAGTTGCTGTAAGCGTTCAGATTGGTCTGTTTCTAGCTTGGCAACTACGTTTACGTCAAAGATGCTACGACCTCTGACACCCATAGATTTACGGCTGTTGACAACTAACTGTGGAAGCGTTGTATTTTGCTGCTGCCACAGGGGTTTGAGGTCAGCGCGACGAAATGCCACTTCGCCTGTGGGCTGGATTACCCAAATATAGAGTTCTGATTCATGAGGTTCTTGTTTACCCTGAATCTTGAAGTCATCATAAATAATCGAATATTCAACAAGGGTAGCGTTTTGCTGTTTGGCGATTTGTTGAATTTGCTGGATGTTGGGTGGATTTGTAGAGACATTAGGTTGAGCAGATGAAGTGGAGGAGAAGCGTGTAGCCAATAGCTCTACAAATGCCCTGGCACGACCGCTTTCAGCAACTTCTAGAGCAGCAGTGGGTTGATTTTGGGCAATCAGGACTTGTTGCAGCAGGCGATAGGTGCGAGCTTGCTGCTCAAAAATTGACACTTTGTAGGCATCATTGCCACCCAATAGCTCCCGTAGAGATTTGTATGCCTCAATTCCAGCGCGGAGGGTTTTTTCGGCTTGAACGAGATTGCCAGCTTTCTGGAGGGCAAGTCCTAGATTGTTCAGGGATTGCCCCTCCCCCAAACGGTTTTTAATTTCCCGCGCGATTGCCAAACTCTGCTGCTGGTACTCAATCGCCTTGGCGTAGTCTCCCAGGGAATTGTAAGCATTTCCCAGATTGCCCAGGGATTGCCCCTCCCCCAAACGGTCTTTAATTTCCCGCGCGATTGCCAAACGCTGCTGCTGGTACTCAATCGCCTTGGCGTAGTCTCCCAGGGAATTGTAAGCATTTCCCAGATTGCCCAGGGATTGCCCCTCCCCCAAACGGTCTTTAATTTCCCGTGCGATTGCCAAACGCTGCTGCTGGTACTCAATCGCCTTGGCGTAGTCTCCCAGGGAATAGTAAGCATTTCCCAGATTGCCCAGGGCTGCTCCCTCCCCCAAACGGTCTTTAATTTCCCGCGCGATTGCCAAACGCTGCTGGTGGTACTCAATCGCCTTGGCGTAGTCTCCCAGGGAATCGTAAGCATTTCCCAGATTGCCCAGGGCTGCTCCCTCCCCCGAACGGTTTTTAATTTCCCGCGCTATTACCAAACTCTGCTGGTGGTACTCAATCGCCTTGGCGTAGTCTCCCAGGGAATCGTAAGCATTTCCCAGATTGCCCAGGGATTGCCCCTCCCCCGAACGGTTTTTAATTTCCCGCGCTATTACCAAACTCTGCTGGTGGTACTCAATCGCCTTGGCGTAGTCTCCCAGGGAATCGTAAGCATTTCCCAGATTGCCCAGGGATTGCCCCTCCC
>NZ_JBHZGO010000032.1:0-28974 GCF_042747725.1 Coleofasciculus sp. H7-2
TCTTACATCTGACACAGATATAATTCTGTTTGCCTTTTTTCTGACCATTTTTATTAATATGAGTTGACTGACATTCAGGGCATTGCATAATATTGCATCTTCATGAGTGTTTTTTTTGGCGCTCGCATGATCGCTCACTTTATCATACCCTAATTCAGCAACGCCCGTTATTACTAACACACCCAAAATCATTAGGCTAGCTCCTATTGCTCTTTCTTTTATTCCTTCTTCTTTAAAAATTAAGTATCCAAAAAATACACTCAGGAGCGCACTCATCCTTTTAATGGCAATAACGTGTGCCACCAGAGTCATATTGATTGCTATCATCTGAAACAATACTGCTAATGCATTAAATAGCCCCATTGGAGCTAAATATTTTAAGTGATAGAGAATTTGCTCTAGATTTTGCTTGGATTTATACAGTATTATTGGCAGCATGGTAACTGCAATAAATGCATACATAACAATTGCCCAAAAAATGGGAGAAGAATTTTTTACCCCCATTTTGTCAAAGTTGGAAGTTATGCTCCATATAAAAGCAACCAATAACATTAGCTTTGGCCCATTTTGCTTAAGCAGCGAACGAAACGGAGCTAAATATCCTCTGTGTTTTTGTCTAATGTTTAATACATAAGAACCTGCAACACTTAGAAAAATTCCTAATGAATCGAATAAAGTAGGATATTCGTTGACAATGAGCGGGGAAGTGATGAGCAGAAATAAGGGGGTAAAGGTAATAAGAGGGATTGTTAGGGATAAATCGGAAATTTTAAGTGCTTTTATATAAAGAATAGTTGCTAGAACATTCAGCGAACTACCAACGATTAAGGCTATCCAAAACTGACTTTTTAAAAAGGGAAGTTCGATAAAAAATAAAAGAGGAATTAAAAGAATTAGTGTAAAAAAGATTAAAGACCAAGCAACAATATATTCATCGAGACTTTTGAGAACTTTTTTGCTGAAAACATCCTTTAATGATTCAAAAATAGCGGTTAAAGTAGCAAATACGAACCAAACCATAGTTATTGAGCATTTCATGAGCGCGATCGCTCTCAAGGATCTTACTGGCGCGATCTCAGGCATTAAACTTTAGTCATTCAAACTCCCACTGTCACCTAACCTAAGGTAGAAGCGTACCTAGAGGACTCCGACTCTGCTAGGATTGTCATATTTTCACCACATGAATCTGTTTTAAACTACAAATTTCCCTCAGATTGGGTTTTCTAGGTATTTGAGCAAAACTTATGAAACGAAGACACTTTGTCAGCAGCACTGCTATTGGAGCCGCTAGTGCGGCGGCGCTGGGTGCCTGTAGCCGAACAGCCACACGCTCAGGTGTTCAAACTAACGCCCAGCCAAGAATTCGGTGGAGGATGGCAACCAGCTGGCCTAAATCGCTCGAAACTATCTTTGGGGGAGCTGATACAGTTTGCAGGCGCGTCAGCGAAATGACCGGCGGACGCTTCACGATTACCCCCTTCGCAGCGGGTGAAATCGTGCCCGGTCTACAAGTTCTAGACGCCGTACAATCTGGAACTTTGGAGTGCGGTCACACTGCAAGTTATTACTACATAGGAAAAAATCCTGCACTGGGTTTTGGTACAGCCGTGCCTTTTGGTCTGAATGCCCAACAGCAGAACGCATGGCTCTACCACGCTGGCGGACTGGAAGCAATGCAAAAGCTCTACTCAGACTTTGGCGTTATCAACTTTCCTGCTGGCAACACTGGCACTCAAATGGGAGGCTGGTTCAAGCGAGAAATCAAGTCAGTGACTGACTTGAACGGCTTGAAGATGCGTATCCCTGGATTAGGCGGTGAAGTGATGAGCCGTCTAGGCGTCAATGTTCAGGTATTGCCAGGGGGCGAGATATATCTAGCACTTGACCGAGGAGCGATTGATGCCGCTGAGTGGGTTGGCCCGCATGATGACGTGAAGCTGGGCTTGAATAAGGCAGCGCAGTTCTACTACTATCCAGGCTGGTGGGAACCTGGAGCAACATTGGAAATCCAGATTAATCTGTCAAAGTGGCAGCAATTACCGAAGGATTACCAACAAGTCTTGAAAAGTGCCACGATGGAAGCCAATCTAAATATGCTGGCTCAGTATGATGCCTTGAATGCACAGGCGCTCACAGCACTGGTTGCTGGAGGTACAAAGCTAACGCCTTACTCTAAGGAGATTATGCAGGCAGCCGAGAAGGCATCCTTCGATTTGTATGAGGCAAATGCTGCTAAGGATGCCACTTTCAAGCAAGTTTACGAACAGTGGAAGAAATTTAGAGAGCAGGTTTACAAGTGGAATCAAGTCAATGAACTAAGTTTTGCCAATTTCGCCTATCCTCAGGAAAAAAGTTAGAAAGTTGGGGTGGCATTGCAGGCTGACAAGTTACAGGTTAGAAACTCTGCTCGACCGATCTTATCTTGACGATAGAATCAAGTTGCACGTTGGCAGATTACAGGCGAAACCTTTAATTGTTTAACTTTTAACCCTGGTTCAACCTTTCAACTTTCAATGCTTTTTCAACCCTTCTAAAGACTGAGCGACGGTAAGAAGGTAACAATACCTGGAAAAACAATAATCAACACCAGAACCAGCAGTTGGAGCAGGATAAAGGGTACAACACCCCGGTAAATATCGGTTGTGGTCACTTCCGGAGGTGCAACGCCACGCAGGTAAAAAAGAGCAAAACCAAAGGGCGGTGTGAGAAAAGAAGTCTGTAGGTTCGCTCCTAAGACGACACCGTACCAAACGAGATCGATTCCCAATTGTTGAGCAACTGGCACAAATAAGGGCACGATGATAAAAGCGATTTCAAAAAAATCGATAAAAAAGCCTAGTGCAAACACCACCAGCATACTAACGACCAAGAAGCCGGTTCTGCCGCCAGGGAGATTGGAGAGGACATCGAACATAAAGCGATCGCCATTGAGTCCCCGGAATACCAAACTAAATGCTGTTGAGCCAAACAAAATAAAAATCACCATGCTGGTGATCCGCATCGTGGCATCGCAAACTCGTCGCAATGCGTCCCAGCTCAACTGACGGTTCGCAACAGCTAGCGCGATCGCTCCTACACATCCAACAGCACCCGCTTCCGTCGGCGTGGCAATGCCAAAAAAGATACTGCCCAATACCAACAAAATCAACACCAACGGTGGCACCATCACCTTCAGCACGCGCAATCCCAGCGCTTTACCACCGATATTCCGCACTGAAAGGGGTAATGCAGGTGCGACTTCTGGCTTGAGAAACGCCACTATGACTACGTGTAGGGCGAAGGCACCCGCCATCATCAAACCCGGAATCACCGAGCCGATAAACAAGTCTCCCACCGAAACACCTAGCTGATCTCCCAATACCACCAGCACCACGCTGGGGGGAATAATTTGCCCTAAAGTACCAGAGGCGACAATTACGCCCGTAGCCAGTTCTTTGTTGTAGCCGTAGCGCAGCATGATCGGCAGGGAAATCAGCCCCATTGCCACTACCGTTGCTGCCACGACGCCAGTTGTCGCCGCTAATAACGCCCCCACCAGAACTACCGCTAAAGCAATACCGCCCCGCAGTCGCCCGAACAAGATCCCCATTGTTTCTAGCAACTGCTCAGCAACCCCCGATTTTTCCAGCATTGACCCCATAAAGATGAAATAAGGGATCGCCAGTAGCGTGTAATTCGCCATAATGCCGAAAATCCGCTGGGGCATCGCCGTCAAGAAAACTGGGTCAAATATGCCCAGTCCCACGCCCAAGACGGTAAATAGAATCGCCACACCCCCCAGAGAAAACGCCACGGGGTAGCCCAGCGACAGCAGGACTAAGGCACCGCCAAACATCACCGGACCTAACCATTCATAGTCCAGGGTCATGCTGTTCCTCCTGGGGTGCTAGCTTGCCTGTGAAAATTGCAAAATTCTTAATTGCCTCGGAAATGCCCTGAAGAATCAGCAGCACGAAGCTGACGATAATCATTGATTTAATCGGGTAACGAGCCAATCCACCTGGATCGGGGGAAATTTCTCGAATTGCCCAAGAATTAAGAATCGTGTCCCAGGAGAAATAAATCACCATTAGACAGAACGGAATTAGGAAGAATAACGTTCCGAACAGGTCAGCCAACGCTTTCCACTTCCAGTTCCAGCGACTGTAGAAAATATCCACGCGCACGTGTTCGTCGTGTTTCAGGGCGTAAGCGGCTCCCAACAAGAAAACCACGTCGAAGATATACCACTGAGTTTCAATAAAGGCGTTAGAACTCAGGTTTTGCCCAATTAAACGCCCGATGTAGCGACCGGCGACGTTCCACACCCCGACCAGTACCATCAGTAGCACCAGCCAATAGGTGAGACGTCCGATGCGTTCATTGATCGCATCGATAATTCTGGATATGCGTAGCAGTTGCTGCAATGCGTCATCCTCCCCAAGTACATGAAAAATCATCTCATTGATAGATGACACTTCAAGTACCTGCGTAAAATATTTTTATTAGGTTGGGTTTGGGGAGCGATCGCTACATTCTTCCCATGACAATTCCCCAAAAATAATCCTCGAATGGCCCTTCAGCTGCGTCTACGTGCATCTTTCTTGCCCAAGTATAGATGTCGAAGCTGATATGTCCACTATCGTGCTGCCAAGGTTTACCTGGTTGAATAACAATATTGCCTAATAGGGAAATCCAGTGAGTTGGGTAAGGCAACAGCGGTGGTTTGTTGCTCAGTAATCCTTCAGCAGTAACCAAGGCAAACGCAACGCCACCGCTGGCTATGACTTCTGCGGCTTCGCGCATCGCATCAAATTCGCCATAAATATAGGTATGGGCGTATTTAAATTGACGATAGCCCAGCACTTCTTTAACCCACCCTTTCATCTCCCAAGATTTCGTCATCCCGCCCAGATTCCGAATGATGTTGGGGGCGTTTGGTTCGACTGGAAAAATCAGGTTTTCTGATTCGCGCAAGGTTGCCAACAGCATCCAATCTGCCATTCCCATCCGCAGTCTGCCTTGGCTTTGGCGCAGTCTAGGCGATGCTTGGATAAATCTAGTTTTCGCTTGAAAACCGCCGGTTTCAAATAAACTGCGGCAAATTTGCACGTACCAGAGTGGCTGTTTGCGAACCAGCTCAAATACAATCGATGCTGGACCGCAAAAGGGTTGTCCCCCTTGGTTTACTTGAAAGGGATCGATTAGACGCGATCGCATATCAGCAATTACTTGCTGTTTATCCAAACTGAGCCAAACACCGGGGACGCTGGATTGCTCGAAGTCGGCGATCGCTTGCTGTCCCTGTTGCGAATCAGTTAAATTTGGCAGTTGAGAAGTCATCAGCACCTCATGGGATAGAAGAAAGATTGCAGGCGAGTTTTAGGTTAGCAGGTTATAAATTGCAGGCTCAAATGACTCTTTAAACCTTAAACCTGACAATCCTTCAATCCTTCAATCCGCAAAATTTCTCAACACACCGGACAAATATCTCAACACCTATCCCTAGCGCTGTTTCATCAAAATTAAATCGCGGATGATGGTGCGGATACGCTAAGTTTTTTTCTACATTCGCCGAACCCAAAAAGAAATAGCAACCGGGTACAGCTTGCAAAAAGAACGACATATCTTCGCCGCCCATTGTTTGGCATTCTGGCACAATTCCAATCGGAGTTTCTACCACCCCTTCTGCCACAGAACGCACGAGTTCCGCCATCTTGGCATCATTAATCACAGGAGGATAAAGCCGCTTGTAGTCTAGTTGATAAGTGGCACCGTGGCTTTGGCAAACACCCGCAATAATCTGCTCAATCCGTTGAGGAATTAGTTCTCCCAGAAGCGGATTGAAATATCTCACAGTACCCGTTAAGAAAGCTGTATCGGCAATTACGTTGAGCGCCTTGCCTGCATGAAGTTCCCCGACAGTAACGACGGCGGACTCCAGTGGCGAGACATTTCGAGCCACAATCGTCTGCAAGGCAGTGACAATATGAGCGCTAACTAAAATTGAATCAACCGTTTGATGGGGAATCGCCCCATGTCCGCCTTTGCCTTGAATCGTGCAGCGAAACCCCTCTGTTGCTGCCATCAAGGGACCACTGCGAACCCCCACAGTGCCCAGAGGCAGATTATTCCACAAATGCAGCCCAATAATCCCATCTACCTGGGGATTTTGTAAGACACCTGCTTCAATCATCGGCTTGGCACCTCCCGGCCCTTCCTCAGCAGGTTGGAAGATAATCTTTATAGTGCCAGCAAAGTCATCGCGGTGCTGCGAAAGATAGTAGGCAGTGGAGAGAGCGATCGCTGTATGTCCATCATGACCGCAAGCGTGCATCACTCCATCATGCTGCGACCGATAAGGCACATCATTCTCTTCCTGAATCGGCAGGGCATCCATATCTGCCCGAATTGCTAGCACTTTACCTGGTTTGTTACCACTAATTGTGGCAACAATTCCAGTTTTTGCAATGCCAGTTTCATGTTCAATTCCCCATTCTTGCAATTTTTGGGAAACTAACTCGGCAGTTAAATGCTCTCGAAACCCTAATTCAGGGCACTGATGCAGTCGCCGCCGCAACTCCACTAGCATCGGCTGCAATGCCTGAATTCCCGGTCGAATGCGAGATGAATCAACAGAAAGAGGACTTAAAGAAGTGGCAAACATTTTTTCCCTATATAACGAATCAATAATATTTAAACACGCCTTTCGGCTGAACTATAAGCTTCATCATGTAAACCAATTGCTAAGATTTCAACTACCTCTCTAGTTTCAATAATCCTAAAAATTAACCGCCACGCATTACCTTTTACTTGAAAACTTAAAGCTATACATAATTTTAGCTGTCCTTTCTTTTTAGGAAATTTATATGGCTCCTCAGCTAAAAGTTCCAAGTATTCCCGAAATTCCGAAGCAAGCTCTAGGTTCATCAGTAGCATCTCTTTAGCTTCTTTAGCCGCTTTAGGATGAAACTCAATATTAAACGTCACACCCTTGCTCCAGATCCGACAGCCAACTTAAAAATTCTTCTCCTGAAACATTTTTAGTGCTACCTTCTAGAATTCTTTCATAAGCATTTTGTTCAACTCTTCCCCAATCTTTACTCGCTTCCTCATTTTCCTGATTAATTTTTTCTAGTCTTGACAAGAGATCGGAAATTCTACTTTTTGTTTCAGAAACCTGTTTTTGATCGGGAGTCAGGGTAATTCCGAATGCTGGTTTATCCGGCATTCCTGTCAAAACCATATCAATTGTAATAATTATGGAAGAAAGAACTCTTATAAAAACACGGATTGTATCATTGCTTAACTGTTCTCCTAGTTCAAAAACTAGATAATCTACAATATTTACTACTACAGACATCCAGGCTAAAATCTCTGCTACGGCTGCCTTAGTGTCTATTAATAAATTTATACGATTAATTATTTTACCTGCTGATTGAAACCTGTTGTTCTGCTGACTCAATTGAGAATATAATTTTTTGACTTTAGATACATATTCTTCAATTTTATTAAAACTCTCCTGCAAAACTTCACTCAGCGTTTCTACCTGGATCTCCTGCATTGCTGCTGCAAATGTAACATTGATACTCCCTTCTTGAAGTGCAGACAGCAAAGGTAAAGTAGAAGAAATAACAGATTCTTGAGCAGAATCTGTTTGTTTTTGCGGAGAAACAGTTGGCTCTTTTGCAAATTCCTGTCTAGCAGATTTAGAGCCAGATGAACTGTTTTTTTTATGTTTACTCATGACTAATTCACAGGCTACGCAAGAAATATTGACATCTAATACTCTTTCAAGCTAACACGCTACCCAAATCAAAGTGGCATCAATCGCTCTATATCTAAATCTGAAGCAACTTGAGCTAGTTTAGTGAGATCGGTGGGATCGTTCAGATTGGGCATAATTCCAAAAACGGGTGTATTCGTTAAAGACTGAATCAAATCGATTGGACACCAATCGGCGATTTCTTGTTCGGTAAGAGGTTGAACGCAATTAAGAACGATGCCTTTGAGGTGGACACCCGACTGACGAGTGAGGGCAACATTCGCAACCGCTTGGGCGATCGCGCCCAATCTTATCGGTACCACCAATACCGTTGGCAACCCCCAATCCCTAGCCAAATCCGCCACCGTGAGTTCATCTGTAACCGGCGAACCCAATCCTCCCAGTGCTTCCATCAGCACAAAATCTCGCTGACGCCGCAGATTTTCAAACGCTTGCCAAGCTTTTCCTAAGTCAACACTCGTCCCTTCCCGTTCAGCAGCGATGGGAGGCGCTAAGGGTGCCTGGAAGTACAACGGATTAATTTCCTCTAAAGATTGATTGAGAGAAAATAGCCGATTGTAAAGTTCTCTATCCCCAGTTCCAGACTGAATTGGCTTCATCATCCCCAAGCTTTTGGCAGGACAATACATCTGCCAATAAGCTGCCAAAGCCGTTGTCAAAACTGTTTTCCCAGCGTCTGTATCGGTTCCACTAATTAGTAGCGCGTTCAAAGTAGTTGTCACTCGTCAGTTGTCAGTAGAAGTTGCAAGGTTGCCAGGTTGGAAATCCATCTTCCAACGTTTACCCATGAGCAATTACCCATTACCGAACACTAATATCTAGCGTAAAGGGTGTCTCCTCCGGCGCAATTACATCGATTTGATACTCTCCAGCGCGAGGCACCTGAGCTTGCCAAGACAAAACGCCAGAGGCATCTTCCACCAGAGTGCCATCAGGATACCGAATATCTAAAGTTGCCCCACCCGGTTGAATGTCCGCTTTCAGTACCTGCCCTTGTTGCACATTTACCAGGTAACGCTTAATCCGCTGCGGACTGGTTCGAGCCGAAACTTGCACTCCCGGTTCGCCGGGTGGGAAGGTAATCGGTTGAGTGTCAAATTGACCTGTGGGAGTGGGTGTGGGTGTGGGTGTGGGTGTGGGTGTCGGCGTTGGCGATGGTACTGGCTTAGCAAGGCTAATCTGTAAGTTGTAGTCGCTCTGAGACAACCCCTTGATCGGACTTAGCTGAATGGTGTAATTGCCGGTAAAGGGAAGCGTTCCTGTCCAACTTCGGACTCGCCTAGCATTTTTACTAATTGGGTTTTGATCTGGCCCCAACACCGTCATTAAAACACCTTCGTCAGTCAGCAAGGAATTTAATTGTTGATCTTGTTCTCCACCAATGATGTAGTTAAGAGTTTCGTTTCCTTTCAGATTTCCCTGTTTAGTCAGCGTTTGACCGGGTACTAAGTTTAGGCGCTGACTGTACGTGACTGGTTCCAGGCTGGGTGTTGGCGTTGGCGTTGGCGTCGGTGTCGGGGTTGGCGTTGGTGTCGGGGTTGGCGTTGGCGTTGGGGTGTCAGAAACTATCGGAGTCGGAGTTGGTTGAGGCTGCCGATTAATGACAAAGCTGACCAACGCCCAAGAACCCAGTCCAGCTAATAAAGCAAGACTGATTACAACTGCGAAGACAGCCCAAGGGTCTTGCCAAGTCGAGCGATCGCGCGGTGCGGGAATGACTGGATCAGGGCGAGTTGGACGGGTGGCATTAGGATTGACCGGGTTTCCAGGGTTGTTAGGGTTGGGCGTCACCGGGTCGGGTCGGCGTCCGACCGCCACCGTTTGTACCTGGGAAGTGGTCGGACGGGGCGGTTGGGGGCTGGAAACTGGCGGTTGCGGGTTAGCAGGTGGAGGTTGGAAAGTTGGTGGTGGAGGTTGGATCGCTGGTGGAGGTTGAAAGGCGGGGGCTGGATTCGTCAGGGATTGGAGTGCTTGTACAACTTCTCCAGCCGATTGGTAGCGATCGCCCGGTCGATAATTCAACATCCGATTCAACACTTGGGCGAACCCATCGCTGACGTTCACCCACCTGCGCCATTGCCAGGTTAACTGAGTGGCATCCAGCAATTCTGCTGGCTCTTTGCCTGTGAGCATCACCGCAGCCGTCGCTGCTAAGGCGTAGAGGTCGCTGCTAGGGTAAGCTTGCCCTGCCTGCATTTGTTCGCTGGGGGCATAACCGGGTTTCCCCACCGTTGTCGCGACTGGTCTGGTAACATCTGGTAACTGAAACCGAGTTGCCAGTTCCTTAACGACGCCGAAATCGATCAGCACAGGCAAGCGATCGCTTTCCCGTAAAATAATATTGTCCGGCGCAATATCTCGATGAATAATCCCCTTAATATGGATGTGCGCTAAGACTGGCAACAACTGCCGCAGAAATTGCATCACTTCTGCCTCCGAGAAAGCATTGCCTTGACTCCGACGCTCATCCAGCAGCATCCGATAAGTCTTCCCCTCTACATAGTCCTGCACCAGGAACAACCGCTGATCTTGCTCAAAAGTAGCCCGGAACTGGGGAATCTGCGGGTGTTGGATTTGGTAAAGAGTCGTCGCCTCTCGTTGAAACAGTTCCCTTGCTTTCTCCAGCACATAAGCCGATTCTTGAGCGGGAATTAATTCCTTCAAGGCACACCGTTCGCTAAAGCGCCCCTGGTCTTCTGCTAGATACGTTCGTCCGAACCCTCCCTGACCGAGAATACCGATCAAGCGGTAGCGGTTTTGTAGAATCGTTCCAATGACAATAGGGGGTTGCATAAATAAGGACTAGGGAAGAAGGGCAAGCAAGATGCAATTTATGACAAAGCTATGCTACCTTACCTTTCTGGATCTATTTTGGCAAAAGCTGTCGCTCACCGTTCCATTAGACGCCAATCTTGCCTGATTGGAAGATGAGCATCCCGTTTTTGCTATACGCCCACAGGCTAGAAGCCTGGGGCTAGAAGAACAAAGCCTGCTCTCGTCAGGCTTTGCTTGTTTAGCCGCAACTTTAGTCGTCGGACTTTAGTCGTCGGACTTAAAGGCGATCGCGTTCCTTTGATGTATTTTCACTTTGCTTTCTACTTGTTAAAAAATTATTAATTATCAAAGCATCTTTCTAAAAATCTGTACTTTTGACTTGCCTATCCGAGTCAAATTTTAGTTTTTACTAGGATAACTACGGAGACTTTACCTTTACAATTTACTTGAGATTGCAAAAACGTAAGTCATTATACGTAGATGATCGTACCTGTCAAACCTCCATTGAGGAGTTACGTTCTCAAACTTAAGACTAAAACTTTCTAATTCTTGTCTACAGAGCAATTTTTTCGATATTCTGTAACAAGTGATTCAGATATTCATCCCTTCTTCACAAATAAATTTTATAAGCCGTTTCGGCGACAATGATAAGATTGCGATCGAAGTAGCTCTTGAGGGTCTGCTGTGCTCCGTTCTCCCACTATATCGCTTCAGCCTACGCTGCCACAAATAGCAGACAACAATCGTCTGCGACTGTTTTCTGGATCTGCCAATATACCCCTCTCTCAGGAAGTTGCTCGCTATCTAGGCATGGACTTGGGACCAATGGTTCGCAAGCGGTTTGCTGATGGAGAGCTTTACATTCAAATCCAAGAATCGATTCGAGGGTGTGATGTTTACCTAATTCAACCCACTTGCCATCCGGTGAACGATCACTTGATGGAATTGCTGATCATGGTTGACGCCTGTCGCCGCGCCTCGGCTCGACAAATTACGGCAGTCATTCCCTATTATGGCTATGCTAGAGCCGACCGCAAAACAGCGGGACGCGAATCCATTACCGCCAAGCTGGTTGCGAATCTGATCGTGGAGGCTGGAGCCAGCCGAATTTTGGCGATGGATTTGCACTCAGCCCAGATTCAGGGATATTTTGATATTCCCTTCGATCACGTCTACGGCTCACCTGCGCTAATCAATTACCTGGCAAACAAGCAACTATCCGACTTGGTTGTTGTTTCACCCGATGTGGGTGGTGTGGCTAGAGCCAGAGCCTTTGCAAAAAAGCTAAACGATGCCCCGTTGGCGATTATTGATAAGCGTCGGCAAGCGCATAACGTAGCGGAAGTGATGAATCTGATTGGCGATGTCGAAGGGAAAACAGCCGTCTTAGTAGACGACATGATCGACACCGGCGGCACCATCTCAGAGGGCGCTCGGTTGTTACGCAAAGAAGGAGCTAGGCAGGTATATGCCTGTGCTACCCACGCAGTTTTCTCTCCACCTGCCATTGAGCGACTCTCAAGCGGGATATTTGAAGAAGTGATTGTAACCAATACAATCCCAGTTCCCGAAGCAGATAGATTTGAACAACTAACGGTACTTTCGGTGGCAAATGTGCTGGGTGAGACGATCTGGCGGGTTCACGAAGATAGTTCTGTTAGCAGTATGTTCCGATAAATCTTAATCCGCTAAGGATGTAGCTTTTTTAGGTGTAGGGGCATGGCATTGCCATGTCCCTAAAGAATTACAAGTAATCCAAAAATACTTCTGGGACTAATCGCAACTCGGCAGATTTAAAACGATTAATTTCTACCCAAAGTGCTGCTTTTTGGCGATCGCCTTCAGCAAAAACCGTTCGTTCAATCTGATAAAGCTTGGGATCGACAAAATCACATTGATACAGTTGAATGATTTCGTGACCAGGCTTACCGTTGAAAGTAAACAAATTTTCGATACAGCCAAGATACCGAATATTCGTTAATTCAGCCTGGATTTCTTCTTGAAATTCTCGTTGCAGTGCTTCGAGGCTGGTTTCTCCAAAGTCAACGCCGCCCCCTAAGGCGCGATAAAATGTATCCTGTTTAACTGGGTCATAGCCTTCGGAAATAAAAATGCGATCGCCATCTCGAATTAGCCCCAAGGCAAGCACCCGAATTTCGCCTGATTTGTGCATCGTTATTTGCTAATTTTCATCGTAAGTAAAAGCAGCCCGACTTTCGCTACCCTCAACAGACCAGTCTTCATTTTCGCCGCCAATGTACAAGCGTTCAATCGTCACGTATTCCTTGTTCAGCTGGTTGAGAGAGTTGATTAAGATATCGAGAGCGATCGCATCACTGGTTCCCAGATCAAGCCAGCACCGTGCCCATCCACCTTCGTACTCAAACTCGCCCATATTATGCATCAGCGATATCATACTGCTATCCGCTGCCTCAGAATCGTAATCCATGTAGCTGATATCTAAACCCGTATCTTGGACTTGGAGATTTTCTGCATTAAATCCTCCCAATTTACCCAAGAAGAACCAGGAGTTAAACACCTCCTCGACATACTGCTTTTCCATCTCCGAGGGAACCATGCTGAATTCCAGCCAGATCCACAGATCGAAAGGGTTAAACTCGCGGAACACTACCTGCATATCAACTGTGAAGTATAAAGTGTAAAGGATGAAATTTGAGGACTCGGCTTCAATCCATTGTTTTGGCAACCGCGAACTCACTTCATCCTTTCTTTCATCCTATCGTTTATACTTCATCCTTTTAGCGTTTATCCTCCCGTAATCTGGCGTTGCGCTTTATTGCGTTCTCGCTTCAGCTGTTTGACGACGTTCACCGGGAGTTGAGCTTCTTTAGCGATCGCTTTGTCAAAATTCTCCACCGCCTGCTTGATCAAAGCTTGGTTATTGTTTTTCTTCTTACCTTGCTCAACTAGGATTTGCCCTTTGAGATAGAACAATTCTGGGTTATCCGGCGTGATTTGACTTGCCTTCTCGACAAATTCCAATGCCTTATCGTACTTCTTCAAGTCCCGATAGCCGACGGCAATTCCCCGATAAGCCAAATAAGAGGGACCTGCTTTTTCTAAGCGTTCAATAGCTTGATTCGGGTTAGAAAAAGGCAAATTGACCGCGATCATCAAATCCATATACCCCTTGAGCAAGTTGAGTTCTGCGTCATTAGGTGCTACCTTTTCAGCTTTATCAAGGTATTCAAATACCTGCTGCAATTTACTCAAAGCTTGCGGGCCACTCTTGATCGCATCTCGATTGGCGATCGCAATCGTATGAGCGCCTTGTAAAAAATGACCCACTGCGGTATAAAGATTTCCACGTAAGGGATCGGTCACAGTGAGCTGCTCAGCAGTTTGCAGCGTCTTGTCCGCGTATAATTTAAACTCATCCAACAAAGCTTGTTTTTGTTGCTTGCTCTCTGCACTTTCCCCTTTCCAGTCAATATAGGAATAGGTGAGAGATGCCCTCATTGCGTATGCTAGCGGTTCGTTGGGTTCCTGCGTTTCCGCTTGCTGTAGGTAACGCTTTGCTTGTGGATAGTTTCCCTTTTCAAAGATTGCCTTGAAAGCGGCTTCTGTACTGTCTCCGATGTTACGAGGGTTGCTAGAGCGAAAAGGATCATTCGCTAGACTAGGGCTAGACCAAAAGCTGACTGCCATCAGCGATGCGAGCAGTGCCAAACGTGCAGACGCTGGCACGATCGGAGGCTTAGAGCAAATCGCGGGTGCATTAGCGATCGCAGAAATAATCTGCTTAGGAACCGAAAACCGATCCATTATCGTCATCCTCACAAAACCTTACGCTTGAGTGAATGCTGTCTCTAATGTTAAATGTTATCTAGTAACGTCAGAAAATACGCTGTTACCATCGCCCCTCGGCTCAACATTTAGAAACAACAAGTGTATAATTAGTCACTTCTAGATAAAAAGAGAGTTAAATACGTTTGACGCCGTTACTAAATTCCAGGTTCCGGAAAAATTTAGTTAATTTTATTGTAAATGCCAAGTATAAAAGTAAGAATGAAGAGATCCGTAATTGCGGATAAAACTCGTTTTGCTAAAAAACAGGTTTCGTTCAGTTTTTTTTGTGCCCAATAATTTAAGTCAAAATTAAAGAAGGCTTTTTTGTTCCCAACTGGATGCCTTGACGAGTTTGCTTTCTATTTTCTATTCGTGTAATTAATGCTCTATCTCAAAAACCTGACCTATCACCCCGCCGCTGCCCCAACTGCGATTCTAAAAGCCCTTAATTTAGAATTAGCACCGAACAATCTGGGTCTTGTTATTGGCCCAAGTGGCTCTGGCAAAAGCACATTTTTAGAAATTCTGGCAGGTCTTGCGGAAAAAACGGCTGGTGCCCTCTACTGGCGAGACCAAGAACTTACTCCCGAACATCTGCAACAGCTGGGAGGATTAGTGTTTCAATTTCCAGAGCGGCATTTTTGTGGTGGAACAATTTTAGAGGAACTGCGCCTAGGGCATCCAGAATTGGGATCGGAAAAAGTCAAGGAAGCTCTGCAAGAAGTAAATCTGGCACATCTGCCGTTGCATACCTCACCGAATTCCTTGAGTGGAGGTCAACAGCGACGCCTTGCTCTAGCAGTGCAGCTGATTCGCCAACCTCATTTGCTGTTGTTGGATGAACCCACCGCTGGATTAGATTGGTCAATGCGGCGTCAGTTGGTGAATTTATTAGCAAAACTCAAAACCCATTGGACGCTGTTAGTTGTCACCCACGATGCGGGTGAGTTGTTAGCGATCGCCGATCGATGTTGGACTATTAACCACGGAGAATTACAATCGGTGGAACCAGCGTCATTGGAAACCAAAGTAATTGAGCCGCAACCAGCAGCTTAAATGAGTTTGGACAGTTGTAGGGTGAAACCCTTCCCGAAGGGTAGTTAGAAATTTAAAAAGTTGAAGGTTGCCGGTTATGGGTGAGATTGAGACGCTAATGTTGCCGGAAATGGCAGACATCTGGCAGCAAACATTAGGCTGGCAGCCGGAAGCCGAACAGAGGCAACAATTTCAGCGCCTTTACGAACTGGTTTTGGCAGGTAACCGCCAGCTAAATTTAACTCGCATCACCGAACCGATGGAGTTTTGGGAAAAACATCTGTGGGATTCTCTGCGGGGAATTGCACCCTTGTTATCCTCGAATTCGGTAGGGACAAGCGATCGCTTATCTCTACCCTCCGTCGAACGCGCCATCGATATTGGGACTGGGGGAGGATTTCCGGGGATTCCGATAGCGATCGCCCTCAGCAATTGCACCGTCACTTTACTCGATGCCACGCGCAAAAAAATCGCGTTTTTAGAAACTCTAATCGCTCAGATGGGCATTCAAAATGCTGCTATTCTGACTGGTAGAGCTGAAGAAATTGGTCAACATCCCCACTATCGAGCTTCTTACGACTTGGCACTTGTTAGAGCCGTGGCGACGGCATCTGTCTGTGCAGAATATGCCCTCCCGTTGCTAAAACTCGGTGGCTTAGCCATCCTCTATCGAGGACAGTGGACAGAAGAAGAAACTAATGCTTTGCAACCAGCGCTGGTGCAGTTGGGTGGTGTCATTGAGTCGATAGACGAGTTTGCAACTCCTTGTAGTCACAGCGATCGCCACTGCCTTTATCTCCGCAAAGTGGCACCCACACCGAGGGAATTTCCCCGCGCTGTCGGTTTACCTGCTCAAAACCCACTTTAGGGAATGACTCAGAAAGCGAAAACAATCGACTATCCATTACCATAACGCTGCAACAGGCTGGTTAAAAACTGAGCCGCTGTGGTGTAGGTTCGCGTTTCCGCTTTTCCTTCTGCTGAACTTACCCACCAACCTTTTGCAGCTTGGGGCGATCGCCATAATTCTAAATGCTCTACTGACGGATCGGCATAGAAACTATCTTCGCCACTTCCCAGTACCGCCGAACTCCAGTGTGTAAAGTAATCGTGGCTGAGTCGGTGGATGGGAAAATTACCAGACAAAGGCATACCCCAACCATCTAGAGCAATTAAAGCTTTGACGGTTCCTCCCGATAGTTGCCACAGCCAAGCCGCTCCAATTGCACCCACAACACCCGCACTGAAGCTAATAAAGATTACTGGTGACGCTTGCGGACTGGGCGAACCGACTTGCTTGCATAAATAATTGTAAATGTCAAGCGCTGAGTAAGCGGGAAATTGTTGAACCGGAAAAATCAACAGATTCTCTATCTTTTTTGGGTGCAACTCTTCCAAAAAGCTCTGCGTTAGCGCTGGATCGTGGATACCTGGGCAAATAATGACGCTGATCATTTCTAGGAGTTAGGGGCAAATGATGACGAGCATCAGATGGATTATTAAAAGACTTAACAGATAAAACATCGCTCTTAAGATATAAAAATTCTAAGAAAGAGCTTTTAACAGCGGTGTCTCTGGCAAGAACTAGAAGCACTGGAGAGCGATCGCATTCAACAAAAAATTAACTTAGAAGCCGACAGCACTTTACGAGGCGAAGGCTCAAGGACGCGATCGCGTTAGCGTATGCTGCTAGACGCAGCTCTTCGCCTTAGCGTATGCTGCTAAATGCAGCTCTTCGCCCCATCACTAGCTCCTGAATCTATCAATCATTTGGTGGATGAATTGCCCCTAAAAACTCGCTGCAATATTATCTAACTGCTAAATTTTTTACTTTAATCCCCCCCTAGGGGATGTTACTCTAAAAAGGAGTGGTGCTTTGAGGGGATTGAAGCTGTACGACAACGCGATCGCCCCAGTTTCCACTCTAATGTAGACACCATTCAAGCTGAGGAACGCGACTTGGTAGCCACCCCAGAAAAACTTCAACAAATTAACGATTCAGCCACTGGTAACGACCGCGTAGCCGTATTGCTGATGGGCTATGGCGAAGTAGAAAGCTATGACGACTTTGCCAACTACAACGAACAAGCTTTAAATCTACTCACCGCTAAGTTTGCGCCGGTACCCACCTGGATATATCCACCACTAGCAAAGATTTTGGCAATCTTTGACCTGCACGAGTGGAACCACCAGCACGATCATTTTATTTCCCCCCACAACGCAATTTTTGAACAGCAACGGGCGGGGATAGAACAAAATCTACAAGAAAAATGGGGCGATCGCGTTAAAGTTTTCAAAGCCTTTAACTTTTGCGCCCCCTTCCTTCCCGAACAAGTTCTCGCCGAAATCAAAGAACAGGGATTCGATAAACTGCTAATCTACCCGCTCTTAGTGGTAGATTCTATCTTCACCAGCGGTATTGCCGTCGAGCAGGTGAATAAAGCCCTTGCCAACCTATCTGACGGTAGCGAACACTGGATTAAGGGACAGCGCTATATTCCCTCCTTCTACAACGAACCCGCCTACATCGAATTGCTAGCGCGTCTGGTAGAAGAGAAAATTACCCGCGATTTAGCAGTAGCGCACTTACCCTCCCAAACTGCCATCGTGTTGATGAACCACGGTTGTCCTCACAAAGCCAAAGGATTTACCTCTGGCATTACTGAAAGTGAAGCACTCTACGAAAGAATTAGAGAAAAGCTGATTAATAAATATCCGCTAATTTCAGTAGGTTGGCTCAACCATGACACTCCTCTGATTGAATGGACTCAACCCAATGCCACGCAAGCTGCTGAAAATCTAATTCTGCTTGGTGCTACCTCCGTCGTTTTCATGCCAATTGGCTTTGCTACCGAGAATCACGAAACTCTGCTGGATGTAGACCACATCCTGCATAGCTTACGACATCGGCATCCTGAAGTAACTTACGTGCAAATGGCGTGCGTCAACGACCATCCGGAATTTTTAAAGATGGCAGCAGAATGGGCGCATCCTCAAATTGAAGCTTTATTATCAGAACAAGCTTTTGCCGTTAATCCTCAGATGGCGGCGATGCAAGCTCATACCCACGACCACCACGACCACGGTCATCATCATCACCACCATTGAGGGGATATTTTTTAACCCAAAGGTACGCAGAGGTTAATGCTCTCGGTACACGAAGGGAAGAATTTTCCTTCGCGTTACTCTGCGATTTCCTTGGCGTACCTTTGCGTTAAAATTTCTCCAATTCAAGCAAACAACTAGGCAACCTTTCTCAATTTCTGGGTATTTTCTACTAAACTTTCAGCAAATTCATTGAAGCGATCGGAGAGTTTATCATCCAGCAAGTTCCCATCAGGTTTAAAAGCTTTCCAAGCTTGTCCAATGGCAATTTGTTCCGGAATTACCCAAGCATGAACCCAGCGCATAATCACCCGCAGATCGTTGAGAGCGTTACTATTAGACTGACCTCCTAAGACACTAATTAAACCAGTAACTTTATCGCTTAGCTGGTCAAAACTCATCAAGTCTAGGGCATTTTTTAGCACACCGCTGACACTACCATGATACTCAGGGGTTGCCAAAATTAAGCCATCTGCCTCAGCGACTATTTTTTGCATCTTTGCAACATCCGGAAAGTCTGGATATTCCTTTTCTCCGTTGCAAAAAGGCAGATGCATTTGCCGCAAATCAAGAACTTCTACCTCAGCGCCTAGCGATCGCACTCGCAAAGCTGCCAAATTTAGAGCGAGCTGACTTTGAGATCCAGCCCGTAAACTTCCGCCAATTCCCACAATTTTGACCATATAAATAAGCCTCTATGAAGATGAAAACAAGCTTGAGTAAGCGCAAAAATAGTTAACTTCAGGCAATCAGTCATCGATACATAAGTAGAAAAACTTATTAGTTAGTAAAGCGTACTCGTTATGAATACGTTCAAGATAACAAGTTTCACCCAACTTCGTCAACAAGGCAGACAAAACCAGCAAACCGATTCTCGGCAAGGCTGGAATCGAGACAGTTAAACTAGAGGATGGAAAGGTCTGCTCAACTCCTGATTTAGGCAGATTCCTCTGGAAATCCAGCAACCTAGGGGTTGAGTCACAGCAGCAGGGAAAGGGCAATTGTATGAAAAAAAATTCTGGGATCGAAGCATGGATAGGGGATCGACCGGCAAAAAGGTCTAAGGAAAATTCCGCTAAACCAGCGCCACGACGCTTCTGGCAGATCGCCGCCAGTTTGATGATTTTCCAGGGGATGCTGCTGAGTCCTCCTGCCCTCGCTAAGGCAGAGCAGAACACCCTCACCTATGGCGAGCTGTTGCGGAAACTTGAGGCGAACCAAGTCACCAAGGTGGAAATTGACCCAGCCACCCGGATGGCTAAGGTTAGATTGGCGGGGCAAAAGCCAACCGATCCGCCGCAAGAGGTGATGCTGCTAGAGCAAAATCCAGAATTGATTGAACAACTCCGCAGCAAAAATGTCGAACTCGATGTACAACCTTCGACAGATAACACCGCAGCGGTGGGGGTAGCGGCAAACTTACTATTACTCTTCTTCTTACTGGGAGTATTAATGTTTATTTTCCGTCGTTCTAGCAATGCTTCTGGGCAAGCCATGAACTTCGGGAAATCAAAAGCCAGATTTCAGATGGAAGCCAAAACCGGCGTCAAATTTGACGACGTAGCAGGCATCGAAGAAGCCAAAGAAGAACTCGAAGAAGTCGTCACCTTCCTCAAACTCCCAGAGAAATTCACCGCCGTGGGCGCAAAAATTCCCAAAGGCGTGCTGTTAGTCGGTCCTCCCGGAACTGGGAAAACATTACTCGCCAAAGCGATCGCTGGGGAAGCTGGAGTACCATTTTTCAGCATTTCTGGATCGGAATTCGTGGAAATGTTTGTCGGCGTCGGTGCATCCCGCGTCCGCGACTTGTTCAAAAAAGCCAAAGAAAACGCTCCTTGTCTGATCTTCATCGATGAAATCGACGCCGTCGGACGGCAACGCGGCGCAGGGATTGGCGGTGGAAACGACGAGAGGGAACAAACCCTCAACCAGTTGCTGACAGAAATGGACGGGTTTGAAGGCAATACTGGGATTATTATCATTGCCGCTACTAACCGTCCCGATGTTCTGGATTCGGCGCTGTTGCGTCCGGGACGCTTTGACCGACAGGTGATGGTGGATGCACCGGATCTTAAAGGGCGTCTGGCAGTTCTGGAAGTTCATGCGCGGAATAAAAAAATCGCTCCCGAAGTCTCGCTGGAAAACATCGCTCGACGCACCCCAGGCTTTACGGGTGCTGACTTAGCGAACCTGCTCAACGAAGCTGCCATCTTGACCGCCAGACGGCGCAAAGAGGCGGTTACAGAGTTAGAAATTAACGATGCTGTAGATCGGGTGGTGGCTGGTATGGAAGGCACGCCGCTAGTAGATAGCAAGAACAAGCGATTAATTGCCTATCACGAAATCGGTCATGCCGTGATCGGCACCCTGTTACCCGGTCACGACTCGGTGCAGAAAGTTACCCTGGTGCCACGGGGTCAAGCGCGGGGGCTGACCTGGTATACTCCGGGTGAAGAGCAGGGCTTGTTTTCGCGATCGCAGCTGCTGGCTCGAATTACTGGAATCTTGGGCGGACGTGCGGCTGAAGAAGTCATTTTTGGCGACGCCGAAGTAACGACGGGTGCCTGGAATGACTTGGAGAAGGTGACATCGCTGGCGCGGCAGATGGTCACGAGGTTTGGAATGTCCGATTTGGGACCGCTGTCGCTGGAAACCCCGAATGGGGAAGTATTCTTAGGACGCGATTGGATGAGCCGCAGCGAATATTCCGAAGAAATTGCCACCCGCATTGATACCCAAGTCAGAACAATTGTTGAACATTGCTACAGCGAAGCTTGTCGGCTGATTCTGGAAAACCGAGTCTTGGTAGACCATCTGGTGGATCTTCTGTTAGACCAAGAAACGATTGAGGGCGATCGCTTTCGTCAAATTGTAGCTGAACGCGCCCAAGTGCCCAAGAAAGAGGTAGCACTTCCTTAATTAAAAGTGCTTGTTCTTTAGACAGTACACTTCTCTGAAAAAACCCGTTTTCTTCAAGAAAACGGGTTCTTTTATTGCTAAGGTTTGAACCTGCTAATCCTGAAAGACTATCCAAATCTTGGATGTGAAGACTCCCTTTGAGGCAACTTTACCCAGCACTGGTGCAGTTTGTTGGGTAACGCTTATTTAGCCTAAGACAATGTTGCCAGTCGCCGCTCAATAATCGATCGTTCGTCGCCCCTGATTCCCCCACGATGTCTGACTTCTATAAGGTTGAGGCCAACGCCCAACTTGCTGAACATTACTGGGTTGTTGAGCATACATCGCTTTGAGAACCTGACCCGGATCTACATAATTATTGGCATACTTTAATCCCCAGTGGAGATGAGGGCCAGTAGTACGCCCAGTCATTCCTACCCGACCAATTCGGGCACCTGCTGCCACTTGTTGCCCTTCCCAAACCACGATACCGCCGCTGCGATCGATGAAATAACGTCCGCCGTTGGCTGATTCTACGCCCCCTTTCATGTGACAGTAGACGTGCCGCCACGCGCCGGACTCGATTGTAATTGAGGTGCCGCAAAGTCTATCTTGTGAGACTTTCACGACTTTCCCTCCCCACCAGTTACGAATGTAACTTCCTTCCGGTGCAGCGATATCTAAACCCCGATGGAATTCCAAACCCGCAGAACCAGAGGGAGAGCGTCGGTAGCCAAATGCAGAAGTATAGCCTTGAAAATTTTCGACTGGGAAAGATGCCCCTTGCCAGCTGTTGCCAGTTGATGCTGCGTTTGCTCTAACTTCCAATGCCTCAACTGATGGCTGTAATTCTACTACTGGCATCAACCAGGCTAAAGTCAGCCCTAATAAAAATAGAAATCGTCTTGGATGGAGAAAGCGGTTTTGAAGGTTTGGAGGTATAGACCCTTGCTGCATTGCTTTACTCTTCGTTTGCCCAAATTGAGATCGATAACCGAGAAATGTGGTGATTACCCACGCAGCCAATTAACCGAAAAATTGTACTTCAGATTGCTGCCGTGTCAAGTTTGGCAGTCAAGCCTTTAGCTGGGGTCTGTCTCAGGGTGGAAATTGTCGGCACTTCACAACTTTTTTAGGCAGTGAGGAACAACCTATATTCACGGATTCTTGACTTTTGTTAAAATCCCTGAAGAGTGACTACTATAGTGTTGTAAAACCCATGCTGATTGAAATTGTACCGTTTAGATTCGAGCTGGATGCGACAGCGATCGCGGGTGCTAGTCTATGGTCGCTAGCTTTATATCTCGGTTGCTCTCCGGTCAGCGAATGGGTCATAGAACAAATTAATCGCTGGTTTAACTTCGCTGAGCGATCGCTCTACACTTCACAAGAAGAGTTTGAAAGAACCCGCCAGGGTAGAGAAGCTCAAAACGCCTTTTATGCTTCTATTTTCAGCATTGTGCCTTTTTTCCTAATTGGCGGTATTTGCAATTATGGGGTAGAACTTGGCTTAGGACGCAGCTGGGCAATCAGTATGGGAATGCTTGCTTGTGTCGGTTGCGGGATCTACGAACTGGGGCGTCGTAGCGCTTAAAAATTAAGCATTTTGTATTTCTAACTCCTCGCAGACTAACTTTGCCAGTTTTTGGGCAGCACCCGTTTCACCTCGAATGCTGCGGAGGCGATCGCGCATTTCCTGCAATTTTTCAGGATGATTTAAGTAATCTAAAGCCAATTCTGCAACATCTGCCGCTTGTAGTTTACCGACTAATTCTGGAACTACCTGCGTTTTCGCCCAAATATTGGGCCAAGCATATAAACGCCCTTGTTGCATGACTTTTTGCATGATTATCCAGTTGATCGCTTTGGCAAAACTAGAACCGAAGACTGGCAAATTTGCAAGTAATCCAGGCAACCCATCCCAGCTTCGCATGGCATCCAGTTGTTGAGTCGGCAATAAGACAATCATCGGAACTGCTAAGGCAGCGAGTTCAGCGGTATTGGCTCCCACCGTCGTAAAACATAGAGAACACTGGGATAATAAGTCATAAGCTGGCGATCGCGTCCATAGTTCCACTCGCAGTCCCGCCGCTGTTTTGAGATACGGAAGTTCTGGCGGATCGGGAATCATTAGTTCTGCCCAAGCGCCTTTGACTAATTCAATCACTGGATTTTGCTTGGGATCGGCAAATCGAGCTAAAGTTTTTAGATCCAAAGTAGGCGCGACGGGAATTGCAAAGCGGGTTTGGGGACGGGCAGCATGGATGCATTCTGCGATCGCTAAACACAACGGCACCCCTTGAGCAAGTTTTGCTGGTTTCGACCCAGGTAGTATTCCAATCAGTTGAGTGCTGAGTGCTGAGTACTGAGTGCTGAGTGAAGGATGAAATCTCCGGCTCTCCCCCTCTCCCACTTCCCCACTCTCCCACTCTTGTTGCGCTTCTGCCATCAAATCCCCGACGACAGCGAACTTGTGGGCATATTTCTGGGGAATGCGGGCGACGAGTTCCGGTTTCATGACGCCAAATCGGTCAATCAAACTGTGCCAACGGGCGTCCCACTCGGCATAGACAACCGTGCGATAACCCAAGCGTCTGCCAATGAGGACGGGAAAAATTTGATCGCCACCCAGAAACACGACTACACCGCGATCGCGCCAATCCCAGTTTTCTGCGGTCTTTCCCCACAGCAAGAACTCCCAGAAATTCCCTGCCCCCTGTACGCGGTCTACTTCCGGGTAAGATTGGGCAATTGCCGCTTCTTTACCACTGGCGTTAGGACAAGGGGACAAAACTACCGAGATCCGCACTGCGGAACGGTCATCCCCTAGTTGTTCCCGCAAAGCCTTTACCACAGGTCGCACCCAAGTCGCTAACTCCCCAGGGCCATTTGAAAGAATCAAGATGTCCAAAGTTGGCATTTCCCGTCCCAAAACTTAATACTTATTTGCAAAAAAATGAGTATGCACTTCGGAATTTGTCAATATATATAAAAAATTGTTTCAAAGTTTTTATCGAATTGTGTCAGATAATGCCCAAACCCCGCACTGGGTAAGCATTTTTTGGTAAAAACACTTGATAAGCCAATCAATCATCAGAACCCAGAATTCAGAAAGATGAGCGATCGCCTCAGACTTCTGTATCTTTAATTCTGCCTTCCTAAATAAGAGAACACGTTATCATTTGGAGCCTACGCGAATGTTCACTCACGTCAAGTCCACCATTCGCCACATTGCCCCAGAAAACCTGCGGGGGCGATCGCTACTCAAGGTGGTCTATGTCGTGCTAGAGCCACAGTACCAGAGTGCCCTCTCAGGAGCGGTTCGCTCAATTAACGAGAACCATCCCGACTTAGCCATTGAAATTAGCGGTTATCTGCTTGAAGAACTGCGCGACCCTGAGAACTACGACGGTTTTAAGCGAGAAGTTGCGCGTGCCAATGTCTTTATCGCTTCCCTAATCTTTATTGAAGACTTAGCGGATAAAGTCGTTGCAGCAGTAGAACCCCACCGCGACAACCTTGATGTTGCCGTCGTCTTCCCGTCGATGCCACAAGTGATGCGCCTGAACAAAATGGGCAGCTTCTCAATGGCGCAGCTGGGGCAATCTAAGAGTGCGATCGCCCAATTCATGCGGAAGCGCAAAGAAAAATCCGGATCTTCCTTCCAAGATGGGATGCTGAAGCTACTGCAAACTTTGCCCAAAGTTCTGAAATACCTGCCAATGGACAAAGCGCAGGATGCTCGGAACTTCATGCTCAGCTTCCAATATTGGCTAGGCGGTTCCTCAGAAAACCTGGAGAACTTCCTGCTGATGCTGGCGGATAGATACGTCCTCAAGGGTGTAGAGACGCGCCGTGGCTCGTCTTTCCAATACAAAGACCCTGTCACCTATGTTGATATGGGGATCTGGCACCCCTTGGCACCGCAGATGTTTGAGGATGTCAAGGAATATTTCAACTGGTACAACAGCCGCAACGATATTTCTGCCGATCTCAAAGATCCCCTTGCTCCCTGTGTAGGTTTAGTGCTGCAACGCACTCACCTCGTCACCGGCGACGATGCCCATTATGTGGCAATGGTGCAGGAACTAGAAGCAATGGGCGCACGGGTAATTCCTGTCTTTGCTTCCGGTTTAGATTTCTCTAAGCCAGTTGATGCTTTCTTCCTTCAAGGAAACCAGACGATAGTAGACACGGTAGTATCCCTGACCGGATTTGCCCTCGTCGGTGGTCCCGCTAGACAAGATCATCCAAAGGCAATTGACACTCTCAAACGCCTCAATCGCCCCTACATGGTGGCATTGCCGCTGGTATTCCAAACAACAGAAGAGTGGGAAAATAGCGACTTGGGGCTGCATCCGATACAAGTGGCGTTGCAAATTGCCATTCCCGAACTGGATGGAGCAATCGAGCCAATTATCCTTTCGGGAAGGGATGGAGCCACCGGGAAAGCGATCGCCCTCCAAGATCGAATAGAAGCGATCGCTCAACGCGCCTTAAAATGGGCAAACCTGCGCCGCAAGCCAAAACTCCAAAAGAAAGTTGCTATCACCGTCTTCAGCTTCCCCCCGGACAAAGGCAACGTCGGGACTGCTGCTTATCTGGATGTATTTGGTTCCATCTACGAGGTGATGAAAGCCCTCAAGCAGAACGGTTACGACCTCCCAGAACTGCCAGAGTCAGCGATGGCGTTGATGCAAGAAGTCATCCACGATGCCCAAGCACAGTACAGCACTCCGGAACTGAATATCGCCTATCGGATGTCAACGCCGGAGTATGAAGACTTAACTCCTTACTCTCAACGGCTAGAAGAAAACTGGGGCAAACCACCCGGACATCTCAACAGCGACGGGCAGAATTTATTAATCTACGGCAAACACTTCGGCAACGTCTTTATTGGCGTCCAGCCAACCTTTGGCTACGAAGGCGATCCGATGCGGTTGCTGTTCTCCCGTTCTGCCAGTCCCCACCACGGCTTTGCCGCTTATTACACCTATCTAGAGCGAATTTGGAAAGCCGACGCCGTGCTGCACTTCGGCACGCATGGATCGCTGGAATTCATGCCAGGAAAGCAGATGGGGATGTCTAACGAATGTTACCCCGATAACTTGATTGGCAACATTCCCAATCTCTACTACTACGCGGCGAATAACCCCAGCGAAGCCACCATTGCCAAACGTCGCAGCTACGCCGAAACCATCTCCTACTTAACTCCCCCGGCTGAAAATGCTGGACTTTACAAGGGTTTGCAAGAATTGAGCGAATTAATCGGTTCTTACCAAACCCTAAAAGATACGGGGCGAGGCATCCAGATTGTTAACACGATCGTGGATAAGAGCCGTATGGTGAATCTGGATAAAGATATCGCCTTGCCAGAGAAAGACGCCAAGGAGATGACAAGCGAGGAACGGGATACCCTCGTCGGTTTGGTGTACCGGAGACTGATGGAAATTGAGTCGCGGCTATTACCTTGTGGCTTGCACGTCGTTGGGAAACCGCCAAGTGCAGAAGAAGCGATCGCTACCCTGGTCAATATCGCCAGTCTCGACCGAAACGAAGAAGAAATTCTCAGTCTTCCCCGCATCATCGCCAACAGTATCGGACGAAATATTGACGACATCTACAAGAACAACGACAAAGGCATCTTAGAAGATGTTCAGCTATTGCAAGAGATCACCCTTGCCACTCGTGCCGCTGTTTCCGCCCTCGTCAAAGAACAAACTGACGCCGATGGTCGCGTTTCCCTCGTTTCTAAGCTCAATTTCTTCAACATGGGCAAGAAGGAACCTTGGATTGAGGCAATGCATGAAGCCGGTTATTCCCAAGTTGATACTCAACAGATTAAACCCCTATTCGAGTATCTGGAATTCTGTCTCCAGCAAGTTTGTGCCGATAACGAACTCGGTGCCTTACTCAAAGGTTTAGAAGGCGAATACATCATCCCCGGTCCCGGTGGCGATCCCATCCGCAACCCGGATGTCCTACCTACAGGCAAAAACATCCACGCCCTCGATCCCCAGTCCATCCCCACCGCAGCCGCAGTCAAATCTGCCAAAATCGTTGTAGACCGACTCCTAGAACGGCAACGGGCGGAAACGGGTAACTATCCCGACACCATCGCCTGCGTCCTCTGGGGAACCGACAACATCAAAACCTACGGCGAATCCCTCGCTCAAATTATGTGGATGGTGGGCGTTAAACCTGTGCCAGATGCTTTGGGACGAGTCAATAAACTGGAACTGATTCCGCTTGCTGAACTCGGACGTCCCCGCATTGATGTGGTCATCAACTGTTCTGGTGTCTTCCGCGACTTGTTCATTAACCAGATGAACCTACTCGACCAAGCTGTGAAAATGGCAGCAGAAGCCGACGAACCCCTATCGATGAACTTCGTCCGCAAACACGCCTTACAACAGGCGGAGGAAATGGGCATCAACCTGCGCCAAGCAGCGACTCGCGTTTTCTCCAATGCTTCTGGTTCTTATTCTTCTAATATCAACCTGGCAGTCGAAAACAGCACCTGGGAAAGCGAATCTGAATTACAAGATATGTACCTCAGCCGCAAATCCTTCGCCTTCACCTCTGATAGTCCAGGCACAATGGAACAGTCGCGTCAAATTTTTGAAACAGCCCTCAAAACCGCTGAGGTGACGTTTCAAAATCTCGACTCTTCCGAGATTAGCCTCACCGATGTTTCGCACTACTTCGACTCTGACCCCACCAAGGTTGTCGCCAGTCTGCGCGGCGATGGCAAAACGCCAACATCCTACATTGCCGATACCACCACCGCCAACGCCCAAGTCCGCACCCTTTCCGAAACCGTCCGCCTAGATGCCCGTACCAAACTACTTAATCCCAAGTGGTACGAGGGAATGCTAAGCCACGGTTACGAAGGCGTCCGCGAACTCTCGAAGCGGCTAGTAAATACGATGGGTTGGTCTGCAACTGCTGGTGCTGTCGATAACTGGATTTACGAGGATACAAATACCACGTTTATCCAAGATGAAGAAATGCGTCAGCGGTTAATGAATCTCAATCCTCACTCTTTCCGCAAAGTTGTCGCCACTTTACTCGAAGTAAATGGTCGCGGTTACTGGGAAACCAGCGAAAGCAACTTACAAATGCTGCGCGAATTGTATCAGGAGGTCGAGGATCGGATTGAAGGGATTGAGTAGAGCGCTACTTCACAAATAGCGTGAGGGGCACGGCATGACCGTGCCTTCTGCATTTATACGGGCTTAATTGGCTGGTGTTTGCAAAAACATCATTCATTTTCATTGATAAGCTAAGTATGTTTGTGCAAACATATTGACAGAGAGTAGCCAAATTCCCCAGATGCGTAAGGAAGACCAGCCCTACTCACTACTATTCAAGTCAGCTCCACAAATTGCTTTGTTCAAAGGTCTGATTGCTGCAACACGGGACAATCGCCTCAGCCTTTATGAAGCCGTGCAACGAGCTAACGGGACTTGAACTTTGTTCAAGCCCAAACAAGCCCTAAATGGGCTAGGTGTAAGGCAAATACGTCAGTATTCTCCTGAAGCCAACGGACAAACCGATAGGATATAGCTGTTCTAAAAGCTGAC
>NZ_JBHZGO010000033.1:0-28386 GCF_042747725.1 Coleofasciculus sp. H7-2
TCAATTCGATTACTAATTCATTATCTCAGATTTGGAGATGTTCCAATTCCCTATCAAAATCAAAGAAATCATTTTCGGCTCCCCTCTCGCATTCTCGCTCGCATCATACCCTAATTCAGCAACGCCCGCTTTAATACAGAACCAGCACCTAAACCACCAAGCGCTAATAGACCCAACACAGAACCAGGTTCAGGGACAGAGCTAGTCGGCTGGTTCAGGCTGATAGAGTAACTGCCAGAGCTACTCCCCACCCCCACACTGCCATAAATAGGGCCGGAGGTGGCAAAGTTGGCAAAGGATGAAATTCCTAAAAAGTAGTTACCGGCATCCAGAAACTCGTTAAGAGTGGATCCCAGCGTAAGCTGAGAATCGTCGTTCTGAGCGAGTAGCGTGCCTGAAAAATCAAACAGTTGCAGTATGGTATCGAAGTTTGCACCACCAACTGTTGTAGCGTTGAATAACCCACCACCCCAAGAGAAAGAGAAAAGGTCGGCATCATTGCGTGGAGAGATAGTTCCTTGGATAACATCAATGCCACCGCCAACGTTTTGGGCAGTATTTAAAGTCTGACCTGCATCACCAGATTCAGTAAAAGTGGCAGCCTGTGCCGTTCCCCCTATTCCCAAGAGAAGTGCTGCTCCGGCGGTAGCTATCGATAATTTCTTCAGCAAAGTTGAGGTGGTCATAAAATTCGTTACTCCAAAAAAGTGAATGTTGAGTGTGTGGATAGTGATTGTGAAATTTACTGGTGCGCTGCGCTATCGCTTCACGCCACTTGCAGCAACCCAAGCGAATCCTTCCCTTAACCCCAAAAAGTTCTTGAAGAGTAAGGGCGAACCGACAGGTCGGCGCTTCGCTATCGCCAGAATTCTCTTATCTATAGCAGATGCAAATTATTTGAGTAGAGCTTTAGCTTGCTCTTTAATGTTGAGTTTTTGCTTGATTGCTGACTGAGTAAACTATGCCGTACTTTCCCTAACCGCCGCAATGCTTTTCGCTCATCTTTACCAAAAAATTACATACTTTGGATAGATGTTTTGAGTATAAACACGCGAATTATTTAACCCAATCGCAATCTCTACAAGGCTTTTATCCGTGCCAATACTTAGGAGTTTGACCAGAGATAATCTGAAGTTTATGTAAAGTTTCAGTCAAAACTGGGTTTTTGAAGGCGATAGCGAAGCGCAGAAAAAGTCAGTTCGCACTTGTTGGTACGCAGAGTGCGATAGCAAAGCGCAGAAAAAGTCAGTTCGCTCACAAAGCCTTCCTCAACTTTACTGCTGTATCGTGTGAGGCAAGGGTGAGGTGAACAGCAGGTGCGATAGCGAAGCTCTGACAAGTCAGTTCGCGTCTGCAACAAGGTTTATCATCAGCTACCTTTACAGCTATTGGAGAGAGTGTTTTAATTGGACTCTTCAAAAAGAGATGGGAAGTTGCGACGACCACTCACAACACGCAAAATTTCAACGCCGTCATCCAAAACTCTGTAGAAAATGATATAGCCTTCAAGAGGCAATCCTCGTAAGTCAGCGCGTACTTTTGCGTAGCTTTTACCACTGTTTGGGAAAGAAACTAATTGTTGACACTTACGGTTGAATTCCCGGAAAAATTGCTCACCCGCTTCAATGCTAGTGTCGGCAAAGTAGTCGGCAATCTCATTGAGATCGCGACTAGCGAGGATATTGATAACGTAGCGACTCATTCTTGTGCCTGACGAGCTTGTTGAAACCGTTCTAGAATTTGGTTTACAAAAGTTTCACCGTCAATCGGTGGTGTCTGGTCTGATGCCGAAATTGCCGCGTCAATTTTTTCTCGCACATCTTCCACCCATTCAGTTTCAGCGCGATCGTACTCATCGAGCAAGCGTAGGGCAACTTCAAGAACTTCTTCTGCTGAGTGGTATTTTCCAGCTTGAAGCTTGGTTTGAATAAAGCGCTCTTGGTTGGGTGTGAGGCTGATGCTCATAAAAAACCTCTATCAAGCTATCCACCATTTTAAGTCGAACATGATTGCTTGCGATCGCGCGTTGCGCTGACTTGTCAGTTCGCGCTCTTGCGAACTGTTCCAAAGGGCGATAGCGAAGCGCAGAAAAAGTCAGTTCGCACATAAACCCTCACTCGCCTTTCTAGCGGTATCGTGTGAGGCAAGGGTGAGGTGAACAGCAGGTGCGATAGCGAATTGTCACAAAAACGATAGCTCCAACCGCCTCTGGGAAAGGATTTAGATGAAGGCGATCGCTAATAATTTTTGAGAGATTGCAGACCGTGATTCTACTTACAATACCCTGATGCCTCAGCTTTTCTAATACAACAATTCAAGATTACTGATTGAATGATTCCTGTTAACAATCAATTTTTCAGTAGATATAAATACCTGTAGACTATTAATCGTTAATTCCATCACCTAGCTTGAGCGATCGCTCAAGCTAACTTATCATTAAAGCTTATGAAATTGCATTTTATTCCTAGAGGTTGGTGGCGATCGCTCAAGTATCTCTTGTTACTGTTTCTGGCATCATTCATCACAGTATTGCTGGCTGGCAACCCTATCTGGGCGATCGCGCAAAGCGCAATGCCACCAGAAGCGATCGAGCAAAGCCCAATCCCAGAAGCCACCCCTCAGAAACGTTTTCAAGAAATTCGCGGCGTTTGGATGACCAATAATGACATTGACATCCTCAGAGATCGCCCCAAACTGCAAAATGCTGTGAGTCAACTGGCGCAGCTAAACTTCAACACGATCTATCCTGTAGTGTGGAATTCTGGCTATGCGCTCTACGAGAGTGCCGTAGCACAACGGGAAGACATTCAATCTTCTGCCCGTAAAGGCTTACAGGGACAAGATATCATCGCTGACCTGATTACCCAAGCCCATCGCCAAGGCTTGCTAGTGATTCCCTGGTTTGAGTTCGGTTTCATGGCTCCCCCGATATCGGAACTGACATCAAATCATCCTAATTGGATTACGCAACGGCGGGATGGTAGCCAAACTTGGATTGGCGCTGCTGGTGAGGTTGTGTGGCTCAATCCTTTCCATCCAGAGGTGCAGCAGTTCATCACCGAGTTGGTGCTGGAAATCGTCACTAAATATGATGCCGATGGCATTCAGTTTGACGATCACACCAGTTTGCCCAATGAATTTGGCTACGATCGCTACACGCTTGCCTTGTACAAACAGGAAACTAAGAAAAATGCACCTTCCAATCCCCAAGATCCTGCATGGGTGCTATGGCGTGCAGATAAAATCACGGCATTCATGACACAACTCAACAAAGCTGTAAAACAGAGGAAAGCCAACGCAATTTTCTCTGTTGCTCCTAATCCTTACGTCACTGCTTACAATACTTATCTGCAAGATTGGCTTACTTGGGTGCGACAAGATATTGTGGACGAGTTAATCGTGCAAGTTTATCGTCCCAATCTGCAAAGTTTTCTCGCTCAGCTCACCCGCCCGGAAATTCAAGAAGTGCAACAAAAAATTCCCACCGGAGTTGGTGTCCTTACAGGCTTAAGAAATAAGCCGGTTTCGATTAAACTGATTCAAGCCAAAGTGCGGGCAGCTCGCGATCGCGGCTTGGGTGTAACTTTCTTCTATTATGAAAGCCTTTGGGACGATGCACCAGAAACCATAGCGGAACGGCAATCTAATTTTCAAAGTCTCTTCAACTTCCCGGCTTCCCGCTTTGCGATTAGATAACCTCCCATTTTTTGCGTAGGGGCATGGCACAGAAAAAGCCCCTACAGAACGTGAATGAGTGTAAGTTATTTAATCTACGTTCCTATTGGTTTCCGGAGTTCTCAGGTTAGGGTGCAAACAGGGTTACTTGGCACAGAAGATTCTAAAGTATTTATCTACTCTTTGACCCCGATCTAGCCGGGAGCATCCCGATGACAGGAAATATACGCCCACAGGCTAGAAGCCTGGGGCTAGAAGAACGAAGCCTGATGAGAGCAGGCTTTGTTTGTTTAGCCGCGAATGCGAGTCGTCGGACATTTTTACTTTCATTGGGATGCTCCCGATCTAGCCTTCCCTAAGTAAGACTATTTATCAATTAGAGCCGTCCCTCTGGTAGAGGATCTAGATGAAGGCGATCGCTAATATTTGTAGTGGGTTGTGGAAAGTCTGGGTTAGGTGAAATAACACCTTACTTACTTCTGCTGGGTTGAGTAGTTTGGAGACTTGAAGCTATGCGCTGGGAATTCGGTCGGAAAAGCAGCAACGTTGAGGACAGGCGCGGTGGTGGGGTTTCTGGTCCTTTGGTAGGGGGTGGCATTGGCACAATCGTTCTGGCGGTGATTGTTGCCCTCTTAGGCGGCGATCCTGGTGCGGTGTTGCAGCAAGGACAAGAACAAGCGCCGAGCGATCGCAACTCCACGGAGTCTCCTGGAACACAATCATCTGCTGCAAGCGATCGCATGACTGATTTCGTTTCCGTTGTCTTGGCGGATACGGAAGATACATGGGGTACTCTGTTTCGCCAAAGGGGAGAGAACTATGTCGAGCCTAAGTTAGTTCTCTTCTCAAATGCGGTAGAGTCGGCTTGTGGTTATGCACGAGCGGCAGTTGGGCCGTTTTATTGCCCCGCCGATCAAAAAGTCTACATTGACTTAAGTTTTTATCGGGATTTGAAGTATAAGCTCAACGCACCAGGAGACTTTGCCCAAGCGTATGTAATTGCTCACGAGGTTGGGCATCATGTCCAGAATTTAATGGGCATTTCTGATAAAGTTCGTACATTACAGCGTCAAGTTGGTCGCGCCGAAGCGAATCAACTTTCAGTCAGGTTAGAGTTACAAGCAGACTGTTTTGCTGGTATCTGGGCAAACCATGCGAATCGTTCTCGGCAAATTCTGGAAGCAGGCGACGTTGAAGAGGCGCTGAATGCTGCTAGCAGTATTGGAGACGATCGCTTGCAAAGTCAGTCCACAGGACGTGTTGTCCCGGATTCTTTTACTCACGGTAGTTCAGCGCAGCGAGTCCGCTGGTTCAAGCGGGGTATTCAGACAGGCGAACCTGCACAATGCAACACCTTTGCAGCAAATCCTTAAACATTATCTGGTGTCTGAATTTTAAGTAGGAAGCGATCGCAATCTCCAAAGCGCGATCGCTTGTTTTATTCATGGTTGCGATCGCGCTTCTGTGTGGAGCTTATCGATGGCAAAGACGATAAAATTCTGTCATAGTGGCAATGATACCGAACTCAAGGTGATGACAACAGCGATTCCTTCATCCCTTACCCTCGAAGAATTCCTGAAACTGCCAGAAACTAAGCCTGCCAGTGAATTTATTGGCGGTCGAATTCACCAAAAACCGATGCCTCAAGGCAAACACTCTCGCCTGCAACTTAAATTTTGTGATGCTGTCAATCAAGTTGCAGAAACTCCACGAATTGCCTTAGCGTTTCCAGAATTACGCTGTACATTTGGTGGGCGCTCGATCGTTCCCGATGCTTCTGTATTCCTTTGGGAACGAATTCCTTTTGAAGCGGATAGCGAAGTACCGAATGCTTTTGCAATTTACCCGGATTGGACGGTAGAAATTCTCTCACCCGAACAGAGAGCAACTAAAGTCATTAGTAACATTTTGCACTGCCTGAAATATGGCACTGGGCTTGGATGGTTAATCGATCCAGATGAGCGGTTAATTTTGGCATTTATACCAGGACAAGAACCAGTGGAGTTAACTGGTAGCGATCGCCTACCAATCCCAAAATTCCTCACCTTGGATTTAACCGTCGATCGAGTCTTTGGATGGCTTAGGGTCGGTTGATTGGTACTGAACTCTGCATCATACTCACTTGACACTATACATAAGCGCGATCGCATTTTCACTTGGGCTATTTAGAGCAGTAATTTACACTTACAAAGAATCTGTACCACCAGTGCGGTATAAATTAAGAGTTATGCTGCTTAAATAGTCGGCGGAGGCAGCCTTTCAAAGTTTTTCAGTCTTAAGTTAAAGTCCTAAACCCTTGCCATACACTCCGTAATAAAGGCAGTTTTATGAACTCGCGCATTCAATCATATCTACGAGTTGCAGCGAACCACCAACGCGACACAGAGCGCATAGGTTCGTTTCTCGCCACCTTCACCCCTTCCAATGACAATCCTTTTCTCAACTATGCCATTCCCGATGACCATGCTACACCGTCACCCGCAGACGTGACTGCCCTCATCGCCGCTTATGAAAAACGTTTGCGGAAGCCGCGCTTGGAGTATATCGCGCAGTTAGCGCCTGCTGTCGAAAGGACACTGATCGATTTTGGTTTTCGCGTTGAGGGTCATCTGCCACTGATGACGTGCGCTCCTGGATCAGAACAGATCCTTCCCATACCTCCAGGTATTGAGTTGGTTTTGCCCGCCTCTGATGCCGACTTGCTTTCCATCGTCACAGTTCAGCAAGAAGCTTACGGTGATTTTACACCAGACCCCGCAGCTGTCACCCGTCTCCGAAACAATCTTGCAGCAGGTGGAATCGCTGTCCTCGCTAAGATTGCGGCAACGGGTGAGCCTATCGGGGCGGGTATATGTTCTGTACCGAGCGATCAAACGACAGAGATTGCAGGTATTGGTGTACGTGCTGCCTTCCGCCGTCGAGGTGTGGCAGGAGCGCTCACAACTCGATTGGTACAGGAAGCCTTCGCTGCGGGTATCTCTGTACCCTTCTTAATGGCTGCCCATGAAGCGGAAGCACGGATCTACGCTCGTGCAGGCTTTCAGGCGGTCGGTGAGATTCTACATATCTCGCATTTGCCAGCCTAGATACCGCCGTTCGTGTCGGGAGGCGATCGCAATCTCCAAAGCGCGATCGCAATCTCTTATTCATGGTTGCGATCGCGTAGCTGACAAGAAGCGATCGCGTCTTCACTTGGGCTTGCGATCGCAATGCGGTGATGCTGAAACGAACAGCTACCATAATACTGAAGAAGTATGCGCCGTCTACTTTGAAAGATTAGGTTCCACAACATTTGGGAAGTTTTGAAAATTGCGCCGCACCCAGTCCATACCCACCTCATTATTGAGTTTAATTTTCTGAGGCGTATTCGGATAAATTTTACCCAAAATATCAGCATCTTGATCAACTACCACCTTGCCAAACTTGAGATATGTCCTGCCAAATAGCTTAAAGGCAGGGTGCGTGGCTTGACCAAATAACAAAATGTAAGTCCTTGTGCGGTTCTCGGCTTCTGGGACAAAGATGTGACACTGGGCTACTTTACCTAATGGCATTTCACCATGAAAAATCACAAGAAATGGGAAGTAGTTTTCCAGGTGGGCTTTGAGGGTTGTCGGGAGTAGGAATAAATCGAGTTTTCTCAGCTTTTCTGCCAAGCTGTAAGGGGCGGTAGGCATATCATAAAACGCATGGGAATGATGCCCATTGTCAATGAATTGATGAAATTCCACATTGGTAATCCGGAACAATTCCCGGTGAGTGCCGTTTTGGTGATTATAGTCGTGCATATTCAGCAACATGGTGAGCAAATCAGTCTCTACACTTATATCTGCGGTATGCCCGACAAAGTAGTAGGTGTCTGCAATGTCATTCAGCACTATAGGAATCGGCACTTTCGGCTCGTATCCACCGTAAGACCAGATGAAATTTCCTTGAATTGTTAACTCTAAAGGTTTCAGTTGAGGCAATGTTTTCTTCCCCAATCCCGGCAAAACGGTACATCCTTCTGAATCAAACGGCAAGGCATGAAACGGGCAGACGACAGTACTCGTCCCATCAATATGTGCTTCGCACCATCCTTCTGACAACATTGCTCCCATGTGAGGACAGGCATTTGGCAAGGCATGGATTGCTCCAGCAGCGTCTTTCCACATTACATAATCATTACCATACAGAGAAATTTTCCGAGGTTGGTTTACTACCAACATCGACTTGTGCGCCAACAACCAGGGCGCACCGAAAAGCATAGACTGCATAATGTTCTCCGCTAGAGATAAAATTGTGAGAAATCCGTCGTGTTTTCAGAATATGACAGAAGATTCACATTCGTCAAGAAGTCTGCGCCGTCAACCCAAACAGCAGCGAGGTAAAGAACGGGTCGAAAAAATCTTGGATGCAGCGGCGGCAGTGTTTGACGAGGTGGGCTATGAAGCTGCAACCACCCATCTGATTGCAGCCAAAGCGGGGACGGCGATTGGGTCTGTGTATCAGTTTTTCCCCGATAAAGCTGCCATTTTTAATGCGATGGAATTACGCCATATCGAGCGGGTTAAGACCTTGTGGTCGAGGGCAGATACTCCAGAGATGGTTCGATTACCACTCCGACACATGATTCATGGATTGGTCAGCGCTGTCGCACAGATGTTTGAACAACCTGTGTCACGGGTGGTGTTTGTGCAGTTTTTTATATCCCGCGAGATTTTCCAGTCGATCGATGAAAGCATGACCCAAGAAGCAATTGACTTTATGGCTGGTCTCTTAAAGCAAAGAAATTCGGCATTGAGTAAGGCGCAATGTAGTCTATTGGCAGAGGTTTGCGTTCACAGCAGTAATGCTGTCATTCTGTCGGCACTTCGCAACCCAGAGCAACAGCATCGTCAACAGTTGGTGCAGCAGATTGAGGACTTGTTAGTGTCATATTTAGAGCCGTATGTAGGTGACAAGCGGTTGGGCGATGTAATGAAAGTAATGAAATGTCCGCATTGTCAATCGGAGCAGTTATCTAAAAACGGGTATCGAAGGGGGAAGCAGTGCTATCGCTGTAAGGACTGTGCGAGACAGTTTGTGGAGAATTCCCGCCAGTTATAACCACCGTTCGGTAACAGTATCAATCGCCTTTACGCCACACACCAAAAAGAGCGATCGCAATCCCCAAAGCGCGATCGCTCTCTTTATTCACCGTTGAGCAGGTCTTTGGATAGCTTAGAGTAAGTTGATGAGTGATAAACTCTGCATCAATATCAGCGCTCTCGCCAACAAACATCTACAGTTAAACCCAACCTACGGCAAAATAAAAGGGAGGTCAATTCTGGAGCGGCTATGTCTAAGAGCAAAAAGCACAATCTCCAATGGCTCAAGGAAACCCTAGAGCTAAAAGAAGACCACAACTGGAAATCAAAGCCAGGAAATCGGATCTTCGTAGCAGGACGAGGAGCGTTGCGCTTCGATGTCCCCCAAGATTGGCATTTTGAACCGGATGAGAAGTCATTCCGGTTTTTAGACAAAATGCCACCCAACGATGATGCTCGCTTAGAAGCTTCCTTTAATTTACTGCCCCCTGGTAATTGGGCAGATTTCCCGCTGGTTCCGCTATTAAAGAAGGTGGTTAAAGATGATGAGCGTCAGGCGATCGCGCCAGGGGAAATTATTCAGCTCAAGCGCCAAACTGCCCGCATCGTTTGGACTCAATTCAAATTTATTGACCCTGAAGAAAACCGCGAAGCTTATTCCCGAATCTGTATTGGGCTAGGTTCTGGTGTTCAGTGTCTGATTACTTTTGACTACTGGGTGGACGATGCGGAGCGGATGATTCCCGTATGGGATACAGTTATGGATTCGCTAGTTCTAGGGCTTTATATCCGCGATCCTCGAACCGGACTCGCATTACCCGACTAGAAGTTGGGAAGTACACAAGTGCGTGCAGCAACAGCTCTTCGCGAGCGATCGCCTTCTTGATGAAGCCAGAGCGAACCGACAGGTCGGCGCTTCGCTATCGCACTGGCATTCATACATACAGGACTTACGCAAAGCTTATACATATAGCGTTTTTTCGGGTTCAATCCCCCGGTGGTTGCCCTTACTATGTACTGATGTTGCGTAAGTCCTGACATAGTTATACTGCTTAAGTAATTAGTGAGCTTGCTTACTTCGTCTCGCGTCCGCTGACCTTTGCCATTAGATAGCAGCGCTGACTTGTTGACGAATGGGAATATTTATCGCAAACTCGGTTCCCTCACCAGGAGTGGAGAAACATTCCAATTTGCCGCCATGCTTTTCCGTGACAATTTGATAGCTGATGGACATCCCCATCCCCGTTCCTTTCCCAATCTGCTTAGTTGTGAAGAAGGGATTGAATATCCGTTGCTGAATGTGGCTGGGAATACCAGGACCGTTATCTGCGATCGCTATTTGCACCCATTGCGAATCAATCACTGAAGTGGAAATAGTAATTTGACCAGGATTGTCCTTTCTCTCCTGATACGTCCACTCGGCTTTGGCTTCTTCCAGTGCATCAATCGCATTTACCACAATATTCATCAAGACTTGGTTGAGTTGTCCAGGATAACACTCCACAGGAGGCAAATTGCCATAATCTCGAATCACTGCGATCTCTGGGCGGTCTGGTTTGGGTTTCAGGCGATGTTGCAAGATCAGCAACGTACTTTCAATTCCTTCATGGATATCCACCTCCTTCATGTCCGCTTCATCCAATCGAGAGAACGTCCTTAGTGATTTAACAATTTCTCGAATCCGTTCAGTCCCCAATTTCATGGATGAGAGTAACTTCAACATATCTTGGTTGATAAACTCTAAATCCATATCAACAATTTTGGCTTGAATTGCAGATGTGGGAAGGGGATATTCATGCTGGTAGAGTTGCACTAACTCTAGAAGATTCTGAGCATATTCATCGACAAAGGTGACATTGCCATGAATAAAGTTGACTGGATTATTAATTTCATGCGCTACTCCAGCAACCAATTGTCCCAAACTGGACATTTTTTCGGTCTGAATCACTTGTGCTTGAGTGCGCCGCAAATCAACCAGGGTTTGTGAGAGTTCTGCAGTACGAGCTTCGACTCGATTTTCCAATTCGGCGTTAGTCTGTGCCAGTTCGTTAAAGGAATCTTGTAACTGAGAAGCCATGTGGTTAAAGGAGTGTGCCACCGCATCTAACTCTTTGATGTTGGTAGTTGCAATCGTTTGGTCTAACTGTCCAGTGGCGATCGCTTCGGATGCCAAACTCAACTTTAAGATGGGGCGAGTAATCCAGCGGGATGTGTAAATTCCCAAGATCGTTGCCACTGCCAATGCTCCCAGACACAGGACGATAGTTGTGCGAGTGTTGGCGTTAATTTGGGAATTGAAATCAGATTCCGGCACGGTGACCACCACCAGCCAGTCTAACCCAAAGCGATCGCGCCAGGGAGTGACCTGAATAAACTGATGCTGTCCGTTGAATATCACCTCAAGTTCTTGAGTATTTTGAAGGGTGGTGAAATTCTGGAATTGTTGTTTTAATTTGGCTGCCACGGCGCGAATCAACGGATCTGGGCTTTCTAGGGCATTCAGGCGTTTTGTCTCACCATTGACTTTGTGTACGACTGATTGAGTGCTGGAACTGCCAATCAGCAAGCCATCGCGTTCCATGATAAAAACTTGTCCGGAACGGCTAACTTTCAGGTTGCCCAAGAATTTACTCACATTCGTTAGCAGCAAATCTACCATCAGAAGACCCAACAGATTACCCTTCTGGTCATAAACTGGATATCTAGCGGGGACTGCCACATAGTAATTAAGGCCAATATCAGAAGTGCCGCTTTGGCTTTGTATTGCCTTGCCTGCTTCAGTAATCTGTACCGTGTTCTCAAATGCGTATGTGTAGATAGCAGCCCAGGCTGGCTTACCTATTTTAATGATGTCTTTCACTCCTGGTGGCGATAAAGGATCGGCCTGATAACTCTGCAAAAGGCTTGTCCGGTTTCCCCGTTGATCGGCGATGTAATCCGATGCCACACCGTCTCCAGGGAGATTTTCATAGACCAGGAGATCGACTCCATTGACCCAACGCCCAGCACCTGATTCCCCACCATTCGGTAAAGCATAGCCAATATAGCTAAGCGTTTCAAATGCTCTAGCTTGACTCCAGAAATACTGTTCGCTAGCTTTGGGGTCATTCAGATTTAATCGTCCAGAAGCGATCGCATCTGCATTGATTTGGTTCAACTGCTGTGGTAGTGCCAGATAAGTATCCAGGTGTTCATCAACCTGTTGACTGGCTTTGTCAATCAGTTGATTGGCAAGGTCATTGACCGCTTTCTGTCCGTTTATAAATGAGAGATAGCCAACTAGCCCTACCGCTGCAAATATTTGTAATACAAAGGGAACTATAAGAATCAGCCGCAGGGGAACCTGTTGAGTAGCCTTAGCAGGATAACCAGGTTTGGCATTCATTCGCGTTACTCAGAGAACAAAAAGTTGTACATAATCTTAGAGTTCCCAGATACCTTAATTTACTAACGGCTTTTGAAGAGATCGCTCAAATTTAGGCTGAGTGGCAATACTTTTCGGTTAAGGCTCGATCCCCCCTAACAGAGCTTAAAAAGTGGGAACTTAGCCCCCCCTTTTTAAGGGGGGTAGGGGGTTCTCCGTGGGCAATACATCACTAACCGAGATGTATTGGGCTGAGTAACATTGTCAAGTTAATCATGCAGCAATGCAAAAAGACACCGTTCTCCCCAAACAAAGTCAAGGTGAGGATTCAGGGCTGGCAGCTTAACAAATTGAAATATTGATGAGCTGTTGTGAATTTGGTTGCTGATTTGGGAAGACTATTAATAAGCTCACAAGATTTTCTGCTGCTGGCACTGATAACGCCGCTAGACCGTTAGACCCTGAAAGACTATCCAAATCTCGGATGTGTAGGCTCCCTTTGAGTTCACGTTCCCCAGCACTGGTGCAGTTTGTTGGGTTTCGCTTACGCTCTACCATTCTCTACGTTTTTTCAAGGGTTTCAGGAGTTTTGGATAGTCTTTCAGCCATTAGACCTCAGTGAAGACGTACTTCAAGGTTATTCAGTGCCGGGTGGGGATTTTGGGGCTGATTCAATCAGGGTTATAAAAACAAAGTCGTAGGTAACTAAGTATGGAATTTTGTGGAACTCACCTTCTTGTTGAATTCAGTGATTGCCGTAACACAGAGCTTCTGAATGATGTAGACAAAATAGAAGAACTGATGCGAGAAGGATTGAAAGTAGCCGACTTTACATTAGTGCAACTATTCAGTCATAAATTTTATCCAATTGGGGTAACTTCAGTGGCGATCGTTAGTGAATCTCATGTTTCTATCCATACTTATCCTGAGACAGGTCATGCCTCAATTGATATCTTTCATTGTTCCGATGGTTCACTTCAAGTGTTACGCCTGATGGACTATCTAAAGCTTCACTTTGAGCCATCTCAGTTTTCCTATGCTGAGGCTACACGAGGTCGCAATTTAAAAGTCTCAGCAAGCACTTCAGCTTGTTTGCTTCGCTGTGTAGCTTAGCAGTCAAGTAACGCCAATTAGAACTCCACAACTAAAACAACTCTCTGAGATTTCCAACATGAAAGTATGCGTTCTGCAACCTGACTATTCTCAATCGACGGTAAACTTTGAACCATACACTTCACTGAGTTATTTCCCCAATCTAAAGCCAGAAGACGAAGTAGAGTCTGTAGTCCTCAATAAAGCAACAATCTATCGTCAGTTAAAAGAGTTGAAGAAAGGGGGTTACGATATCTTTGTCAATCTTTGTCGAGGTTATAGACATTGGGATGTTCCTTCTTGCCATGAAGTAATGAGCGCATTGGAGGCTCTGAACCTTCCCTACACAGGTTCTGCCGCAACTTTGTATGATTCTCCTAAGCAGGAAATGAAGCATATTGCTTATTTTGCAGGAGTTGATACGCCAGCATTTTGGGTTGCCCAAACGCTGACTGATGTAGAGAATGCCGCTGTCGAACTAAATTTTCCTTTGTTTGTCAAACCAGCAGCATCCGGAGATGGTCTGGGAATTGATGCGCGATCGCATATAACTACAAAAGAGGCTCTGTTAAGCAAAGCTACTGAGCTAATTGCTGACTTTGACACCATCCTGATTGAAGAGTACATCGCTGGACGCGAGTTCACAGTGCTTTTGGTTGCTAACCCAGACGATGCTTGTTCGCCTATTGTCTATCAACCGATCGAGTTTGTGCCGCCGAAAGATGAGCATTTTCCAGCCTACGATCTAAAACTCCGTCAAAGTCACCCAGAATGGTATGTTCCTTGTGACGATCCGCAGCTTGAGTTAAGTTTGCGAGATGCGGCTAGACGACTATTTTTAGAAATGAATCAGGGTGGTTATGCTTCGATTGACTTGAGAGTTGACGAGAATGGAGAAATCTTTTTCCTAGAAGTTAATTCCCCTTGCGCTGTTTTTGGTACTCAGGGTTATGAAACGGTAGCAGATTATATTCTGAAGTTTGATCCAGCAGGTCACGCTGGATTTTTTAACCAGATAATTGCAGAGGGAATTACCGGACACCAGCGCCGTCAAAAGAAATATCGCGTAGGCAAAAGCGCGATCGCAACCTATGGCATTTTTGCGACTCAGGATTTCAAAACTGGCGATGCGATCGTGCCAGGAGAAGCAAGAACACAGCGCATTGTGACCCGTTCTCACGTTCAATCTCGCTGGACTGAAGCAGAGCAAGCATCTCTGTTGCGTTATATTTATCCTTTAGGTGAAGATATTCTGGTTTTGCGTGACTCAAATCCAGGGAACTGGATATTACAAAACCACTCTTGTGACCCCAACACCGGGTATCAAGGACTCGATCTGATGGCGCTACAGGATATCAAAGCGGGTGAGGAATTGACCGTAGACTTTGCTGCATTCTGTGGTGAAGATATGGAGGGATTTCAGTGTATGTGTGGATCTCCTAAATGTCGCGGAGACATTCAATTTGCATCTTGTTGCAAACCGGGAAAAAATTCCACCTATTCCCTAAATCTAATGCAGACAGAAATGCTTGCACAACGGGTATTGGAAGCTTCCACTCAGCCTTCATAGTTGTCAATTAGACTAACAAAATTCTGTATGCAAATGACAGATCAACATCAAACAAACTCAGACAAAGTGGAATTGACCGAGGCAGTCCATAACTTGGCATATCGATTAATCAGCCAAGCTGGTCAGCGGGTCAGCGAACGGTTGACTGCGTATATGGCGCTACCCCACCAACTGAATCAACTGAATGCAGAGATAGTTGCTGCGGGTCAACTGGATCTCAACAATGCGATCGCTAGCGAACAGCATTTATGGAGGCTTGCTAAAATCTTTCCCAGTATTAGCTACATCGGTTTTGCCTTAACTGACGGTAGTAAAGAATCAGGCGCTGGAAGATGGATCGAGAGAACACAATTGTCGGTTTACGAAAATCGGAATTTTCAAGGCTGCGATTATGCAACCGATGAGCAGGGAAACCGCACTCATCTGATCCAAAGCTATGATTATGATGCCCTGTCGCAGTCTTGGCATAAACAGGCGCTTGAGGCAGGAAAACCGATTTGGACGCACATCTTTACGGCTGATATTGATGATGTAGAGGTTGCTGACGAAGAGTCTGTGCAACCTGAAGATACCTCCTCTAATGTCGGTTATCAGAATTATGTGGCGGTTAATGCCGAACGTCCACTCTATGACAAAGATGGCAAGCTATTTGGGTTGGCAATTGTTGATGTGCTACTAAGCGAAATCAGCAAGTTTCTGGGTACCCTGAAAGTTACTCCTTCTGGACAAGTTTTTATCATAGAGCGCGATGGAATGTTGGTGGGTAGTGCTGATGAGCATTCCATTGTGCATAGAGTGGATGGCAGACTGGAACGGTTTAATGCTCTCAACACGCCAAATCTAGCGATTCGTTCTATTGCTGAAGAGTTGCAAAAACGGTTTAACAACTTTCAAACGATTCAGGACAGTCAACAGTTTGATTTCTCCTTAAACGGCGAACATCAGTTTATTTATGTAACTCCTTGGCAGGAGGAATATGGATTGAACTGGCTTGTGGTTGTTGGCGTACCTAAATCTGATTTGATTTGATTGCGGATAGCCATTCTGCTTTAATGTGAGCAGGAACATTTGTAGAGACGTGCCATGCGCTTCTCTACAAATAATAAAAGCAGGACTTACGCAAAGCTTATACATATAGCGTTTTTTCGGGTTCAATCCCTCTGTGGTTGCCCCCAAATGTGGTGATGTTGCGTAAGTCCTGAAAAGGGTTAATTATTGTTTGAAGGCGAGGTTATTAAACAATGCAAGGCTGGATATTACCAACATTAGGCGCTTTAATCGTATGGGGATTTTGGGGGTTTATTCCTAAACTGACCACGACCTATTTGGAACCAAAAAGTGCGATTGTTTACGAAGTAGTGGGCGCTTTAATATTAGGGGTAATCGTCCTCGTTTCTTCGCGATTCCAACTGGACGTACATCCAAAAGGTATTGCCTTTGCTATAACCACGGGGATGCTGGGTTTTATAGGTGCTTTTTGCTTCCTTCAAGCAGTTTCCAAAGGTCCAGTCACTTTGGTGGCAACGATGTCTGCCCTTTACCCCGTTATCAGCATCCTTCTGGCGGTATTTATATTGCATGAATCAGTCACACTCCAGCAGAGCGTAGGAATTGCGCTGGCTATTTTAGCAATGATTCTAGTGACTGCTTAGGGATTTATCAAAATAGCTAGTTGTAACGGGTCTTTGAGTTAGTTATTAATAGAAGGCGGTAATTTTAAGTTAATTGTTAGAACGCGATCGCAAAGCGGGGCGGATACCCTCTGGAGCTTCCCACAGCCTACGCCAACGCCCCCTTTAGGGGTTTAAGAGTTTGGCTAATGGGTATCTCCATTGCAAATTCTGCTCCTTGTCCCGGTGTGGAATGACAATTCAATTTCCCGCCATGTTTTTCGGTCACAACTTGATAACTGATGGAGAGTCCTAAACCAGTCCCTTTGCCAATCGGCTTGGTGGTGAAGAACGGATCAAAAAGTTTGGTTCGCACATCCTCCGCCATTCCTAGACCGTTATCCGCTATGCGAACAATCACCCCCTTAGAATGACTTAGTTCAGTGGAAATGCGAATGATACTTGGATTACCTACAATCTCTTCAAAGGTACGTTCCCGATCGTATTCATGCAAGGCATCGATTGCATTTGACAGCACGTTCATGAACACCTGGTTGAGTTGTCCCGGATAGCATTCTACCAACGGCAGTTGGCTATAGTCTTTAATGACTTGAATACCTGGATGATCGGGAGTTTGTTTCAAGCGGTTGAATAAGATTAGTAATGTGCTATCTAATCCTTCATGAATATCCACCTCTTTGAATTCTGCTTCATCTAGACGGGAAAAGTTGCGGAGAGATTTGACAATTTCCCGAATGCGCTCGGCTCCTACTCGCATTGAGGTCAGCAACTTGGGAAAATCTTGTCTGAGAAAGTCGAGGTCGATCTCTTCAATCTGATCTTGAATGTTTGCAGTGGAATTGGGATATTGCTGCTGGTAAATATCTACCAGATTCAGCAAGTTTTGAGCATATTTTTCTGTATATATTAAATTGCCATGAATAAAGTTGACCGGATTATTAATTTCATGCGCTACTCCAGCAACCAATTGTCCCAAACTGGACATTTTTTCGGTCTGAATCAGTTGTATTTGAGTGCGCCGCAAATCAACCAGGGTTTGTGAGAGTTCTGCAGTACGAGCTTCGACTCGATTTTCCAATTCGGCGTTAGTCTGTGCCAGTTCGTTAAAGGAATCTTGTAACTGAGAAGCCATGTGGTTAAAGGAGTGTGCCACTGCATCTAACTCTTTGATGTTGGTAGTTGCAATCGTTTGGTCTAACTGTCCGATGGCAATGGCTTCGGATGCCAAACTCAACTTTAAGATGGGGCGAGTAATCCAGCGTGATGTGTAGATTCCCAAGAGCGTTGCCACTGCCAATGCTCCCAGACACAGGACGATAGTTGTGCGAGTGTTGGCGTTAATTTGGGAATTGAAATCAGATTCCGGCACGGTGACCACCACCAGCCAGTCTAAACCAAAGCCATCGCGCCAAGGAGTGACCTGAATAAACTGACGCTGCCCGTTGAATATCACCTCAATTTCTTGAGTATTTTGAAGGGTTTTGAAATTATTAAATTGTTTTTTTAATTTTTCTGCCACAGCGCGAATCAACGGATCTGAGCTTTCTAGCGCACTAAACCGACTTGTTTTGCCATCGACTTTGTGTACTACTGGTTTAGTGCTGGAACTGCCAATCAGCAAGCCATCGCGTTCCATGATAAAAACTTGTCCGGAAGGGCTAACTTTCAGGTTGCGAAGAAATTCACTCACATTCGTTAGCAGCAAATCTACCATCAGAAGACCCAACAGATTACCCTTCTGGTCATAAACTGGATATCTAGCCGGGACTGCGACATAGTAATTGATCCCAACATTGGAAACTGGGTTTTGGCTTTCCAGTGCCTTGCCTGCTTCAGCCATTTCTACAGTGCTTGTCTCAAACGTAGAGATTCCAGACCAGCCTGGTCTACGTGTTCTCAGCACTTGTTTATTCCAAAGGTTCGCTAACGGATCGTTTTGATAGCTTTGCACAAGACTGACACGATTTCCCTGCTCGTCAGCGAGATAGTCTGATGCCAGACCGCCTCTGCGGGGATTTTCATAGACAAGAAGATCGACTCCATTGACCCAACGCCCCGCGCCTGATTCTCTGCCATCCGGTAAGGCGCAGCCAATGTAGCTAAGATTTTTAAAAGCTCTGGCTTGACTCCAGAAATACTGCTCACTAGCTTTGGGGTTATTCAGATTTAATCGTCCAGAAGCGATCGCATCTGCATTGATTTGGTTCAACTGCTGTGGTAGTGCCAGATAAGTATCCAAGTGTTCGTCAACCTGTTGACTGGCTTTGTCAATTAGTTGATTGGCTAGGTCATTGACTGCTTTCTGCCCGTTTATAAATGAGAGATAGCCAACTAATCCTACCGCTGCAAATATTTGTAATAAAAAGGGAACTATAAGAATCAGACGCAGGGGGAACTGTTGAGTATTCTTAGCAGGACGATCTGTTTTGATGTTCAAGGGGGTCGCTCAACCGAAAGTTTGAAGTAAGTACACAAAGGTATTGCATCTTACCTTATAGTTCCCGAATGGAGTGGAAAAATACCATCTGAGCTTAAGTTTCAGTAGAAAAGCTTAAACGATAGCGATCGCAGCTTAATTCAAGCCCAGTTGTCAGAATTGCCTGGTTTCGTTTCAGTCTGCGATTAAGCAGCCTCGCTTGCGATAGCGAAGCGCAGAAAAAGTCAGTTCGCGCTGGTGTCTGCGTGCAGCAAAAGCTAAACGATGCGATCGCCCTTAGTAATCATCAGTCCTGGGTGAGGGTGTAGTTGAGAGGTTGTCCGTGGGAGGCGATCTCGTTTGAAGTCGGTGTTAGACCTGATCACTCTGCGGGAAAACTAGAAATAGGCGTTCAAGTCGCTGCAAGACTCAAAGCTTTTCCCAACGGATAGCGTATTACAATGCAGGTTCATTTATGAATAGCTGTTCATCGATTGACAATGTTCAAAGTTTTGTTAAAGCCATTGGCGATAACCCTGTAGCATGGAAACTTCTTCTTAAAAGACAAGTTACACACTTTTCAATGGGGACAGGAATAGTATCCTCCGTGAGACATACTACCCTGACCATAAACTACTTAAGCTTCCCATTGAACAATTGTAAATATGAAAAAATACTATTTCTTAAAGAATTTGGAAAGATAAATCCACCTATTCCGCTTGGAGAAATTCTTAAATTAACACAACCGGAACAGCTATCAGAAAAATTGGCTTTGCTTAAGAGCCTGAATAATTATTTTGAACAAAACTTTCTCAATGCTTACAGCTTTTATCAAGCTAATTATTCTAAGCATATATCGCTTCAGGAGTATCAAACTGAAAAGTCGAATTATGTGCAATCTTGGGTAAAAAATCACTTGAACTCCAAGCCTGATCTTGAACAAGCAGCAGCTATTGGTGCAGTTGAAAGTCATGTTCAAGTAGTGGCTAGGGCTGGGAGTGGTAAAACCTCTACTTTGGTCAACCGAGCTTTGTTTTTACAGAAACATTGCGGCATCGCACCCGATGAGATGTTGTTGTTAGCCTTCAATCGTAAAGCAGCAGAGGAAATACGAGAGCGCCTCGCCAAGCAGCTACAAGGTTCTATTCCTCATGTAATGACCTTTCACGCATTAGCCTACGCTTTGGTTCATCCTGAAGAAAGCCTACTTTTTGACGAACCAAATGGTGAACAAAGTAAAAGCCGCGCCCTACAGTCTGTAATTGACGACTACCTACGCGACCCAGATTACCGCGAAGAAATTCGTGTTTTGATGATGGCGCACTTTCGTGAAGACTGGGAGCGCATCGCTTCGGGGGGCTACGACAAAAGTCCTGAAGAGATGCTGCGTTACCGCCGCTCATTGCCAAGAGAAGGACTTGATGGAACATACCTTAAATCTTTTGGCGAGAAGGTCATTGCTGACTTCCTATTTGAACACAATATCAAATATAAATACGAGCGTAATTTTTGGGGGGGTGGAATCAATTACCGCCCTGACTTTACAATTTTTACTGGAGACAACCAAGGGATAGTTCTAGAATATTTCGGACTCGAAGGCGATCCAGATTATGATGCAATGTCCGCTAAAAAGCGACTGTATTGGCAAAATAATTCTAACTGGCGTTTACTTGAACTCTCTCCAAGTTCTTTAAAGCATGAAGGCGTGGAAGGTTTTTGTACTTTGTTAAAGCGCTCTATTGAAGATTTCGGAATTACTTGCGATCGCTTGAGCGAAGAAGAAATTTGGTTGCGAATCAAAGACCGCGCTATAGACCGATTTACTAAGGCAGTAGTGGGATTCATCCAGCGATGCCGCAAACTGTCCCTCACCTCAGAAAAGTTAGCCATAATCGTTGATACTCATAGCTGTGCTAACAGTATCGAGCAACGTTTTTTGGGGCTTGCACAAACATTTTATAAGTCCTATCTGGAACGTCTTAAGGCAACAGGCGAGGACGATTTTGATGGACTGATGCAAAGAGCCGCTGAGATCGTTGCATCAGGAAAAACTGTATTTCGCCGTAAATCTGGCGTTGGAGATTTGAAGCATCTGCGATACGTGTTCATTGATGAATATCAAGACTTCTCAGAACTATTTCACAATTTAATAGAAGCAATTCGAGAACAGAATCCTCAAGCGCTCTTTTTCTGTGTTGGAGATGACTGGCAAGCAATCAATGGCTTCGCTGGTTCTGACCTCCGGTTTTATCAAAATTTCGCGCAATTTTTTCAGCCATCGCGCAAACTAAACATAGCTACCAATTACCGCTCGGCGACTTCGATTGTCGATATCAGCAATACATTGATGCAGGGATTAGGTACTCCTGCCCGCGCTCATAAGAGCATATTAGGAGTCGTTGAGATTGCCGATCTAGGAACTTTTCAGCCAACCCAAAAAGAGTTAGAAGATCATCCAGGAGATACCTTAACACCTGCCGTATTACGCCTAGTGGACAAGGCTATTCAGGAAGACAAAGACATTGTTTTGCTCAGTCGCAAGAACAGTTTACCGTGGTATGTGAATTACAGAGAGCGCCGGAATAAGTCGAGGATGGCGTACTCGATAGTTTTCTACAACAAGTGCGATCCTATCTACCTGAAAACTTAAGGCACAAGGTAACTATATCGACAGCTCACAAGTACAAAGGTCTAGAAAAAAAGGTAGTCATCATACTAGATGCTGTCCCTCGGTGTTACCCCTTACTCCATCCCGACTTGATGCTTTCTCGTGTTTTTGGTGATAGTATTCAGAAGGTGTTTGACGAGGAACGCCGTCTTTTCTACGTTGCATTAACTCGTGAAGTAGAGCATTTGTTTATCCTCACTGAAACGAACAACGTATCGCCTTTTCTTGAAGAATTGAGGAGCAGAAAAACCATTTCTTCAGTGAATTGGTCTAATTATCAGTCTTTGGTTGGGTCGGTAAAACACCTCACTATCAAGGTAGGGAACCAAGCGGGACGGAATGGAAACGGTACTTACGCGATCAGAGACTTGCTCAAGGCTGAAGGCTATCGCTGGAGAACAACTGGATGGTGTGCTTGGTGTCGCACCTATCCAGCACAAAACTTCTCATTACAACAATTTTTTGATGACGCTGAGTGGATTTCTCGTGCTGTTGGAATTGAGGTGCGGTTTTATGACGATTTTGAGAAGATGCTGGCGACCTATCGGGTTAACGGAGGTCAGTTGACTTGCGTCGTTGACAATATTCCAAATCTCGAATTTGACGATATCCTGTTTTAGACCATGAGGGTGCGATTTGTAATCCCTGTCGGTTCTTATATTATCGAAGGTGGACGCAGTGCGATCGCGCCTCACCTTAGGTTGAGTTGAACATATCTAAACCCATTGCACCGGATCTAGTTGATAGTAACCTTGTAGTTGCTCATAAAGTGCTGGATGCTTCTTCAGTAATTGGTGCGGTTTTTCAAAGAATGTCTCTGTTGCTACGGCAAAAAATTCGGCGGGATTCGTTGCACCATAACTATTCATTACCGTTTTTACGCCTCGTTGAACATCATTGCAGAGTTGTTGATATTCTTGTGTCATCACCTTTGCCCAAAGATCATAGTCTGAGTCTCGCTGCAAAATAGGAACACCCTCAGCTTTACCATCTTCTTGATCCAACTGATGGGCAAATTCATGAAGCACCACGTTATGTCCATCCCGCCAGTTGTAAGTATCGTGTTTCACCTGTTCCCAAGACAGTACCAGTTGGTCATTTGTCCACGATTCCCCCAGTCTGGCTACACGTCTTTCTTCAACAATATAATTCCCAGTGTAAGCGGTTTCATTAACAAGATATGTGCTAGGGTAAACCAGAATCGAACGAAGTTTAGGAAAGTAGGTTTCTCGCTCGTTGAGTAAGAGTAAACAGGCGACAGTCGCAACAATCACCTTCATTTCTTCCGTTACCTCTAATCCTCCACAACCAATAAATTGTTTTTCGGCTAAAAATACTTGAATGTGTCCCTGAAGCCGTTTTCGTTCAGCGGGAGAAAGAAAAAGGTAAATAGGAAGATTATTCTCAACAATCGCATTCCACAGTGGTAAAAAAGGACGCTGTCGGAGACGGTTTCGTCGCCGTTTAACTAGGGCAGGATTGACTAAAATTCCCGCGATAATCAGCCCAATAATCAGAAAAATAATAATTATTTCAAACATTGATTTTTGAGCAATTTATGCTATAGGATTCAATTTCCTCTCTAGATGTAAGCTGATTTAGCCCTACTTCGTATGTACACAGCTAATGGCATAGGACAGAACATCACATTTTACTCAATTTGAGCAAGGATACTATCATTAGATGCTAATATTCTGACTGGATTTGAGCGATCGCGCTGATGGGACGATAAACCGTGAGAGCGAGGCACGTTAAGCGCGAAGCAAAGCGATTGCAGCTCAGATTGAAAGTCCCTCTATTTTTGATGACAATAAAAAGGCATGGGAAGTGATTATTCCCATACCCCCTTAATGCTTCGTACTGGCTAGGTAAACTCTTTTCGAGCTACTTTTTCTGACAAAGCAAGAGCAACGCCCCCGTTAGGACTGTGGTTGTTGACGGCGTTGACGCCATTGCTGACGCAATTGCTCAAGTTGTTGCTTTTGGTCAGCAGTCAGCACTGCTTCCATCTGGCTCTTGGTACTCTGGCGAACCGCTTTGATTCTTGATTTTTGGTCTTCACTCAGGTTCAGATTAGGTCTTTGCCGTTGCTCTTTAGCAAGGCGCATTTGTTCCTTTTGCTCCGGGGTGAAAATAGCATCCATTTGCTGCCGTGTAGACTCTTTAATTTGCTGCATTTGTGCTTTTTGAGCATCAGTCAAATTCAGCTGGTTGTACTTCATTCCTGCGCCACCGGCACGACCAGGACCTGCAAAGGCAACGTTAGTGAAAGCGGGAATCATTGGGGAAGCGGCAAGCATCAACGCGATCGCGCCTGGCAAGAAGAACAAAGGTTTCATCTTCATAAGTGTGGAAATTCCGGGTTGTTAGTGTGCAGCAACAACAGATCCGATTGTTGTATTACCTTAGACCAGGCAAGGGTGAAGATGGTTCAGTCTTGGTTAAAACTCATCGTGTCCTATTTGCCACATCTCTCAGATGTATCGCCTATAGCCTTTACTAGGCAAGGAAATGGGCGGTTGAGAGATTCTCTGAATTGTTCACTCCGGAAAAGCGATCGCGTAGCGTACCAAAGGCGATCGCACTTCTACATACAGCCAAAACTAATGTGAGCGATCGCTCTGTTGACTCATGAAAAGCGATTACGCTTTTATAGCTTCAAGATGAGCATTATGCCTGTCACGCCTCAACTTTGCTTCCAGTTTTCATCACTGTGTGCAGGATGGTGCTTATACAAGAGATTGGGGTGTGGATAGTCCGATTGAATGGAATTGTCGTGTTGGTAGTGAATAAAGAGATGTTGGGTTTCAAGAGCGTTTTCCATTCCCTACGGCGATGCGCTGGCACGAGTATAACGCGACTTTGAGAGCGCGTGGTTCTTTGACGTTGTGGATCGACGAAGCCGCTTCCCAAGTGCCGACATCGCAGGAATACCGTTTTGAATCGTCTGCCAAGCCGTGACCGAAACGAAAATGATGTTTCCGCGTCGAAGAGTATCACCAACGATACCAGGAAAAGCAGGGTCGCGTTTCCTGTCATTGAACATTACCTACGAATACTCCTAGAACAACAGCGCCGCCGATCGGGGCGTTTTTTTGTGTTTCGCGCTTCTTGACAAAAAACAGGTTTCGTGACCAAAAAAGAATAAGTCCGTGAAAAAGCGTGATGAGGAAACGGTAGATTAAAAACATAAAGGCGCATCCGTTTCGCCACACAACGAGATTTCTCATGACGTTCCAACTACCGTTCCAACCGACCTCGCGCCGCATCGCCGTTGCCGCTTTCGCCGTCCTGACAGCGCTGCCCGCCCTTACCGGCGCGCCCGCTTCAGCTCAGGACGGCATGAAAGAAGCGAACACTTTGCAGACCACGGCGGCCCGCGAATCCGGTCGGCCCGCCTACTCTCCGGCGACCGCCGTCAATTTCAAGAAGGAGGACAACGTCTTCGTCAAGAGCGCGCTGGAGGTCAACTTCACTTATCGCGCGGCCTTCGTGACGCTGCCGCTGTTTCGCGGTCTCTCCCCGAAGAATGAACCTGTTTACTACATCATCACCGACGCATCCGACTTCGACGTGGCGCGTAAGATGGGTCTCAACTACGCTCCCAAGCTGCGCCACGCCGTGGGCGACGGGGCGCAGCGTGTGACCCTGGATGATGGCGTAATGCGCTTCCGGGGCAATGTGGACTTTACGCCGGAGCATCTGGTCATCCCCGGCTCAATGACGATGCCCTTCCCGCCCAAGACGGCTAAAGCCGGTGCCGTCGGCGACGCCGAATGGTCTTCAATGGTTGTCCTGCCCAGCGGCGTCGTCCTGAACGTGCAGATGGTGAATAACGCTTCGGGAACCCACGACCGGGTCAAGTCAATCGATCTCCAAAAGCGCACAGTAACGCTGTCTCTTCTGGACGGTTTTCAGGGCGGCAAGCAGTACTATTATCATCTGGTAACGGACGTTTCCGAAGAATTGCCAGCGGCGCTGGAGAACGGAGTACACACGCCGCGCTTAGCCAAGGTATTGGGATACGGTCAATCGCGCCCCAGCGACCGCTCGGCGCTGCTGGGATTCTCCCCGGTGTTGAACGGGATCACCGACACCAAGACGCATCAGGATCAGGGCTTTGCCGCTTCGATTGCCAACGCAGGGATTGACCCGATCAATGTTTTCCCCATTGACCCCGACAACGACAATCGCTCGCAGTCGAATAACTACAGCCCGCTTTGGGACGCTCATGTGAACATGTGGACGGAGAAGGCGGTCAAGGACGGTAAGATGCGCCGGATCACCTCCTTTGGCGATCTCGAAGGCTTGGTGCGGGATGGATTGATCGCCAGCGCTTCCATTAATCCGCCCGGACCCGGTAACAGCTACGTCGCTGGCTTGAGACCGACGCGGGCGATCATCAACTGCCCCGTCATCGCCCAGCCCAACTTACCTCCGCAGTAAGCGGAGAACGGAACGAGAGGCAGCAGCCCAACCAGTGCGATCGCTCTATCGTAGGTTGGGTTGACGCTCTTGAAACCCAACACACCTGTTAAATTATTAGAATTATATTCCTCTTGCCCATCCTGAAAAAAACTGATGGGTCAACTTATTCAATACCGCCGTGCCAAAACCCCCGGTGTCATCTACCAACGCCTTGCCTTATTCCGGGAACCTGAAACAGTAGAATTGCTCCGCACAGCTTTTGGCACAATCAAGCCCAGATTGCCATTTATTATTGATGCGATCGCTCTTTGGGTACTGGTAAAGCCAATCGCTATTCTACCCGATCATCTCCACTAGACTTCTTGTATGAATCAAATTAACCCCCCTCATTCCCCCCGTTTCGGGGGGAATAAATCTTGAATCTTGCTCCCTCTCCGTTTCGGGGAGGGCTGGGAAGGGGTTTCTATAAGAGTGAATTTAGCCGTCGTTGCCCTGAACAGTACAAACAATATCGCTCAGCATCGCGTTTAAGTAAAGGCGAGCAAGCTATCTGGCAGCGTCGATGAATGGGAGCATCAAATTCTTGCTGGAAACGGATTTCATGCAGTATGTAGACTACATTCATTCCAATCCGCTCAAGCATGGATTAGTCGCAGCGCCAATCATATTGGATATATTCCAGTTTTCATCACTGTGTGCAGGATGGTGCTTATAGAACCCATTTGACATTTTTTATAATGGTGAATGAAGGCACCTACCCCCTCTAATCTAGTCGCTATGGCATATTCCAGCAGTCTCACGGATCCAGAATGGGAAATTTTTGAACCCTTGCTGCTCCAGAAGTTACCGACGCAGAAACAGACACGCCCTCCCAACTGGACAAAGCGAGAGATTGTGGATGGCATCCTCTATCAACTCAAGAATGGCTGCAATTGGCAAGACTTGCCTCAAGATTTTCCGCCCTACTCAACCGTCTATTGGCACTACAAGCAGTGGCGAGCCGCTGGAGTGTTTGAGGAACTGATGAGTGCTTTGCACGGACAAGTACGCGAGCCAGTAAAAAAAAGCCCAAGTGGACGACGTTAATCATCATTGATTCCCAAGCCGTGAAAAACACCTGCAATGCCAGCGCGGATTCAAAAGGGTATTGTTTCTACAAATCAACCAATGGGATTAAAAGGCATCTAGCTGTTGATACACTTGGGTTTCCCTTCTTCACTCACTGCACAAATGCCAACGTCTGTGACGATGCGGGATTGGTCGAGATGCTGACGCTCAACCTCGACTATTTCAAGGCTAAACCGGTTAGTATTCCGAAAATTACCATCCTGTTAGACCATGGTTATCACCCGGAACATTTAACTCAGGCATTAGAGCCGGTTTATCCCGAAATCATGACGAAAATTAAGTTTCAACTCTCGACGAAACCCTCGAAACAAGAGAAGGCAGCACAGGGAAAATCTGGATTCGTTCCAGCTATCGCCCGGTGGGTCATTGAACGATCCAATGCCTGGATGGAGCGCTGTAAAATCCTGACTAAAAACTTTGAGCGAACCCGCCGCGAATGCAACTGCCAAAATCAACCTTTGCTTCATCAGGCTAATGATTAAAAGGCTTGCAGCTTCTTCTTGAGATCTCAAATGGGTTCTATACAAGAAATTGGGGTGCCGATAGTCCCATTGAATGTGATGGTTGTGTTGGTAGTGAATAATCAGATGTTGGGTTTCCTGCATCAACCCAACCTACGCGATGAGCGATCGCACTAATTGAAGCCAGCTTTTGCAAAGTGATCGCACAATAAACTCTTCTCTAAACAAACACTTGAGTTTTCTGGTTTGACAGGAGCGTTGCTAGGTGCATTTTCGAGATAATTATCTGCAAATTTATTAAGCTCTTCTAATAATTTTGGCTCTTCAGTACTTTTTATGCCAAAACACTAGTTATAATTAGAAAAAACATTAAGAAATATCTCAAAAAGTTACTAAAAGGATTGAACAGATTGACATGTAAAGACTATTTTTTATTAACTATAAATATAAGCATAGTATTTTTAGGTGAATTTACAGCTATGGCTAGCAAAAGAGATATTAAAATTCTAACAGAGCTTCTAGATTTAGACTCTCTCAAAGTCATATCACATCGGTTTCACACTGGGATTGGAATAATTTTACAAACCGCATCAATCGACATATTGTGAAAGACATACCTTTGGGAGAAAAATCAGTATTTTTAGAAATTAATAGACGGCAATTCAAATGTGAAATATGTAAAAAACCATTTAGTGAAAACCTAGATTTTGTGAAAAAGAAAAGAACTTATACAAAGAGACTTGCAGAGAAGATAATCCAAGAAGTTTTAGATTCGGATATTCATAGCGTAGCGTCGAAAGGTATAGTGACAACAGAAGAGATAGAACGGATGTTAAAAGATGCATCCGAAGCCTTAAAAAATTTAAAACCTTTGAATCTAAAAA